>JADKHO010000001.1:1948444-2268056 GCA_016721765.1 Bacteroidota bacterium
GCCATCGGGTAGCAATTCTTGCTTTGTAATTATTTTTATGGAACCGTTCGGACAAGCCAATTCACAAGCTTGACAACCGGTGCAACTGTGTTCATTGTTTTCATCGTGCGGCATAATAACTTCTCCTCTAAAACGATCAGCCATTTGAAGTGTAGCCCTATTGTCCGGATATTCTTCCGTAATAATTTTACTGGGATGTGTAAAATAATATCCCGTCAATTTCATTCCTGTTAACAGGGATTTAATTGAATTAAAAATGGTACCGAAATATTTTTTTAAAGACATCTGTTCTCGTTTAAAAATGCCACCCCATGATTGCCATCAACGTCACCAACAATATATTCACCATGCTAATGGGCAATAAGTATTTCCATTCTAAATTCAGCAATTGATCAATACGCAAGCGCGGAAAGGTCCAGCGGAATTGCATGATGATAAAAATGATGAAAAACGTTTTGCCGAAAAACCAAACAAAGCTGGGTATGTAATCCATGATATGATTAAAAGCGGCAAAATTGCCAATGTGCAAGGGCATCCATCCGCCAAGGAAAATAGTGGCAGCAATCGCTGAAACTATAAATAAATTAATGTATTCGGAAAGCAAAAACATAGCAAATTTCATCCCTGCATATTCGGTATGAAAACCGCCGGTAAGCTCTTGTTCCGCTTCTGTTAAATCAAATGGAGCACGGTTAATTTCGGCTGTCGATGCAACTACAAAAATTACAAAAGCGATGATCACCGGTACATGTCCTTTAAAAATCCACCAACCGTTGGCTTGGCTTTCTACAATATCATTTAAGCTTAAGCTTTCTGATAGAATAACAATTGTAATTAAAGATAATCCCACCGACAATTCATAACTCACTATTTGAGCGCCACTGCGCATCGCACCAATTAAAGAATATTTATTGCTGCTCGACCATCCTGCCATCAATATTCCAATTACGCCCATAGAAGAAATAGAAGAAACATAAAGCACTCCAATATTGATGTCCCAAATCTGAAAATTACGCGCAAATGCAATCGGTGCAATCGCCAGCATCGAGGTAACCACCATGATTCCGGGGGCAAGGTTGAATAAAAATTTATCGGATGCATCCGGTGTTAAGCCTTCTTTAAAGAGTAATTTCAACGTATCCGCTACAATTTGCAATGTGCCTTTTGGTCCAACACGATTAGGTCCTAAGCGTAATTCCATAAAAGCGGCAACCTTGCGTTCCATGTATCCTAAAAAGAAACAAAGCACTACCAAAAATACTAATAGGCTTACTCCGGTTATTACCATTTCCAAAACCATCAAACCAAAATCATTCGAAATATTAGCGCGTAACCAATTATGCAACCCTGTGGCAAGTGATGAAAAACTATAGGATAGAAATAGCAGGTTCAAAGTAGTTTTTATTTATCTGTCAATATCCGGTATAACTAAATCAACGGTTGCCATAATTGCAACCAAATCTCCAATCTTAAATCCTTTTGCCATGTGTGGGATGGCCGATAAATTTGAAAATCCGGGTGATCGGTATTTACATCTGTAGGGGGTTGTTCCTCCATCGCTTACTAAATACACACCTAACTCTCCGCGAGCAGTTTCCACACGTTGGTAAAATTCTCCTTTCGGTAATTTTAATACTGCTTTTGTTTTGGTTTGATAATCGCCTTCAGGAATATTGTCAATCAATTGCTCAATAATATGAACCGATTGCAACATCTCCGCCATGCGTATTTGATACCTTGCCCAACAATCACCGCCAGTTCCTAATATTTCGTCAAATTGCACTTTATCATATCCATCGTAAGGATATAATTTTCGAACATCACAACTTATTCCGGATGCTCTTGCTGTTGGGCCCGAGCAACCATAAGAGGTGGCATCTTCTTTGGAAATGAAACCAACATCCTTTAATCTATTTTGAAAAATAACATTGCCGGTAAGAATTTCATCGTACTCATGCATGTTATCTTTTATTTGTTTTAAAACATCTTTTACTCTTTTTTGAAAGTTAGGATGTATATCTTGCATCACTCCACCGGGCACCATATAATTTTGCGTTAAGCGCGCACCACAGGTTTCTTCCATAATGTCGTTAATCGCTTCTCTTTCGCGAAAAGCATAAAAGAAAGGGGTAACACCTCCCAAATCCAATCCCGCAGCGGCCCACCATAATTCATGCGAAGCAAGGCGGGTTAGTTCGGCCATAATAATTCGAATGGCCTGCGCACGAGGAGTTGCTTCAATTTGTAAACCTTTTTCAACCGCTAAAGCACAAGCTTGATTGTTGATATGTGCCGATAAATAATCCATTCGGCTGGTGGCAAAAATAAATTGACGATAAGATAAACTCTCACTCATTTTCTCTATAGAGCGATGGATGTATCCCAAGTGTGGTTCTACTTTTTTAATCGTCTCCCCATCGAGCCATATTTTTAAATGCAAAACACCGTGGGTAGCCGGATGCTGTGGCCCCATGTTAATTACAAATTCTCCGTCTTCGGTAATCTGATTTTCTCCCAGCAGCATCTATAATTCTATCATGTGTTCGTCCTCATAATTCTTTCGCAGCGGATATCCTTTCCAATCTTCAGGCATAAAAAGTCGTCTTAAATTGGGATGATTTTTAAATTTCACACCAAATAAATCAAACACTTCATCTTCATTTAATTCAGCTGTTTTCCAAATGTCGTTAACCGATTCAATACTAGGATTTTCAGTATCGCTTATCTTTGCTTTTACCACTATCGTGTGATGATGAAGTCTTGAATTTAAAAAGTATACCATCATCAAATGATCCTTCCAATCCACGCAAGTAAGGCAAAACAAATAATCAAAATACAATTCATTTTTTGAACGAAGTGTTTGCATGAATGGAAGCAATTCTTCAGCTGAAATGCACACATTCAAAAATTCTCCGCTTTCATCATAAGTACACGATGGCTGAAGAAGACTGATGCTTGCTTTTAATTCTTCGTTGGTCATAAATTACTTTTTTTCTTTTCGGAAGTACGCTTCGTTTTTAATTTTTTCTTGAAGGGTTATCATTCCATGCAACAATGCTTCAGGTCTTGGCGGGCATCCCGGAACATATACATCCACAGGTATAATGTGATCTACCCCTTTTACCACCGAATACGTATTGTAAAAAAATGGTCCGCCCGAAATGGTGCAAGCGCCCATCGCAATAACATATTTTGGATCGGGCATTTGATCGTATAATCGCTTTAGCACCGGTGCCATTTTCATCACAATTGTACCGGATACGATTATTAAATCCGCTTGTCGAGGCGAGGCTCTTGCTACTTCAAATCCAAATCGCGACCAATCGTATTTTGCATCTGCAGAGTGCATCATTTCAATGGCACAACAACTGGTTCCAAATATCAATGGCCATATTGAATTGGATCTAGCCCAATTTATTACATCATCTAATTTGGTAACTAAAAATCCACCATCAGGAGTCTCATGCAATTGACCCGGAAATTCGATTTTGTTTTTTACATCCATTCTAGTGCTCCTTTTTTCCAGGCATATAACAAGCCCATAAATAAAATAAACATGAATACTAAAATTTCGAAAAATGCCACCATGCCAACTTCCTTCACAACCACTGCCCAAGGGTACATGAAAACTAACTCCACATCAAACACTAAAAAGATAAGTGCAAATAAATAATACCCTACATTAAATTGAATCCAGGAGGTTCCAATAGTTGGAATTCCACATTCGTAAGGGAGTCCTTTCGAATCGTTTAGGGATGTTTTTGCAAGTGCCTTAGAAAGTAGTATTCCGCCCGCAGCAAAGGCAACTCCACAAATCAATAACAAAATAAGCGATGCTGAACCCATAGTGTTTTTTTGTTGGCCAAATGTATTTTAGAAATCGAACGAAATTTATGATAAATATCATTCACCACATGATTATCGTCATTGAAAATATTAACAATATCGAAGTCCTTTACGCCAAATTTAAACTTTTTCTTTGAGCAATTAATAGTAAAGAAGATTGTATCAACTGCGTTGTGCGTGAGCCAGAATTAATGGTCAAATTGGGAAATGTAGGTGTGTTAATTAAAATAGTGCTAATTTGCATTACCGTCTAAATCAAAAGGTACTTCTTATTTCTGATTTGTCCTAAGCGGTTAAATCCTTATCATTACTTTTACTAAATGTTTGTTTCTTCATTTGCTCAACATAAATAATACTCCGCGCCCTTCGCGCCTACTCTGCTTCCTCTGCGGTTAAATAAACGAATGCTTAGCAAGCTCTACTAATTGATTTCTATTCATAAAAAAAATCAATATTTTAGCTCCCTAAACCAACCCCTCAAAAAAATGAAAATTCTAAAAAAAATCGGAATCGCATTGCTTGCGATAATTGCCATTGCACTAATTACCGCTGCATTTACTCGTAAAGATTATGCAGTTGAACGAGAAATTGTAATTAATAAACCCAATGCAGAGGTCTTTAATTATGTGAAAAATCTCAAAAATCAAAACTACTTCAGCAAATGGAACATGACCGACCCAAATGCAAAAATGGATTACAAAGGTACCGATGGAACGGTTGGTTTTATTGCTTCCTGGGATAGTCAGAACGATCAAGTTGGAACAGGAGAGCAAGAAATAATGAGCATTGTAGAAGGGTCAAGAATGGATGTAGAATTGCGCTTCACAAAACCATTTGTAGCTACCGATAAAGGGTATTTTATCACCCAAGCCGAAGGCGATAATCAAACCAAAGTAAAATGGGGATTTAAAGGAAAAATGGACTACCCAATGAACCTTATGTTGCTATTAATGAACATGGAAGAAATGATTGGGAATGATATGGCTACTAGTTTGGGTAATTTGAAAGTACTCTTGGAAAAGCAATAATGCAATACAAATGGTGTTAACCTAATAGGCGAAGCCAATAATGCAATGGGCGGTTATAGATTAAAAAACATCAGGCTCCAATTAACGCATCAAAACCAACTTACTTACTTTGGTTTTACCATTCACACTCAGTTTACAATAATAAAGACCTTCGTGTAGCGAACTGCTTTCGAAGGTCTTTTTATATGCCCCGGATACTAAACTCTCATGCACCAATTGAGCCACCTCTTCGCCCAAATTATTCAAAATGCTTAATTGAACTTCAGCGTTTGTCGCGAGTGTAAATGAAATTTCTGTTTTATTGGAAAAGGGATTCGGTACAATTTGCAAAGAAAAATTTTCCTCAATGGGTTTACTATTCATCGAAAGTTCTTGCATCCCAATTAAATCCTCTCTTTTCAAATAAATTATTTTTGAATCGTTTTCCCAATTCTCTTGTAAAAAGGCAATCGGCTGGGCGCTCTCATCTGTAACTGAAATTAAACTTAAGTTTTGCCCATGGTCAATAATAAAACTTATACTGCTATCCAGCGGAAGGCTTGCATTTGAAATAACTAACGTTAGTGAATTGCCAATTAATGTTGAAGTATACAATACCTGATTTCTATGTTTCCAGTAATCTCCATAGGCTTCAAGACTCTTAAATAAAACACCATTGGGTAATTGATTCACAAAGCTACGTTGCGCCGTAAGCTTATAACTTCTTGTAGGGTGAATCAATAAAACTGTTGGCGCATTATTCGCATGATTGCGGAGATATACGTTTTTCCACTTGGTTACCAAGGTGGGATAATTCAAGGAATCCAAAATATAATCACGAATAACGTCAGAGGTGGCCAATGGTATCTCTAGCATGCCGGTGAGCCGGGATTGAAAAGATTTATCTTCATGAATGAAATAAGGAAAATTAGTAAGCACATCTGCAGCAGTATAGGACGAACTAAAAGCATAACCCAATGAATCCATTACCTTCATTTGTTTTGGATGAACCAATAAATAACCTGGTCGAAAGGAACGAATTGTTGTACCACAATCCGTTTGAAGCAAGTTTTTTGATACTTCCAGTTCACCCCAAATGCTAGCACCAACTGTTGCACCTCCATTATTAAGTGGAAGGTAGCTAGCACGCGTGTTTCCTGAAGTTCCGGTTAATACAATAGTGGAATCATCCATATCAGAAAAATGACCAACAGAATGACTTGCAATTGTTCGGTTTTTGGTTAGCAATAAGTTTAAATCAGTAATGCTCGAATCGTAAAAAGCACTAATTAAATCATTGTTGTAATGCACCGTCATAAAATACGTGGAGCCTATTTTTGTTGAATCTTCATAATTGGCAAACGACTCCATTAAATTTACCGAACTAAGCGCATCAATGTCGTGCGTTACAATTAAGGTGGATTTGCTATTATTTGGGCTGGTATGTTTCCAAACGCCATAGTTAATATGTTCAGTATAGATGGCGCGCATCAATAAAAATAAATCATCTGTTGTGGGTTCAAATGCATTGGTATATTCACGTTCCGCATCATAATCCTTATTTACTTGATTACGAAAGATTATTTCTTTCAAACTAATGCCAAAATTATAGGCATAGCCTGTACCATAAGCATTTTTTGAAAAACATACTTTTCCATCGTCGTATAATCCTAATGCAGTTGCCGTACCTACAGTATAACCAAGTGTTTCAATAACAGATGGAGTAGAGGTATCTCCTAATGAAATAATATGCTCAAGTGGGTCATCAAACCATAACAAGGCTGGATCATTCGTAGCCATATTCCAATTCATCGTATGCCGATCGGTTTTTGTATCAAAACTACTGATGCCAAACAAGGGGTATAAATCAGGATCTTTTAATCGAATCGAGAATAATATGCCACCACTTCTAACGTAATTACGCAAAGCAATGTGTTCATCATTCGAAAATACGCCATTCCCAACAGTAGAGCTTCCTAAAACCATATTGTAATTTTGTGCTTCAAAAATATCCGTCACCACTTTATAGGATATACCGGCCACATCTAACATGTGGCTGGCTGAATAGAGGTTCGAACCATTTGTTTCTTGATTTTCCGGCCCTAAATCAAGCAAAGCAACATCCCTACTTCTTTCGGAATTTGCAAATGAAACGGTAAACACTGCCGAACTCGCAATGCTTGGTAACACACAAGTGTTGTTGCTTTCAACCGTACAATAAACCTGGTCACCCGAAATTAACGTGCTATCCAAAAAGGTATTGTTATCGGCGCCAATTGGTACATTGTTTTTATACCACTGATAATTGGGAGAACTTCCACCATAATTGGATTGGGCAGTAAATTGAACCAAGTTGCCGAGGGTTTGCATCCCATTAGCTGAGAGGGTAACCAAATGCGTAATTGTTTGTATTGAAACCAAATGCGTATTAGAACTTACAGGCGAAGCAGTAATGCATGGCAAAGAGGAAAGGAGTTTACAAAGAATAATATCTCCGGCATCCAAATCGTTAATCTTGAATTGCCCGCTCGTATTGGTTTCTTCTAAGGTTCCATTTTTATACCATTTGTAACTTGGATGGGAGCCTCCATTCAAAGCAATTGCTGTAAATGAAACAGTATCGCTTAAGCATGTAATTATCGTGTCTAGACTTATAGTTATCGATGGAGTAACAGTGGGATTGGGAAGTAACCTGCTTCCGTTTGGGCTAGGGTTAACCGGAGTGTAATTACCGGCACCTAATCCAGTAATGGATAAGGAGGATGTTACAACGCTGGCATCAAAAAAATGGGTATTGCAACTCACATTCGAATCAATATCATAAACTAAATAAAGATAGCGACTTAAGGAACCTAAATTTTGCAGGCTAAACTGAAAAACTAGTGTATCACCGGGATTGCTAATACTATCCAATAGGTTTGTACTGCTAAAGGTTGAACTCGTACTGTAAAACAATTTGGCTGCTCGAACCATCGAATTGCTGGTATTAATCATTCTAAAACTAACTCCATTCACTCCCCAAGTACCGGGTGGAGTTGAAGTGGCATCCAGTTTAAGGTAAATAATAACTTGATTGTTACTGTCAGCAACTAAATTCCCTGTAACTTGGTAGGCGGTTGAACCTGAATATTGCGCTGCTTCTAGATGAATGTTAAAAAATAATAAAAGGAAAAGGATGGTGAATTTTGCTTTCATGAATCATTAGGTTGGTTGACTTTAATGTCCAGAAAAGTAATGGGTAGTGAAAGTCCTGGATGACTTCCTTTTGTGTTAACGAATGTAAGGAGAAATTGTTACGTCGCTTTCTGCTGAATTTTAAATAGTTAACAAATGTAGTCTAATAAACAGGGGAAGCGAAAGAATTAAGTATGAAATAAGTGCAAACAGGCACTTTGTAAAGTCAAATTATTGCAGGTTACGGTGTAAGCCCGATTGTTTCAAGCGAAAAAAACAAAATATTTTTTGCATATACGCAATACTTTTCTACATTTGCAGTCCTTTTTAGAAAAAGGGCTGTTTTTTTGTGTCTTTACTTCACATCAAAAGCCTTTGATATAATGGGTTTCAAGAGTTTTGTTTGGAAGAAAATGAGGGGGAACAACAAACAGTAGAAATTGCATTTAAATGCGAAAAACGCAAAAAAGGAACTGAAAAAGATTAAATTTTTTTTGAAACAAATAAATAATAAACACAACAATTAATAAATAATAGCAATGGCTAAAGAAAAATTCGACCGTTCCAAACCACACGTTAACATTGGAACCATCGGTCACGTTGACCACGGTAAAACTACACTTACTGCAGCAATCACTACAGTTTTAGCTGAAAAGGGATTGTCTGAAGTAAGAGATTTCTCTTCAATTGATAACGCTCCTGAAGAAAAAGAAAGAGGTATTACAATCAATACTTCTCACGTTGAATACCAAACACAAAACCGTCACTATGCTCACGTTGACTGCCCAGGTCACGCGGATTATGTGAAGAACATGGTTACTGGTGCGGCTCAAATGGACGGTGCAATCCTTGTGGTTGCAGCTACTGACGGACCGATGCCTCAAACACGTGAACACATTCTTTTGGCTCGCCAGGTTGGTGTACCTAAAATTGTTGTGTTTATGAATAAAGTGGATATGGTGGATGATGCTGAGTTACTTGACTTAGTTGAAATGGAAATCCGCGAATTGTTGACATTCTATCAATTTGATGGAAACAACACTCCAATTATCCGTGGTTCTGCTTTAGGTGGTTTGAACAAAGAGCCTAAATGGATGGAAAAAATCATGGAATTGATGGATGCTGTTGATAACTTCATTCCAATCCCGCCAAGAGAAGTTGAAAAGCCTTTCTTGATGCCTGTTGAGGATGTGTTCTCTATTACCGGTCGTGGAACTGTTGCTACAGGTCGTATCGAAACTGGTGTTGTTAACTCTGGTGAGGAAGTTGAAATCATGGGTATGCAAGTGGAGCGTTTAAAATCAGTTGTTACAGGTGTTGAAATGTTCCGTAAATTATTGGATCGTGGAGAAGCTGGTGATAACGTAGGTTTATTACTTCGTGGTATCGATAAAAAAGATATCCGCAGAGGTATGGTTATCGCTAAACCGGGTTCAATTACCCCGCACACTGATTTCAAAGCTGAAATCTATGTATTGAAAAAAGAAGAAGGTGGACGTCACACTCCATTCCATAACAAATACCGTCCTCAGTTTTACTTGCGTACAACTGACGTAACTGGAGAAATCGAGTTACCAGCAGGACGCGAAATGGTTATGCCTGGCGATAACGTAACTATTACAGTTAAGTTGATTATGCCGGTAGCTATGGACAAAGGCTTACGTTTCGCTATCCGTGAGGGTGGAAGAACAGTAGGTGCTGGTCAAGTGGTTGAAGTAATTAAATAAATAAAGGTTTCTGGTTTAACGTTTAAAGTTTAGAATTTTGTTGGTAAACCCAATCGAATTTTAAACTTTAAACTTGAAACCCTTAAAACTAATAAACGGGCGTAGTTCAAGGGTAGAATAGAAGTCTCCAAAACTTTTGATGGGAGTTCGAATCTCTCCGCCCGTGCAAAAAGATGAGTTAAAGGTTAAGGGTTAAAAGATACGGTTGGATTGAAGATAGAAGAACAATTAACAACAAATAAAGAAATTACAGTGAATAAAATAAAAGCATATTTTCAGGAAACAAGTCAAGAGCTCTTTACAAAAGTATCTTGGCCAACCTGGGCAGAATTGCAAAGCAGCGCAATCATTGTGATGGTAGCATCATTAATTATTGCCATCATTATTTTAGCAATGGATTCAAGCTTCCGTTTAATTATGGAGAACCTATATAAATTGACGCGATAACAATGGCAACAGCACCTGCAGAACAAGTTAAAAAGTGGTATGTTGTCCGAGCTATCAGTGGCAAGGAAAAAAAGATTAAGCAATACATTGAGGTGGAAATCAATCGTATTGGAATGGGCGATTACGTATCGCAAATTTTAATTCCAACTGAAAAGATTTATCAAATCAGAAATGGAAAAAAAATCAGTAAAGAACGCCCGTATTTTGGCGGATATATTCTGATTGAGGCAGCTTTGATTGGGGAGATTCCACACACGATTAAAAACGTTACCGGAGTAATTGGATTTTTGGGTGATAAAAATGGGGATCCGGTTCCTTTAAGAATGAATGAAGTTAACCGCATTTTAGGTAATGTGGACGAATTAGCCGATAAAGACGAAGAATTGAATATTCCTTTTATTGTTGGTGAAACAGTAAAAGTAGTAGATGGTCCTTTCAATAGCTTTAGCGGGGTAATCGAAGAAATAAACGAAGAGAAGAAGAAGTTGAAAGTAATGGTGAAAATCTTCGGTCGCAAAACGCCTTTGGAATTAGGCTATTTGCAAGTTGAAAAAGAGTAATAACAAGTTTAAAGTTTTGGGTTTAAAGTTTAAAGTTTATAAAGCTTCCACTTTTTGCTAAGAACCAAAAACCAAAGACAATAAACTAAATAAAATGGCAAAAGAAGTAACTGGCTTTATTAAGCTACAAGTAAAAGGTGGTGCTGCAAATCCTTCACCTCCCATCGGTCCTGCATTAGGTTCCAAAGGGGTGAACATTATGGAGTTTTGCAAGCAATTCAATGGCAGAACGCAAGATCAAGCAGGAAAAGTATTACCTGTAATCATTACCGTATATTCTGATAAGTCGTTCGACTTTATCATCAAAACTCCTCCCGTTGCAGTGCAACTGATTGATGCCTCTAAAATAAAAGGCGGGTCAGCTGAACCTAACCGTAAAAAAGTGGGTACTGTAACCTGGGCGCAAGTAAAAGACATTGCTCAAATTAAAATGCCCGATTTAAATTGTTTTACAATCGAATCAGCAATGAGCATGGTGGCTGGAACTGCCCGTAGTATGGGATTAACCGTTACCGGAGAGAGTCCTTTAAAAAAATAATTTTAATTTTTTAGTGTAAGTCGAAAGGCTTTTTACTGAAAATTCAAAATACAAAAAAGATGGCAAAAATATCTAAAAAAAGAAAAGCAATCCTGGGCAAAGTGGATGCTAACAAGTCATATCAATTGGCTGAAGCAGCTGCCCTGGTTAAAGAAGTAAGTACTACTAAATTCGATTCGTCAGTTGATTTGGCTGTCCGTTTAGGAGTAGATCCCCGCAAAGCCAATCAAATGGTTCGTGGTATAGTTTCCTTACCACATGGTACCGGAAAAACAGTACGCGTATTAGTGCTTTGTACTCCCGATAAAGAAGCTGAAGCAAAAGCTGCAGGTGCTGACCACGTTGGATTGGACGATTATATCGCAAAAATTAAAGCAGGCTGGACAGATATCGATGTAATTATTACTATGCCAAGTGTTATGGGTAAAGTAGGTGCTTTAGGAAAAGTTTTAGGTCCTCGTGGTTTAATGCCGAATCCTAAAACCGGAACAGTTACACTGGAAGTTGGTAAAGCGGTTACGGAAGTAAAAGCAGGTAAAATCGACTTTAAGGTTGACAAAGCCGGTATCGTGCATGCTTCAATTGGTAAAGTTAGTTTCGACAGCAAAAAGATTGCAGAAAACGCAAACGAATTGTTGCAAACTATCGGAAAATTGAAACCATCTAGTGCTAAAGGAGTGTACGTAAAAAGTATCTCTATGTCCAGCACAATGAGTCCCGGTATTGCTATCGATACTAAAGCAGTTAGTTTATAACAAAAATATAAATCTGTCCGCCTTTGGTGGATGAAGTGAAAAGTAAAATGAAAAAGTCAGAAAAAAATGAAATGATTGATAGTTTGGTTGAGAAACTAAACAACAATTCAAATTTTTATTTAACCGATATATCTGGTTTAACCGTTGAAAAAACAAATGCTTTGCGCAGAAAATGCTTCGAAAATCAAATTTCGTTACATGTGGTGAAAAACACCTTGTTGCAAAAAGCAATGGAGAAAACAGATAAAGATTTCTCTGAATTGTTCCCCATCTTAAAAGGGTCCACTTCAGTTATGTTTTGCGAAGTTGCAAATGCTCCTGCAAAACTTATTAAAGCCTTCAGAAAAGAACCAACGGATAAACCGGTATTGAAAGGTGCTTTCGTAAGCGAAAGCGTGTATATCGGAAACAATCAATTGGGCGCTTTGGCGGATATCAAGTCCAAAGAAGAAGTTATTGGCGAAATTATCAGCTTGTTGCAATCGCCTGCTAAAAATGTTATTTCTGCACTTAAATCAAGCGGAGGTAAATTGGCAGGTATCGTTAAAACATTGTCGGAACGCCCTGAATAATCATAAAACAGTAATTTTTTTTAATCAAATAGTAATAGTCAAATAGTAATTAACAATTAAAACAAAAATAAAATGGCAGATTTAAAAGCTTTTGCAGAACAGTTAGTTAACCTAACAGTAAAAGAAGTAAACGAATTAGCAACTATCTTAAAAGATGAGTATGGTATCGAACCAGCAGCAGCAGCAGCAGTAATGGCAGCACCTGCAGCAGGTGGAGCAGCAGCAGCTGAAAAAACTACTTTCGATGTAATTTTGAAAGCTAGCGGTGCTAATAAATTAGCAGTTGTTAAATTGGTGAAAGACTTAACTGGTCTTGGCTTGAAAGAAGCTAAAGATTTAGTTGACGGAGCTCCAAAACCAATTAAAGAAGGTGTTTCGAAAGAAGACGCTGAAAACTTAAAAACTCAATTAACAGAAGCTGGAGCTGAAGTTGAAGTTAAATAAGCGTATTCAATAATACAAGTCCTGTTTAGACCGTTCCTTTTGGAGAGGTCTAAACTAGTTTGTAGCTATTTTGTTTTACTCATTTATTTAAACTTTTAATACTTCTAGTTTTGGCAACAAATAAAAAATCTCAAAGAATAAGTTTTTCTTCACTGAAAAATCAGATACCTTATCCTGATTTTTTGGATATACAGCTGAAATCATTTCAGGATTTTTTCCAGTTAGAAACTACACCCGAAAACCGTCAGGACGAAGGGTTGTTTAAAGTATTCTCTGAAAATTTTCCGATTTCGGATGCACGAAATAATTTCGTGTTGGAGTTCATCGATTATTTCGTTGATCCTCCCCGCTATTCCATCGAAGAGTGTATTGAACGCGGATTAACTTACAGCGTTCCACTAAAGGCGAAGTTAAAATTATACTGTACCGACCCGGAGCACGAGGATTTCGAAACCATCGTGCAAGATGTGTATTTGGGAACAATCCCATACATGACTCCGAAAGGTACTTTCGTTATCAATGGTGCTGAACGCGTAATTGTTTCTCAATTGCACCGTTCGCCCGGAGTATTTTTTGGTCAAAGCCGCCACGCCAATGGAACCAAACTTTATTCTGCCAGAGTAATTCCATTTAAGGGTTCTTGGATTGAATTTGCTACGGATATCAACTCTGTGATGTATGCCTACATCGACCGAAAGAAAAAACTTCCGGTAACAACATTGTTGCGTGCCATCGGATACGAAAGCGATAAGGATATTCTCGAAATATTCAACCTTGCCGACGAAATGAAGGTGAGCAAATCAGGTATTAAAGCCGCAATCGGCCGCAAATTGGCTGCTCGTGTGTTGAAAACCTGGGTGGAAGATTTCGTGGATGAAGATACCGGTGAAGTTGTTTCAATCGAGCGTAACGAGGTAATCATCGACCGCGAAACGGTTATCGATAAAGACCACTTGGATCTTATCCTTGATGCCAATGTAAAGTCAATTATTTTGCATAAGGAATCAGTTAACTCTGCCGACTATGCAATCATTTATAATACCCTTCAAAAGGATACTTCAAACTCCGAAAAGGAAGCGGTAGAACACATCTACCGTCAGTTGCGTAACGCTGAACCACCGGATGAAGAAACCGCGCGTGGTATTATCGATAAATTATTCTTCTCCGATAAACGTTATGATTTAGGTGAAGTAGGTCGTTTCCGTATCAACAAAAAGTTGAAAATGGATACTCCGGATGATGTGAAAGTGTTAACCAAACAAGACATCATCGCCATCATCAAGTATTTGATTGAGCTAATCAACTCGAAGGCTGATGTGGATGATATCGATCACTTGAGTAACCGTCGTGTACGTACTGTTGGGGAACAATTGTATTCACAGTTCGGAGTAGGTCTTTCTCGTATGGCGCGAACCATCCGTGAGCGTATGAACGTAAGAGATAATGAGGTGTTTACACCTACTGATTTGATTAATGCTAAAACATTATCATCAGTTATTAACTCTTTCTTCGGAACCAACCAATTATCACAGTTCATGGATCAAACCAATCCATTGGCTGAGATTACACATAAGCGTAGATTGTCGGCACTCGGGCCAGGTGGTTTGAGTCGTGAACGCGCCGGATTTGAGGTGCGTGACGTGCATTACACCCACTACGGGCGTTTGTGTACTATCGAAACTCCAGAGGGACCAAACATTGGTTTGATTTCTTCACTTTGTGTATTCGCTAAAATTAATCGTTTAGGATTTATTGAAACTCCTTACCGCGAATTAAAAGACGGTAAAGTGAATTTCAACTTAGAGCCGGTGTACTTAAGCGCTGAACAAGAACACGGAAAAACAATTGCGCAAGCGATTGCTGATATCGACGACAAAGGAAACCTGCATGCAGTGCGTGTGAAAGCACGTTTTGAAGGAGATTTTCCAGTGGTTGACCCGAATCAAGTGGATTTGATGGACGTTGCTCCAAATCAAATTGCTTCGATTGCAGCTTCTTTGATTCCTTTCTTAGAGCATGATGATGCTAACCGTGCCCTGATGGGTTCGAACATGCAACGTCAGGCAGTTCCATTGTTGCGCCCTGAAGCGCCAATCGTGGGAACAGGTTTGGAGCCTTTAGTTGCGAAAGATTCTCGTGTGTTGATTAATGCCGAAGGTACCGGTGTGGTAGAATATGTGGATGCAAATGAAATTGTTATCCGTTACAACCGCACTGAAAATGACCGTTTGGTAAGTTTTGATGACGATACAAAATCATACAAACTCACTAAATTCCGCAAAACCAACCAAAATACCTGTATCAACTTAAAGCCAATTGTGGCCAAAGGGGAGAAGGTAAGCAAAGGACAAGTTTTGTGTGAAGGATATGCGACTCAAAATGGTGAGTTAGCACTTGGACGTAACTTAAAAGTGGCTTTCATGCCATGGAAAGGTTACAACTTCGAGGATGCTATCGTTATCAGTGAACGTGTAGTGCGTGAAGATATCTTCACATCCGTGCACGTGGATGAATATACCCTAGAAGTGCGTGATACAAAGCGCGGTTTAGAGGAATTAACTGCTGATATTCCTAACGTAAGCGAAGAAGCTACTAAAGATTTGGATGGAAATGGACTTATCCGCGTAGGTGCTGAGGTGAAAGAAGGGGATATTTTGATTGGAAAAATTACTCCTAAAGGAGAAACAGATCCTTCACCGGAAGAAAAATTATTACGAGCTATCTTTGGCGACAAAGCAGGCGATGTGAAAGATGCTTCGTTAAAGGCACCTCCCTCATTGCGTGGTGTGGTTATCGATAAAAAATTATTCTCTCGCGTAATCAAGGATCGCAAAACCAAAGCAGATGAGAAACCTTTGTTGAATAAAATCGACGAGGAAATGAACAAGGAAGTAACTGTTTTGAAAACCAAATTGGTAGATAAACTGTTTGCTTTAACCAATGGAAAAACCTCACAAGGTGTAATGAACAATTACAAGGAAGTGCAAATTCCAAAAGGTACTAAGTTCTCTCAAAAAGTGTTGACAGGAATTGAGTATGCTAACATCAATCCATCAAAATGGACAACTGATAAGGATACCAACGAATTGATAAAAGTATTGGTGCACAACTACACCATTAAGGCAAACGATATTTTAGGTGCTTACAAACGCCGCAAATTTGCTTTAACTGTTGGAGATGAGCTACCTGCAGGTATTGTTCAATTGGCTAAAATTTACATCGCTAAAAAACGTAAGTTGAAAGTGGGTGATAAGATGGCCGGACGTCACGGAAATAAAGGTATTGTAGCGCGTATCGTAAGAGACGAAGACATGCCATTCTTAGACGATGGAACACCGGTTGATATCGTGTTGAACCCGCTGGGTGTACCTTCTCGTATGAACTTAGGTCAGATTTATGAAACGGTATTGGCTTGGGCCGGCGAAAAATTGGGAGAACGCTACTTTACTCCAATTTTTGACGGTGCAACCTTAGAAGATATCGATTCAATTACCGACAAAGCCGGTTTACCGCGATTTGGACGTACTTTCTTGACCGATGGTGGTACTGGAGAGAAATTTGACCAGCCTGCAACGGTAGGTATCATTTACATGCTGAAATTAGGTCACATGGTGGATGATAAGATGCATGCGCGTTCAATCGGACCTTACTCGTTGATTACTCAACAACCTTTAGGTGGTAAGGCTCAATTCGGAGGTCAGCGTTTTGGTGAGATGGAGGTTTGGGCATTAGAAGCATTCGGTGCAGCTAATATCCTACAAGAAATCTTAACCATTAAATCAGATGACGTAATAGGACGTGCAAAAGCATACGAAGCCATTGTAAAAGGTGATCCAATGCCAACTCCCGGAATTCCGGAATCATTCAACGTATTGTTGCATGAATTAAGAGGCTTGGGCTTAAATATTACCTTGGATTAATTTGTTTGTTTATTAATAAAAAGAGCCGCTCTGCAGAAATGTAGAGCGGCTCTTTTTTGCATATACGCCAATTAATCTTATAATGTTTGAACTTTTCGTATTATTGATCAAATTTCATGTTGAGCCATGCAGTTCAGACTTCTTTACCTCATACTTATCTTACTGTTTTTTTCTTGCAAAAAAAAGGAAATGCAACAAGAAAATTCAGGTACTTATTATAAGCATATCCCATATTCGGATAGTTTATTTCCTTATAAATTCAATACCGGGAGCAAGTGGATCTATAGGAAAGTTGGCTCAACGAATATTGATGAAGTAACATTGGTTAATTCTGCTCCATCTACCTGCGAGCGGACTCCTTGTCATATTCTTTCCTCAGCCTCTGATACTTGTATTATTACCGATATTTACAATATGACATTTTATTCATCATTTTATAATCGCACAGATTTATTGAGTTTACATGGGATGTATTTTTCCTCCTTGGGAGATTGGTGCTCAGACCATCCAATTTTTTCAGCCAATTTTATGCCAGTTGATACTTTGTATAAATTATACTTGTTGGATTCGCACCTCACATTAAATATTGATACCAATTCATTTACCTCAGTAATAAAAATGCAATGCAAAGGAGATGCCGCAGGTGTCATAATGCATTCTCCAAAAAACAATGTAATTATCTATATGTGTCCTAATATTGGCATAGTTAAGAAGGAGATTGAGCTAAGTTCTGGTAATATGGAAACATGGGAACTTTTTAGCTATTCAATAAAAAAATAATAGCTGTAGATAATCTCATATACCATTTTTTATACCCAGTGTATGCCTTTAGCATGCTAATTCCAAGCATAACTTACTTGGCAATACCCGAAACATTCAACGTATTGTTGCATGAATTAAAAGGCTTGGGCTTAAATATTACCCTGGATTAATTTGTTTGTTTATTAAAAAGAACCCCCGTCAGCTTTTGTTGACGGGGGTTTTTTGTTGTTTAAATATACACCTGTACCTCCGCTACATAGGGCAATAAGTGCTTTTCTTAATTTAAAAAATATCCCCCGCCGGCGGGGGTAGGGGGTGGCATTCTACTACATGGAAGAAACCAACTCCATCTCCAAACGATTTCTTGAACCTATTACATCTGGTTTAGTAGGAGTTACAGCAGTGCAATTTGGTAAAACAAAAAACGCTTTAGAAATTTCTAAAGCGTTTTTTGCTGAAATAAAATTTGTCAAAGAAATTTAATCCACCACAAATTTCTGTCGAAGCTTTTTCCCTTTAACAATAGCTTCAATCATATACACACCCTGGGCAGGACGTACGCTTGGTTTTACTCTCAATTGAGTGTCACCTTCATTATAGGTTGCAGTTTCTTTGTAAATTAACTTTCCAACCAAATCATAAATGGTAATTTGTGCAACTTCGCCAGCGGTATGAATTCCCCTCACTTCAATAAAGAACTCATTGTTGATTGCATTCGGATTCGGGTATACCAACAAAGCAAGTTCATCTACGGCCTCATTCAATGCAGCATTTTGATTCAACTCAAATGCCTCTGCTTCGCGCCATTGAGTTGCCGGTGTAGTAATGTTGCAACTCGCGCCATAAGCACTCCAAACTCCACCTGCATTTGAAGCTACTTCCACTGCATAGGTAGTATTCGGAACCATGTTTTGTTGTCCACTGCCTAGGATAGTCCAACTAAAATGCCAATCGTTTCCAGCTTGATTTCTGTTAAAGGTCTTATTGTAATTGGATGGACCTGTGATGTGGTAACGATAATCAATTGCACCCGGAACGGCATCACAATTTACTAGACTACTAAAAAGTGGTAAAGTGTATCCGCAAAATGCAGTTTGCAATTGGGTCAATGGAGACGAAGGCGTAGTAATGGTGCATGAAGGTCCATAATCGCCCCAGGTATTTCCCATTTTGAGTTTTACTCTTACTGAATACGTTGTTGAATATTTCGCCAGATTTGGAGAAGGTATCCAAATCATAATGAAATTATTCAAAGTTAAACCGCGATTTACTTCAAAAGTTGTGTTTCCTTCTGTAAATTCATATTTGTAATCATAAATCCCACAAATGCCTGTATTATTTGTATAAAAATAAGTATTCATACTAGGCAAATTTATGTTACATGAAGCAGAATTTAAACTGGTTATAGGAATTGGATTTACTACCACATTACAAGCTGGACCATAATAAGTCCAACTACCGTTAACCAATGCTGCCACTGAAACAGCATAAGTATTTCCAGGTATTATTGAAGTTGAAGTTGCGTTAAGGAATTGATACAAGTATGGATTATAAGAAAGCGATGCAGGTGTATACTCTTGAGAGAATCCAAGACTAGAATTTTCAAATTTATATTTATAGGCTGTTGCACCGCTTACTGTTGTAATCGCCAAACGATCACACATATTAAATGATGCTGTATTGCAGGTTGTAGTATTTAACTTAGGACATGCAGTAACAGTTATAGTTGCACTAGCACTTGTATTGTTACAACCATTAGCATCGGTATAACTGTGTGTATAAGTTGCACTTGCTCCCGTATAAGGATTAGCCACACTCCACGTTCCACCGGCTGGACTTCCCGATAGTGAAATAGCTGTTCCTTCACATCCACTCACATTTGCTGCGCTTACTGTTGGTAAGGCGTTTACTGTAATGTTAGCTGGGATGCTGGTAACAGCACATCCATATTCATCTGTAAAAGTGTAGGTATAGCTTGCACTTGGACCTGTATACGGATTACTTAAGCTAAAAGTACCACCTGATGGAGAACCGTAAAGAGAAATAGCAGAACCGGTGCAACCGCTAACGTCACTTGCAGTTACGCTTGTTTGAGCATTTATTGTTATTGTACAAGATGCTCCAAAAGGCATCCAATTTCCATTTACAAATGCAGTTGCCGAAACTGTGTAGGTTTCACCTAATGGCAATGGTAAAACGGGTGCATTATAAAATTCAGACAAGAGCGGATTGTTTGAATTTACAGTATAATCCATTGAAAAACCTAATTGTAAATTTTCAATCCTAAACTTGTAACTTGTTGCTCCAGTTATCAAATCACATTGAATGCGTTCACAGCTTGATACTGTATCACCGCAAGTTTCAGCCGAAATTTTTACGGTCGGAATCAAACTAACCCTTAAGTCATCCACAAAAAGTGTTTGGCTATTTGGAGAACCATTTGCATGAACGCCTACATAAAACTGTCCGGTATAGGCAGCAATATAGTCGCTCGCCAGAGTGTTTACACAATTTGAATTGGAGAGGTAAGAATTAATTATCGATGAAGTGCTTTGCATCGTTGCTGCATCCGGGCTTGAGCCGATATATGCTTCAATTCCTTCTGTTTGTGGACCATCCGTTTTTGCATTAAAATCAACTTGGTACAATTCGCCAGCAGTAAGATTCAGCGGAACTGAATAAAACCAATCATCTTTGGCGGTGGTATTATTTGGGTTTTTTGATATAGCAATGCTGTTGTTGCCCGAACAAGAAGCAGCCGTGCTAGTAGCCCATACAACACCATCTCTTGGGAAATTCTCATCACTTATAGTAATGCCACATGGTAATTCTGGTGGACTAACTCCATCAAAATTTTCAATGTATGGATTGCCAAGTGTCGGAGTAAAATCAACTGCGGTTCCGGAGGTGAATGAAAATATGGAGCACCCGTTTACCGGCACATGCGCATCATCATAAGGAATTACCTGATAATAATAAGTAGTACCACCGCTCAGCATAGGAAGTGTTACCGAGGTAACATTACCAACATCCCAACCATTTACTACATTATCCGGAGTTGTTGTTCCGGCACCGTTTGTACCCAACATAATTAAATATCCGGCAGCGCATCCTGCTGGTGGATTCCAACTCAACTGAGTAGCAGTTACACAACTAGTATTGTTGGCACTTGCTGTTATGCAAGTAGGATTAGAAACCAAAGGAGCTTGAGTATAGCTACCTGTAGAGGTGTTTCCAAGCGCATCCATAATGGTACAGGTTATTGTACCTCCGGTTCCGATAAGGCTTCCCCAATTAACTGAAATACTGTTTCCACTTTGAGTAAAACTTGTTCCCGATGGAACTGTCCAAGTATAGGTTGCTCCTGTTGTGGCAGAAACAGTGTAGGTTTTGATAAGGGCACACAGTGTGTTGCTGCTGTCCTGGCTGATGGAATCAGCTGGTGATTGTAAACATTCGTCAATGCTCGGGTAAAGATTGGGGGTGAAATAGGAAAGCATTGTCCTTGCACCTGATACAGCAGAGCCACCAGTTAAAATACATTCCTCTGCGATTGGTGTCAAATCATTAATCATATTCGCTAACCAGGTAGAATCACCGCCAAGTGCTGTATCCTTCTGAAAAGCTATGTAATAATTGTTGTATTTCTTAAGATTGGCTTCAACGTGGCTATGAGTTACGATACTTTGATTGTCACTCTCTGCTAAAGTCCAGTCGCCATTTTTAATCGAACTAGATACAACGTAAAATTTTCCAACGTTTCCTGAAGCTAAGGAATCCACAAAGTCACTGATAATGCTATCATTGGGATTAATTGTACTATCGTTTAGAATTTTTTCATACAAAATTGATCCATAATTCCATTTTGTCTCCTCTGCCAATACCGGAAAATTCAGTTCATTCCCCAATAGTTTTCTGATAATCTCATATTCTTCATTAGTTAATTGATTGGAAACAATAGGAGAAAATGGAGTTGAACCTAAACATGTTGTAGAACTTGCTCCAGTTGCCGGCATCATGGTAACCGAGCCAAACGGTGATATTGAATTAGGCCCTCCGGAATGTATATAAACTACAGGGTTTGTTCCTGATTGATTTCGTATGCCCACCCCACCGGTATTAGGATTAAGCCATATGTTATCCGATCCATGGCTTGCAGTTCCTTGATTTGAAATTGATGCATATTTTAAAAGATCAACACCAGTAAAATAGTCACTAATTTCATTTTTATGAAGCAACCCTTCAGAGTTAGGCGGGGAAGAACAAACTCCTTGAATTCGAATGCCAGTTCTCGCCTTTTTAATTTTATTACAATTAATCATGGAGTTTTGAGAGGAGTAGAGGTAAATCCCAGTAATGTTATTTGCCTTAGTTGGAAGAGCAGAAATGTCTGGATTGTCAGCTACTTCGACACCATTACATTCATATACATAAATACCATTTTGCGGAGTTGTTATAGGATTGCCCCGTTGTATTGTGATATGTGGATTTTGATTTACTGTAATACCTCCAGTGGTCTTGAAGTTCTCTATCCTAACGCCATTCATTAGGCCTTGCAAGTCATTATGATCAATATGAATGTAAGAAAGTAAATTATGATAATTTTTCTGGCTATGAATATAAATTCCAATATTGGATTTTTCATTTCCAGCGCTGCTGATAGTATTGTATTCAAAATTACTTTGGACCTTATCAAATGTAATTTGATCAAATTCAATACCGATATAAATATTGGTTATAGTATTGTTTCTGCAAGTATGAGAGCTTTTGTCTCCATTGGAAAGCTTTATACCCCATCGTCCCACATAATTCGTATTTGCGAAAACATTACCAACCCCTGCCGTTTTTTGAATCGTATTCGCTTCAATTTGGGTGTTAAAATAGTCTTTTATTAAAGTTCCAATCCCACAATCAATAAATGTGTTTCTTTCGGCAGGAATAGAGCCCCCACCTACTTTAATACTAAAAGGCATATCAATTGATCTATACGCCCAAATTCCAATACCTGTTGAATAACCTAAGTAGTTAGTAGCTTCCATGTTCTGAAACTTGCAATTCACAATTTCTACATTACTGCTTTTTATTTTTATTCCATAGTCGTGCCTGTCAAAAAGGTTTCCTTTTGTTGTAAATCCTGAATTTTCATCACCAATCTTAATATTATAAGAAGGTATTGGAGTTGATAACCCAACTCCTGATATTTCAATAGCTGCCTCACTTCTATTACTTGGATTTAATGAGGAAGGATAGTAAAGCAAGCTTGAGGGAATGGATGTTGTTAAATTATTATTTTTTAAACTAGAAGCAAGAATTCCCACATTACTTAAGTCTGGAGAAGGATTAATATACCTGCAAGTAAAGACGGACCCATTAACTGTTCCAGTAAATGAATTACCTGTACCTTGACCATCAATAAAAATATCTTCTTTGTTCTGATTGAATACGGAAGAAGTGATGTCATAATCTGAGCCATCAACACAAGAAATAGCGGTAAGTGCATTTTGTATCAGAGTTTTATCACATTTTAGTATTGCTGTTGAACTTACTCTAATACCATTCCACATGTCAGGGCATCCTTCAACTATACATTCAGATAAATTCAAAGTCATAGAAGGATTAATAACTATTGAAGACCCAGGTGCCATTAAAAAATGACATTTGTTAAAATTTGCGGTCGGTATATTAATTTTCAAAACACCATTAACAAAAACAATTGAATTTGAAAAGTTGCTTAGTTGGTATTGAGAAACGTCGCCGGTTAATATATTCTGACCTGCTAGAACAGAACTACATTTATAATTGATGTTTACTTGATCGGAAGTAGATGGGCAATTTCCATTATTAATTGTCCAAGCAAAGGTATTAATGCCAAAGCTTAAACCTGTTACTCCCGTAGATTGAGAGTTGGGACTTGTAAGAGTGCCCGAACCTGCTATTACTGTCCAGTGTCCGGTTCCAATATTTGATGGAGTGTTTCCTTGTAATGAAACACTAGGAATGAATACAGTTTGATCAATGCCTGCATTTGCAGGTGAAGGATTTGGAGGAAATGTTGCATTAGAGAAATCGAAATCTAAGGAAGTGTTATTTTTAACAGCCTCACACACGACTCCTCCTGAATGGCAGCTTAATTTAAATTGCGGTGTTATTTGTAATTTATTTTGTAAATCTAAAAAGCTTGAAATATTGCAATATGGCATATTAACATTTCCACTAATTGAAAAACATCGACATGCATTTGGTAGAATCGAGTTGTTAATAATAAATCTTCCGGATCCTATTGATGTTTGAGAAAATGTCGCAATTTGACTAGGGTTACTATTATTACAGTCATATTCGAGAAGCTGGGCTTGCGAGGAAAAATCTCCCAAATGAGGGATTTCAATAATGGTGAATGGAACAGATAAAGAACGAGGATCAGGGCAAATTTGAAATTTTGGGGTTGTGAAATTCGAAGTTAAAGGAGGAATTGCCGCATTAATTACTGTTGAACCATGGATTATTGGAAATTCAATTCCAGGACTATTATGTGTAACCGCAATTCCCCCTCTTGCCAATATTGAGCTAGTATAAATATAGTTAGAATTGGCTGAGTTATGATTTTGGAGGGCTTCCTTATATCTAAGTTTAGCACTAAATGCTCCCGGGGGAAAGTTTGAAACATCACATTCTGGTATAAAAGTTAGTTCAAAAGTAATTCCAGGTGTATAGGTACCATTTGCCTTATAATCCATTAATGGCCAATTTGTAGAACCACTTAGTAATGAAGCTGGGTTTATAAAGTACTGAATACAATCTGTTTGCCCAGTTGGGCAGTTTGGACATATTTGCGTATTAAATGGCACATAGTTAGGCAATCCTAAGTTGGATAAGGATACAGTTGCATAAGTACAAGCATTGCTTAAATAATTATTGTTTACAAACTGGCTACCTGCAACTATAGGACCAAGAGTTGTAAAGGTATTAGTTGGAAATAAAAGTGAACAACTTTGTAAAGTATAACCTTTAGGGAAATTTACTTCAACTGCACCATCAATTCCTGCATAAGGCCTGAACTCATTAGGAAAATCTATTCTATCATCATCAAAATTTCCAGATTTACTTTGTAATTGAATTGACATTTTAAAGGGTTCACAACTAGAGCTTTTCTGATTACCAACTATGACTTGAATGGAAGGTTGAAGGATTGTAAACTTAACTCCAAAATCATCACAAGATGTATACTCAGTTCCATTATTTAATATTGCACCAAACCCTGCACGAAATGTTTTTAATTCATGGCTCCCAGGCGTAAAGAATGTATTTGAATTTAATGCAGTCCCTTGTTGAGTTGTTCTTACTATTAACCTAATCCTTGCTGTGAAATGATATTGGTGATTTTGTTGCAAACTTGAGGCAAAAGCTGCTGGTAGTTCAAATCTCATATAGTCAATGTGCACTGACGTATTTGGATCTTGAAATGCTATAAACGTAAGATTATTATAAATAGTTGTTGTCGTTGATCCATTGTATGTATCGTCAACAATGATTGAACTTTGATTTAAGATATTTGGATCCATATCAAATATCTGAAAGTTGGCGCTTTGATGCAAATAAAATAAATCATCATATCTCATTTTTAAAAAAACACTTGCATACTTAGTTGGTACATTTATGTCATTATCAGAGAAAGTTCCTTGGATGTTCGCCTCAATGCAATCTCCTGGGTATGCTCTGTCAAGTCTAATAGGACTATTCGCTATATTTACACTACTTAATGGTAAATTAGATTGGGTATAACTTAAAGGACTAGCTGTATTTAATTCGTCAGGATTAAACCATCCTAATGTTTGTCTTTTTAAAGAAAATCTTGGGCTAGATTTTGTTTGAAAATTTGAAGCTAAGGGCCCACAATCTATTCCGCAATGATTGAATATATCATCACTCCCTGAGGCAAGTACGCTTCGGCATCCAGCATCATTCGGACAGCAAATGAACTCGAAGGAGTATTCAATTTCATCTTTAAAAGGCTCATGGTGAATTGGGCCAGGGGCGCAGTTACATGTATTTTTCATAGGTAAACTAAGACATCCAATGGATAATGTGTAATGATTCCCGTTTGCCAAAATTCTTGGAACACGGTCAAAATCGATATTAATAAAACCAGGAGTATATGTATCCGGAGAACCGGGAGTGCAGATTCCAGGAGTTTCTGTTACTGTTGCAGTAACTACCTGCGGCGGAATAGAGTTTATTGTAATATTCATTGTACCACTATGTGGCGTGGTGTGAGTTAAAAGTTGATTCACATTTAGCTCATAACGTGCTGGCAATGGGATATGTATCCGATGAAAACCTGAAGGGCAATTAAAATCAAAACCTTGTGGTGTCCATCTTTGCTCAAAATTGGGGCAAATTGTATAATTGAACTCCTCGCCAATTAATGCATCTGGGGGTAACGAAGCAGAAGACGAATGGATCACAGTTGCATAAGAAAATTGTGATTTTACAGCATCATCTTTTGGATTAAATTCATTTCCGAAATTCATAATTCCATTTATTATCTTATCTTGGAAAGCGGTACCTGTGGCAGGGTCATAGGCATTATTGGAATGGAGCGGTAAGTTGGGATAGTAATATTGTAAAGTTTGACATTGATTTTGAAAAAGGCAAAATGTTTTAATAAGACTTGATGAGAAACCAATAATATCTGCTCCTGGGGTTGGAGGATTAGCTGGGAAAGGGCAAATATAAGGTACATCTCCTACATATTTGTAGTCAAACTCAAGGGTAAATTCAGCCCCTTCATTCATATCATCCATTTGTCCGTCACCATCTAAATCACATAGTCCTAAATTTGATCCACCAAATTTATTTTCATATGGTAACGGTATAGAAGATATCCATTTTGTAAAATCAATAAGATACGTTTTGAAGTTAATAGCTGGTGTATATGCAACTTCAGATATTAACCCTTGATATTGAGTATTATTTAATGTATAGGAATACCCATTAGATTTTATTTTTAAGGAAGTTGAAGAGCGTGGGTCTACAATTTGTCCAAATGCATTGTCACTAGCAAGATAAACCTTGAGGTCAATAAGTTTAGCGTATCCAGCTGTTGCTCCAGTTCCTGCTAAATTATGTCCAGAATTAAGATATCTAAAAGAGAATTTTGTAACACCATTATTGATTTGACAAATACCAGGTCCATAATTATTATTTTGTACTAAGGCTTGGCCTTGAGGTTCAATCTCTGGTATTCCGCCCTTAAATAGGTGAAGGTTAGAAGTTTTTCTGCCATAATAATCATTTCCACAAGGTGAACCAAAAAGGATTTGACCGGCTTGCCCACCTCCATCAGGAAGGGGACAGATTCCGGTAATACAAATATGAATGTTTATTATTTGACCTGGGGCAATATTAGTTATTGTAATTACAGATCCTGTTAAAGAGGTGTAACCAATAATTGAGTTACATGGGCTTATTGGTGTTGTATAAGTTTGCCCTAATAATGCGTAACCTGAGATGTTTACCACCTTTAACTGATTTATAAAATCTATTTTTAAATTCGAAATGTCGGTGGTAAGGCTTTTGTTTTCTAGTGTGATAATCCAATCTTTCATCTCTCCAGCATTTAAAGGATAAGAACCTGGCAGTGTTACACTCAAGTTACTACTATTGTCGGATAATGCAAATGAAGTAGTAGGGGATTTACTGCAAATAAGGTTTGTATTATAAAAATCTATACTGGTGGTTGACGGAAAACCTGATATAATTGATGATGGGGTAAGTACTTGAATAATGATAGTTGGAATAGAAGTTGTACCCACAAAAGTGAAGGTTGGTGAAATGGCTCCCGAACTAGAAGTAGTAGCGACTCCATTTCCAGAAACTAAACTTTGAAAACGTATATCATGTGGTAAATTTATTTTTATTCTATTAGTTTCTGGGACTGGGTTTGGAAAGGTATAAACAACTTCATAATATTCACAAGTTGCAAGAGCTATTCTATTGGTGCTTTCAGCTTCACTGAAAGAAAAGGAACAAACTTGACATTTTGTGCTTGAATTTAAAATAACAATTAGCATAAGAGTAATTAAAATAACCTTTTTCATTTGCATCAATTTTTGAAATGTGAATAGAATAATTTGTAAAAATTTCAGCCGCTAGAAGAGCAGGCCTTGGAAGAATATACGCTCAATTAAGTAAAAGGAATAAGATTCCTTACTAAGAAAACTAGAATTAAGGTTGAGAAATTGAAATGGGTAGTTGAGCTGAGCATAGTAACAGGGTATTATAAATTTCCCGGCCTTACATAACTTCCCAAGTGATTGGTTGAGAAATTTCAATTCACAATCAAATAAACTGAATATTTTTGAGGCATGCAAGCTAAAATGTTTCAATTGTTGTTTTTAATAAAATTGGTTAGCTAGTATTATTGAAACTGCAAGCGCTGTCTTCTTTGCTAAATGGAATTCATTTTCTAAAACAGAATCAAATTAAAGTTCTCAATTATCCTAATGCAAAAAAATGGCCAAGCTAGGGTGTTTATCAAAAAAGGGAGAATTTCAAAATTAAATTTTTGAGCTTTGGCTTTATTGAAAAATTAGAATGAGAATTCATTGCCCTCCTCAGTGGGAATAATGGCTGCAAAAAAAACTCTGCGCTCAATTAAATGTAAAATGAAATGATAGAGATTGAAAAAAATGAAGTTTTGTGCAAATAAAACACCCTCAACAATAGTCAAGGGTGTTCAAAAAATTTAAGTACTAATTAAGAAGTCTTTTTACTTCCCATCCCCATCGCCATTGCTATAAGTGCCCCGGTTATTGCCCACATAACAGTAGAGGCAATCACATCCACCAACATGGAGCGCTTACTCGACATGAAAGTCATGGCATACAAGCTGCTATTGAAAGAAGCCGAAATCAGAAATCCTACAATTGCTCCCGTTTTTAAGCCATCCATCCACCCGCTCACCTTACCGATATCAAAAATAAATGCCATGAGTAGTCCGGAAAGCAAATTGCTCAGAAACATTATCCCCAGCAACATCTCACTTTCATCGCGATACAGCCCTGGGATGTAAGGCGAAATACTCATCATATAATTCATTAAAAGCATCCCGTAAATCAACCATCCCAATAAAAAGAAGGCAACACCTCCGGCAAAGCCTCCGATAAGTACATTTTTTGTATTCATGTTTTTTTTAGTTAATTGGTTTATAAAACAAAGATATAATTTACTTATACTGAATGGTTTGATACTAAATATTTATTTATGAACAGCATCAAAAAAACGCTGAAATCAGCATAAAATGGGCTGTAGGTCAATTTCTGACCCAAATAGAGCTGAATTTCGCAGCAATTTGATATTTGCGGGAGGGGAGTTTAATTAGTTTGAATCAAGACTCAAAATTTTCTTGTAAAATTAAATTCATTTCCTTAAAAAAGCTCAAAATTCTATAGTTGGCAGTATTTTCAGAACAATTTTTATTTCTCGCTTTTCCGCTTTCGAAATTGAAAAGAGCTTCTGACAAGATTAATTTACCACTACATTTTGGGATTGCTTCGCGTCAAATCAAAATATCTTGAAAAATATTTTTACTCGCCTGTTGTTAGAATCAAAACAAATTGTACCTTTGCAAGCCCAAAAAAAGGGTAATTACACAAAAAAAACAGTATAAATCATAGTAAAATCAATACTTTCAAACGATGCCAACGGTACAACAATTAGTTCGAAAAGGTCGCTCAAAACTGCTAAATAAAAGTAAATCGGCTGCCTTAGACTCTTGTCCACAGCGAAGAGGCGTGTGCGTACGTGTGTACACCACTACTCCAAAAAAGCCAAATTCTGCGATGCGTAAAGTTGCGCGTGTGCGCCTTACCAACACCAAAGAAGTGAATGCTTACATTCCGGGTGAAGGACACAATTTGCAAGAGCACTCTATCGTGTTAATCCGTGGTGGAAGGGTGAAAGATTTACCGGGGGTACGTTACCACATCGTGCGTGGGGCTTTAGATACATCAGGTGTTGAAGGTCGTAACCAAAGACGTAGCAAATACGGAACAAAAAAACCAAAAGCAGGTGCAGCAGCAGCAAAGGCAGCAGCAGGAGCTAAAAAGAAATAAAGATACAACTACCGAATCTTTACGAATTTACGAAAGTAGTCGAAGGGTTCAGTAAAATAAATATAACATATTCGTAAATTAGTTAAGATTAGTAATCAGTAACAAAAATGAGAAAAACAACTCCCAAAAGAAAACCTTTACTACCGGATCCAAAGTTCAATGATATGTTGGTAACCCGTTTCGTAAACAATTTAATGTACGATGGCAAAAAAACAAAAGCCTTCGATACATTTTACGAAGCCATGGACATTATCACTAAAAAGAATGAAGAGCCAGGTTTGGACGTTTTCAAAAAAGCGTTGAACAACATTACTCCTCAAGTAGAGGTGCGCAGCCGAAGAGTAGGTGGAGCTACTTTCCAAATTCCACAAGAAATTCGTGCAGAGCGTAAAACTTCAATGGCCATTAAATGGATGATTTTGTATTCCCGCAAGAGAAACGAAAAATCGATGGGCCAAAAATTAGCAGGCGAAATTATTGCTGCTGCTAAGGAAGAGGGTGCTTCTTTTAAAAAGAAAGAGGATACTCACCGTATGGCGGATGCTAATAAAGCTTTCTCGCACTTTAGATTTTAATAAATTAAGATAGCCGAACAAATAAAATGTCAGATTTAAGATATACCAGAAACATTGGGATTGCAGCGCACATTGATGCAGGTAAAACAACTTGTACAGAGCGTATTCTTTATTATACAGGTGTTAACCACAAAATAGGTGAGGTGCATGATGGTGCAGCTACTATGGACTGGATGGTGCAAGAACAAGAAAGAGGGATAACAATTACCTCCGCTGCCACTACTTGTTTTTGGAATTATAAAAACGACCGTTACAAAATTAATATTATTGATACTCCGGGCCACGTAGACTTTACAGTTGAGGTGAACCGTTCTTTGCGTATTTTAGATGGTTTAGTGTTTTTGTTTTCGGCTGTGGATGGTGTTGAGCCGCAATCTGAAACAAACTGGCGTTTGGCAAATAACTACAACGTAACACGTATTGGTTTTGTAAATAAAATGGACCGTGCAGGTGCCGACTTCTTAAAAGTGGTTGGTCAAGTAAAAGAAGTATTGGGTGGTAACCCACTTCCTTTGCAATTACCAATCGGTGCTGAAGAGAATTTTACAGGTGTTGTTGATTTGATTAATTTTCGTGGTATTGAGTGGAATGAGCACGATAAAGGAATGACCTTTAACATTGTTCCTATTCCTGCTGATATGTTGGAAGAAGCGAAAGAGTGGAGAGGGAAATTGTTGGAAGCTATCGCTGAATTTGACGATCGTTTGATGGAGAAGTTTTTCGAAAATCCTGAAAGCATTACCGAGAAAGAAATTTTAACTGCATTGCGTCAGGCTTGTATTGCCAATAAAGTAGTGCCGATGGTATGCGGAAGCGCATTCAAAAACAAAGGTGTTCAAACCATGTTGGATTTAGTAATGGAATTGATGCCAAGTCCGCTTGACAAAAATGAAATTATTGGAACTAATCCTGAAACTGAATTAGAAGTAACTCGTAAGCCGGATGTAAAAGAACCTTTTACAGCTTTGGCATTTAAAATTGCAACCGATCCATTTGTGGGCCGTTTGTGTTTCTTCCGTGTGTATTCAGGTAAACTAGATGCTGGTTCTTATGTATTAAACTCCAGAAGTGGTAACAAAGAACGTATTTCACGTATCTTCCAAATGCATGCTAACAAGCAAAATTCAATTGATACGATTGAAGCAGGAGATATTGGAGCAGCGGTTGGATTTAAAGATATTAAAACAGGAGATACACTTTGTGATGAAAAGCATCCGATTGTATTAGAAGCAATGAACTTCCCTGAACCGGTTATCGGTATTGCTATTGAGCCAAAAACTCAAGCAGACTTAGATCGTTTAGGTGTTTCGTTGAATAAATTATCAGAAGAAGATCCTACTTTCCGTGTTAAAACGGATGAGGATTCAGGCCAAACCATTATTAGTGGAATGGGTGAGTTGCACTTGGAAATCATTGTTGACCGTTTGAGACGAGAGTTTAAAGTGGAAGTAAACCAAGGAGCGCCTCAAGTTAACTTTAAAGAAAAAATTAATGCTACTGTTGAGCACCGTGAAGTGTACAAAAAGCAAACCGGTGGTCGTGGTAAATTTGCCGATATTAAATTTACAGCCGGTCCGGTTGATGAGGATTATGATGTAGTTAAAGATGGCGGTTTACAGTTTGTCAACGAAATTGTGGGTGGTAACATTCCTCGTGAATATATTCCTTCAGTTGAAAAGGGTTTCAAAGCAGCAATGAGCACAGGTGTTCTTGCAGGTTTCCAAATGGATTCTTTAAAGATTGTTTTGAAAGATGGTTCTTATCACGCTGTCGATTCAGATTCACTTTCATTTGAGATATGTGCACGTACTGCCTTCCGTGAGGCCTTACCAAAATGTAAGCCTGTATTGTTAGAGCCTATCATGAAAGTGGAAGTGCTAACACCAGAGCAAAACATGGGGGATGTAGTAGGGGATTTAAATAAACGTAGAGGTCAGATTGAAGGAATGGATTCAAGAGCAGGTTCACAAGTAATTAAGGCAACTGTGCCTTTGAGTGAGATGTTTGGATACGTAACTACCTTAAGAACGATTACTTCAGGAAGAGCATCATCCACTATGGAATTCTCTCACTTTGCTGAAACTCCAAGAGGAATTGCAGATGAAGTAATTGCAAAAGTAAAAGGTAAGAAAGCAGAAAAAGTTTAATAACGTTCTTTTAAATATATACAGACATGAGTCAAAAAATCAGAATTAAATTGAAATCTTACGATTACAACTTAGTGGATAAATCTGCTGAGAAAATCTTAAAGACAGTAAAAGCTACAGGTGCTGTGGTAAATGGTCCAATTCCATTGCCTACCAATAAAAAGATTTATACTGTATTGCGCTCACCACACGTGAACAAGAAAGCAAGAGAGCAGTTTCAATTGTGTTCTTACAAACGTTTGTTAGACATTTACAGCTCTACCTCAAAAACAGTAGATGCTTTAATGAAGTTGGAGCTACCAAGTGGTGTAGAAGTAGAGATTAAAGTTTAGTTAGCTGGTTAAACCAGAATTTAAAGAGAAGTAATATAAATAATCAATAAATAAAATGTCAGGAATAATCGGAAAAAAAGTCGGTATGACCAGTATTTTTGGTGCCAATGGTAAAAATTTACCATGCACAGTTATCGAAGCTGGTCCTTGCGTAGTAACGCAAGTGAGAACTTTGGAGAAGGATGGATATGAAGCCGTTCAATTGGCTTATGACGAAAAGAAAGAAAAGAATACCTCCAATGCGCTTAAAGGTCATTTTGCAAAAGCAGGAACAACTCCTAAACGCAAATTGGCTGAGTTTAAAGGTTTTGAAGAACCTAAAGCTTTAGGTGATAAAGTAGGAGCAGAGTTTTTTGCAGAGGGTGATTTCGTAGATGTTGTTGGAACTTCAAAAGGTAAAGGTTTTCAAGGGGTTGTAAAACGTCATGGATTTGCCGGAGTAGGTGGTCAAACACACGGTCAGCACAATCGTTTAAGAGCACCGGGATCAATGGGTGCTTCTTCTTGGCCTTCACGTGTATTTCCAGGAATGCGCATGGCAGGTCGTATGGGTGGTGATCGCAAAAAAGTTCAAAACTTACAAGTGTTGAAAGTAATTGCTGAAAAAAACCTGATTATAGTTAAAGGTTCCGTTCCCGGAGCTAAAGGGTCTTACTTATTATTGGAGAAATAACAATGGAACTGAAAGTAATAAATACAAAAGGGGCTGAAACAGCTAAAAAAGTTGTTTTAAACGATGCCATATATGCTGTCGAGCCTAATGATCATGCAATATATTTGGATGTGAAGCAGTTTATGGCAAATAACCGCCAAGGAACGCACAAATCTAAGCAACGTAACGAAATTGCTGGTAGCAGCAAAAAGTTGAAGCGTCAAAAGGGTACCGGTGGTGCACGTGCTGGAAACAAGAAATCTCCTACCCGTGTGGGTGGTGGACGTGCTTTTGGTCCTGAACCGCGTGACTACAGTTTCAAATTAAATAAGAAACTTAAAAAGGTTGCTCGTGTTTCTGCCTTGACTTACAAAGCAAAAAATAACAATATTACGGTATTAGAAGATTTTTCTTTTGATACAATTAAGACAAAGAATTACAATGAGTTAATGACTAATTTGAAGGTTGCCGACAAAAAAACGCTGTTGGTGCTTGCTGAGTCAAATAAAAATGTATATTTGTCGTCCCGAAATTTGAGCAAAGCTAAGGTCGTAATTGCTTCAGAATTAAACACTTACGACATATTAAATGCTTCAAATCTCATCTTAGTTGAGAGCTCAGTGAAGGAAATTGAAAACCTATTAAGCAAATAAGGCGATGGAAGTTATTGTAAAACCAATCATAACAGAAAAAATGACTGCTATGGGCGAAAAGATGAACCGTTATGGTTTTATTGTCGCTAAAGCAGCCAATAAGATTGAGATTAAGAATGCCGTTGAAAAGATGTATGGCGTAAGCGTTGCAAACGTTAACACCATCAACTATATCGGCAAAATCAAATCAAGAAATACCAAAGCAGGAGTAGTATCCGGTTTGGCAGGGAATAACAAAAAAGCAATCGTTTCTTTGAAAGCCGGAGAAACTATTGATTTCTATAGCAACATTTAAGAATAGAACTTCGGTTCGATTGAAAAAAGAAACGCAATGGCACTTAAAAAATTAAGACCTCTTACTCCTTCACAACGTTTTAAAGTAGCGTTGACTTTTGATGATGTTACAACAGCATCACCGGAAAGAAGTTTGATGGCACCTTTGAAAAAATCAGGCGGTCGTAACAATACCGGAAAAATGACTATGCGCTATGTAGGTGGTGGTCACAAACAACGTTACCGTATTATCGATTTTAAAAGAGATAAAGACGGTGTTGTAGGAACTGTTGCAACTATTGAATATGATCCAAATCGTACAGCACGTATTGCCTTGGTGAATTATTCAGATGGTGAAAAAAGATATATCGTTGCTCCAAACGGATTAAAAGTGGGACAAAAAATTGTTTCCGGTCCGGGTGCAGCTCCAGAAGTTGGAAATACCTTATTGTTAAGTGAAGTTCCACTTGGTACCTTTATTCATAATATTGAATTGTATCCTGGTCAAGGAGGAATTATTTCTCGCAGTGCCGGTTCTTATGCACAATTGAGTGCACGTGAAGGTAAGTATGCTGTGATTAAAATGCCTTCAAGCGAAACACGTATGATTTTGGTAACTTGTAAAGCTACTATCGGAATCGTTTCTAACTCTGACCACGGTTTGGAGATTAGCGGTAAAGCCGGTCGCAGTCGTTGGCAAGGTCGTCGCCCACGTGTTCGTGGTGTGGTAATGAACCCTGTTGATCACCCAATGGGTGGTGGTGAAGGTAGAGCTACCGGAGGACATCCTCGTTCACGTAATGGTATTCCTGCAAAAGGATTCAAAACACGTGAGTTGAAGAAAAAATCAAACCGTTACATCATCGAAAGAAGAAAGAAATAATATAAAAGTTGAAAGTAGCGAGTTTAAGGTCTAAAGCATATTGGAATCCTGAAACTTTAAACCTGAAACAATAAACAAAAAAAGAAAATGAGCCGTTCATTAAAAAAAGGTCCTTTTATAGATTACAAGTTAGAGAAGAAAATTCTAGCTGTTCGTGATTCCGGTAAGAAATCTGTAGTTAAAACTTGGTCACGCAGATCAATGATTTCTCCTGATTTTGTAGGTCAAACTATCGCTGTACATAATGGAAATAAATTTATTCCTGTTTATGTAACAGAGAATATGGTGGGCCATAAATTTGGTGAGTTTGCGCCAACACGTATCTTCAGAGGTCACGCGGGAAATAAAAAGTCATAATAACACAATTAAAAAACAACCCGAACAATGGGAGTAAGAAAACATAACGTAGCGGAGAAAAGAAAAGAGGAAAACAAGACAACTTATTTTGCAAAGTTGCAAAGTTGCCCTACTTCTCCACGTAAAATGAGATTAATTGCCGATATGGTAAGAGGTGTGCGTGTAGATAAAGCGTTACATTTATTAAAATATAACCCGAAGGAAGCTTCCGGAAGAGTGTATAAATTGTTGTTATCAGCAATCGCAAACTGGCAAGCAAAAAATGAAGGTGCGCGTATAGAAGACTCAAATTTGGTGGTTAAATCCATTTTTGTGGACAGCGGACTTCAAATGAAACGTTTGAGAACAGCGCCACAAGGAAGAGGACACAGAATCAGAAAGCGTTCTAACCATGTTACCTTAACTATCGATACGAAAGTGGAGGCACCTAAGAAAGAAATGAAAGCGAAAGTGGAAGCTACTGAAACAGCAGCAGCACCGGTAAGCAAAGCTAAAAAAACTACTACAAAAAAATCTACAAAGGAATAATGGGACAAAAAGCAAATCCAATTGGCAACAGAATAGGAATCATCAGAGGATGGGATTCTAACTGGTATGGTGGAAAAGACTATTCTGAAAAATTAGTGGAGGATTATAAAATCCGTAACTACCTAAAAGCCCGTTTGGCAAAAGGAAGTATCTCTAAAATCGTGATCGAAAGAACATTGAAATTAGTTACCGTTACAATTAACACTGCGCGTCCCGGAATTATCATTGGAAAAGGTGGTCAGGAAGTAGATAAATTAAAAGAGGAATTAAAAAAGATTACCAAAAAGGATATTCAAATAAACATATTTGAGATTAAACGTCCTGAATTGGATGCTCAATTAGTAAGTGATGGAATTGCTCGTCAAATTGAAGGACGTATTTCTTTCCGTAGAGCAATTAAAACATCTATTGCATCTACCATGAGAATGGGTGCAGAAGGAATTAAGGTTTCGGTTGCCGGTCGTTTAGCTGGTGCTGAGATGGCAAGAACAGAGCATTATAAAGAAGGAAGAACTCCATTACATACTTTCCGTGCGGATATTGATTATTCACACTCAGAAGCGCATACTACTTATGGAAGATTAGGTATTAAAGTTTGGATTTGTAAAGGAGAAGTATATGGTAAACGTGATTTATCTCCAAACATTGGCCAATCTGCTTCAGGTGGAAATGCCGGTGGAGGAAATGACCGCAAACCAATGGGTGCTGGAGACAGAAAACCGGGATCAAAATTTAAAGGTGCTCCACGCAGAAAGAAATAATTTTTTTAGACGAATTAAATAATAAGATAGATTTTTTAAGATGTTACAGCCAAAAAGAACGAAGTTCAGAAAGATGCATAAAATGAAAATGAAGGGCGATGCTAAGCGTGGCAGTCAGATTTCATTTGGTTCATTTGCAATTAAAGCAAACGAAGGTGCATGGGTTACAGCACGTCAGATTGAAGCAGCCCGTGTGGCGGTTACTCGTTTTATGAAACGTGAAGGTCAAATTTGGATTCGTGTGTTTCCTGATAAGCCTATTACCAAAAAGCCTGCAGAGGTGCGTATGGGTAAAGGAAAGGGAGCTCCTGAATATTGGGTAGCAGTAGTGAAACCGGGAAGGATCATTTTTGAAGCAGATGGTGTTCCAATGGCAGTTGCAAAAGAAGCTTTGCGTTTAGCAGCTCAAAAACTACCGATAACTACAAAGTTTATCGTTCGCAGAGATTACAAAGAAGAAACAGTAGCATAAAGCACAAGATATAAAATGAAACAAGCAGTAATAAAAGAGCTTTCAGGAAAAGAGCTACAGGAAAAATTAATTGTAGAAAGAGGAAACTTGGTGAAATTAAAATTAAACCACGCCGTTTCACCGATTGAAAATCCTTTGAAAATTAACCATGCACGTAAAACTGTTGCGCGCATCAAAACAGAAATACGTAAACGTACTCTTGCAGGTACATTATAATAAGAAGAATGGAAACAAGAAACTTAAGAAAAGAAAGAATCGGTTTAGTTACCAGCAATAAGATGGATAAATCTATTGTGGTATCTGTAGAACGTAAAGTGAAACACGAAAAATATGGAAAGTTCATTAAAATGACTTCAAAATTTGTGGCTCATGACGAAACCAATACCTGCAACATTGGAGATACAGTAAAAATTATGGAAACTCGCCCGTTAAGCAAAAGCAAAAACTGGCGTTTGGTTGAAGTAGTAGAACGCGTTAAATAAGGAATTATAGCATTAATGAAGGGTTGAATTGAAGAGTTAATCGACAAATCAATACTTCAACAACTCAACAAATAGAAGAGATGATACAACAAGAATCGAGATTAACCGTAGCAGATAACAGTGGGGCAAAGGAAGTACTTTGTATCCGAGTGTTAGGCGGTACCAGAAAGAGATATGCAAGCATCGGCGATAAAATCGTTGTTTCTGTAAAGCATGCTTTGCCTTCAGGTGGTATTAAGAAAGGAGCTGTTTCAAAAGCAGTTGTAGTTCGTACCAGAAAAGAAGTACGCAGAGCAGATGGTTCATACATTCGTTTTGACGACAATGCAGTAGTGCTTTTAAATGCTACTGATGAGATCCGCGGAACACGTATTTTTGGACCTGTTGCAAGAGAATTAAGAGAGAAGCAATTTATGAAAATTGTTTCCTTAGCACCGGAAGTTATATAATTTTTAAATCATACAAATGCAAACCAAGTTACACATTAAAAAGGGCGACACTGTAAAAGTGATGGCCGGCGACTCAAAAGGTCAGTCGGGCAAAGTGTTGGAAGTGGATACGGCAAAAATGCGTGCTTTAGTAGAAGGAGTGAATATGGCTTCTAAACATACTAAACCAAATGCAGCTAGTCCAAACGGTGGAATCGTTAAAAAAGAATTATCCATTCATATTTCTAATCTAATGCTGAGCATTGGTGGAAAAACCACTAAAGTGGGCCGTAAGGTGGAAGATGGTAAAGTAGTTCGTTACGCTAAAAAAACAGGGGAGGTAATTAAATAATGGCAACAACAGCACCCAGATTAAAAGAAAAATATAAAAGCGCAGTAGTTCCTGCTTTGAAGAAGCAGTTTGAATACAAAAGCGTAATGCAAGTTCCTCGTTTAAAAAAGATTTGTTTGAACCAAGGAGTTGGTATCGCAACATCTGACAAGAAACTTATTGATACAGCAGTTGCTGAAATGACCACCATTACAGGTCAGAAAGCAATCTCTACAAAATCGAAAAAAGATATTTCGAATTTTAAATTGAGAAAAGCAATGCCAATTGGTGTAAAAGTAACTTTACGCGGCGATAAAATGTATGAATTCCTTGATCGTTTAGTTTCTGTGGCATTGCCACGTATTCGTGACTTCCGTGGAATTAACGAAAAAGGTTTTGATGGAAGAGGAAACTACACCTTAGGTGTAACGGAACAAATCATTTTCCCTGAAATCTCTATTGATAAAGTGAATAAGATTATGGGTATGGATATTACGTTTGTAACATCTGCACCAAGCGATGAAGAAGCATTTGCATTGCTAAAAGAATTTGGTTTACCATTTAAAAATCAGAAATAAAAAAGGTACATGGCTAAAGAATCAATGAAAGCAAGAGAAGTCAAAAGACAGAAACTTGTTGACAAATACGCAGAAAGAAGAGCAGCTTTGAAAGCAGCAGGTGATTCCATAGGATTGCAAAAGCTTCCTAAAAATTCATCACCGGGTCGCTTACACAACCGTTGCAAGTTAACCGGAAGACCAAGAGGATATATCCGCCAATTTGGAATCTCCCGTAACACTTTCCGCGAAATGGCTTTGAACGGTAAAATCCCGGGAGTAACAAAGGCTAGCTGGTAATTAAAAAGCAGTACCGAAAAGTAAATAAAATAAGGGTTCTTAGAACCAAAACATAATGTATAATTGTTCCGGTGTGGAGCAAAATATAAATAACTACAATAATGACTGATCCAATCTCAGATTACCTTACTCGATTAAGGAACGCTATTAGTGCAAACCACAGAGTGGTTGAAATCCCAGCATCTAATATCAAAAAAGAAATTACCAAAATTCTTTTTGAAAAGGGTTATATCTTAAACTATAAGTTTGAAGATGATTCCGTACAAGGAAACATTAAAATCGCCCTCAAGTATCATCCTGTTTCTAAAACTTCTGCTATTAAAAAATTAGACAGAATTAGTAAACCAGGTCTACGTAAATATACCGGAATAGATGGTATTCCACGTGTGTTGAATGGCTTGGGCATCGCTATTATTTCTACTTCCAGAGGCTTAATGACCGATAAAGAAGCTAAGAAAGAAAGAGTAGGTGGTGAGGTATTATGTTATGTTTATTAATCTTAGGTAGTACGCTATCTAACTAAAAAGTATAAAGAAATGTCAAGAATAGGAAAATTACCCATTACAGTCCCTGCAGGGGTTGAAGTGAGTGTATCTGACAAGAATGTTGTAAAAGTAAAAGGAAAGTTAGGTGAACTTTCTCGTTCAATTGATACTGCTATTTCGGTAAAAGTAGATGGCGGTAAAATAGTATTGGACAGAGCCACCGAGCAAAAACGTCACAAAGCTTTGCATGGCTTGAGTCGTGCATTGATAGCTAACATGGTGAAAGGGGTGAGCGAAGGCTACAAAGCTGAGCAAGAATTAGTGGGTGTTGGTTATAGAGCAGCGAATACCGGTCAGATGTTGGAATTGACTTTAGGTTATTCACACAACGTTTCGTTTGAATTGCCAAAAGAAATTAAGATTACTACACTTACAGAAAGAAGTAAGAATCCAATTATTACTTTAACTTCTCACGACAATGAATTGTTAGGTTTGGTTACTTCAAAAATTCGTAAACTGAGAAAACCTGAGCCGTACAAAGGGAAAGGTATTAAATTCGTGGGTGAGCAATTGCGCAGAAAAGCCGGAAAATCCGCAGGTAAATAAGTATAGAATAATAGGAATAGCGGCAAAATCCGCATTCATTAAAATAAAAACAAAATGGCAGTATCAAAATCAAGCAGAAGAGAAAAGATTAAAAAGCGTGTCCGCAAAGTGGTTAGCGGAACTACTGAGAGTCCTAGACTATCTGTATTTCGCAGCAACAAGCAGATTTATGCTCAAATTGTAGACGACTCAACAGGAAAAACCTTGGTGTCGGCCTCTTCGAAAGTAGCTGCAATTGCAGATCAGAAAGTGAACAAAGTAGAACAGGCGAAATTGGTTGGAAAAGCCATCGCTGAAAAAGCTACCGGAGCAGGAATTAAAACGATTCGCTTCGATCGTAACGGATATTTGTATCACGGCCGAGTTAAATCTTTAGCGGATGGTGCAAGAGAAGGCGGATTGCAATTTTAATCAAGTATTCAACATTTAAAACGAATAGAACGTGTCAAACGAAAACAAAAAAAATGTAAGATCAGGCGATGTCGAATTAAAAGACAAGCTGGTAAGTGTACAACGTGTTACTAAGGTTACCAAAGGAGGAAGAACTTTCAGCTTCTCAGCTATCGTGGTTGTAGGAAATGAAAAAGGAGTTGTTGGTTATGGCTTGGGTAAAGCTAAAGAGGTAACAGATGCTATCACAAAAGGTATCGAAGATGCAAAGAAAAACCTGATCAAAGTTCCGGTAGCGAAGGGTACAGTGCCACATGAGCAGTACGGAAAATACAGTGGTTCTTATGTATTCTTAAAACCGGCTGCACATGGAACAGGTGTTATTGCCGGTGGTGCGATGCGTGCAGTATTAGAGAGTGTTGGAGTAACCGATGTATTGGCAAAATCAAAAGGTTCTTCTAACCCACACAACGTGGTAAAAGCAACTATTGATGCCTTGGTTAATATGCGCGATGCTGCAACCGTTGCTGAACAAAGAGGAATTGCAATTGACAGAGTATTTAACGGATAATTTAAATTGAAGAATTGTTGAATTAAGGAATTGGAGATTGGATTAATGATCACTCAATAACTCAACAAATCAATAACTCAACAACTAAATAAAATGGCAACAATAAAAGTAAAACAAGTAAAAAGTGGTATCGACCGCCCATTGCGTCAAAAAAGAACGTTGATTGCATTAGGTCTTACACGCATGCACAAAGTGGTGGAAACGGAAGCAACTCCTCAAATTTTGGGAATGATTGCCAAAGTGCAACACTTGGTAGAAGTAGTAAAATAAAACATAACGCATACAAAATATTTCAGCAATGGATTTGAGTAATTTGAAACCGGCAGACGGTTCGACAAAAAACAGAAAAAGAATAGGTAGAGGACAAGGCTCGGGAAGAGGCGGAACATCTACACGTGGTCATAAAGGAGCTAAGTCTCGTTCAGGATACTCTCGTAAAGTGGGTTTTGAAGGTGGGCAAATGCCATTGCAAAGACGTATTCCAAAATTTGGTTTCAAAAACATTAACCGTAAGGAATACCGTGGAATTAATTTGGATATTCTTCAAGGTTTGGTTGATAATAAATCCATAACTGTAATTGATTTGGATGTTTTGGTAGCAAATGGATTGGCATCAAAAAATGACTTAGTTAAAATATTGGGTCGTGGAGAATTAAAATCTAAAGTAGAAGTAAAAGTGCATGCTTTTTCTGCAACAGCAAAAGCAGCAATTGAATCAAAAGGTGGCGTTGTTACAACACTCTAATACTGTATATGAAAAACTTTATTAATACACTTAAAAACATTTATAAGATTGAGGATCTGCGTACTCGTATTTTGAATACGCTTGGATTTTTGCTTATTTATCGTTTAGGTTCTTATGTAGTGCTTCCGGGTGTGGATTCGGTTGCATTGCAGGAAGTCAAAGGAGCTCCGGAAGGATTAGCCGGCTTAATTAACATTTTTGCAGGAGGGGCCTTTTCAAGAGCTTCTATCTTTGCATTGGGAATTATGCCTTATATTTCTTCCAGTATCGTAATGCAATTGTTGGGAATGGCTATTCCTTATTTCCAACGCATGCAAAAAGAAGGAGAAAGCGGTCGTAAAAAAATTAGTCAGTATACTAGAGCCTTAACCGTATTGGTTACTGCATTGCAAGCACCAGGTTATATTGCTTCACAAATTCCGAAAGAAGCGATTACTAACCCAGGTAGTTTCTTCTGGATTTCTTCTGTATTTATTTTAATTGCCGGTACCATGTTCATTATGTGGTTAGGTGAGAAGATTACCGATAAAGGAATTGGAAACGGTATTTCATTAATCATTATGATTGGAATTATTGCCAATCTTCCGGTTGCATTTATTCAAGAATTTGTTGCACGTTTAAATGCTACAGGTGGTGGATTAGTTGTATTGTTGATTGAGTTAGTGATTTTGTTCTTGATTATTGTTGTATCGATTTTATTGGTTCAAGGAACTCGAAAAATTCCGGTTCAATTTGCTAAGAAAATTGTAGGGAATAAGCAATACGGTGGAGTGCGTCAGTACATCCCATTAAAAGTAAATGCTGCAGGTGTAATGCCAATCATTTTTGCTCAGGCAATTATGTTCATTCCATTAACAGTGGCTGGATTTACGCAATCTGAGGCTGTTTCGGGATTTGTTTCGGTATTTAGCGATTACACCGGTTTCTGGCACAATTTCACCTTTGCCATTATGATTATCTTATTTACTTATTTCTACACTGCAATCACTATTAATCCTAACCAAATGGCGGACGATATGAAACGTAACGGTGGATTTATACCTGGAGTTAAACCGGGTAAGAAAACAGCTGAATTTATAGATACGATTATGTCGCGTATAACCTTACCGGGTTCAATCTTTTTAGCATTTGTAGCGATATTGCCTGCATTTGCTACCAAGGCGGGAATTAATGCCCAATTCGCACATTTTTATGGTGGAACATCCTTGTTGATATTAGTGGGTGTGGTGCTAGATACATTACAGCAAATTGAAAGTCATTTATTGATGCGTCATTACGATGGTTTGATGAAATCCGGAAGAATAAAAGGTCGTTCGGCTTCACCTGTTGCAATGGCACAGAATTAAGATTTTATAATAAAGCAGCAATGATTTATTATAAAACAGAAGAAGAAATAGCGTTAATTAAAGAAAGTTCTTTACTTGTTGGAAAAACCTTAGCAGAATTAGCTAAAGTTATTAAACCCGGGGTTACCACCTTGCAATTGGATAAGATCGCACATGATTTTATCCTCGACAATGGTGGAGTGCCGGCCTTCTTAAATTATGAAGGCTTTCCGAATACACTTTGTGTATCGGTAAATGCTCAGGTGGTGCATGGAATTCCAGGCAACATCGAATTAAAAGAAGGAGATTTGGTTTCGGTGGATTGTGGTGTGGTGATGAATGAATTTTATGGTGATTCAGCTTACTCGTTTGCGGTGGGTGAAGTAAGTCCTGAAGTACAGAAATTGATGCAGGTAACCAAAGAAAGTTTGTATAAAGGAATCGAAAAGGCTGTTGCCGGAATGCGCATAGGAGATATTTCTGCAGCGGTTCAAGAGCATGCTGAACGAAACGGATTTAGTGTAGTGAGAGAGTTGGTTGGCCACGGTTTGGGTCGCGATTTACACGAAGCACCGGAAGTGCCTAACTTTGGAAGCAAAGGTAAAGGAGTGAAGATGCAAGAAGGATTAGTAATTGCGATTGAGCCGATGATTAACATGGGAAGGCGCAATGTGGTAACAGAAAGAGACGGGTGGACAATCAGAGCAGCAGATAACAAACCTTCAGCACATTACGAACATACCCTTGTAGTGCGAAAAGGAGAGGCACAAATTTTATCGTCTTTCGATTTTATAGATGAGGTTTTAGCAACAAAGTCAAAACAAGTAGTAACAAATTAAATAGAGAAGAAAAAAAATAAATGTCCAAACAGTCATCGATAGAACAAGACGGAACAATTATAGAAGCGCTAAGTAATGCCATGTTTCGTGTTGAGTTGGAAAACGGACATATTATAACAGCTCATATTTCGGGAAAAATGAGGATGCACTACATCAAAATTTTGACCGGAGATAAAGTAAAGGTTGAAATGTCTCCTTACGATTTAACAAAAGGAAGGATCACATTTAGATACAAATAGAGGTATCAAATAAAAGTAAAAAGGAATAGTAAGAACAAAGTTTAAATAAACGCAAAATGAAAGTAAGAACTTCGATTAAAAAGAGAAGCGAAGATTGCAAGATAGTAAGACGTAAAGGTCGCTTGTATGTAATCAACAAAAAGAATCCTAAGTTTAAGCAACGTCAGGGATAAAAACAAAATTAGAGAAATGGAGAATTGAAGATTTGATGCATAAGAAAATCTATAATTCAAAAAATCTTTAAATCAATAATTCAACAAATAAAAAATAAATGGCAAGAATTGCAGGTATTGATTTACCAAAAAACAAAAGAGGCGAAATTGGCTTAACCTATATCTATGGGATTGGCAGAAGTTTGTCGCAACAAATTTTATCAAAAGCCGGTGTGGACTGGAATGTAAAAGTTCAAGACTGGAATGATGAGCAATTAAATAACATTCGTACTGCTGTAGGTGATGTGAAAGTAGAAGGTGCATTGCGTTCTGAAGTTCAATTGAACATAAAGCGTTTGATGGATATTGGTTGTTACCGTGGCGTGCGTCATCGTACAGGTTTACCATTGCGTGGTCAACGAACTAAAAACAACTCTAGAACGCGTAAGGGTAAAAAGAAAACAGTTGCTAACAAAAAGAAGGTAACTAAATAATAATTAGTTAAATGCGTAAGACCTAACGTTATTCTAATCGATAGGCAGAGCGCATGAAACAATAAACACAAGTAAAAAAATGGCTACAAAACAACCAACAGCCGCATCGGCTAAAACAACTAAGAAAAGAGTTGTGCGTGTTGACTCTATCGGTGAGGCACACATCAATGCGACTTTTAACAATATTATCATAGCATTAACCAATACAAACGGGGAAGTTATTTCCTGGGCTTCTGCTGGAAAAATGGGCTTTAAAGGTTCTAAAAAGAACACTCCTTATGCTGCGCAATTAGCAGCGGCCGATTGTGCTAAAGTAGCTCATGAAGCAGGTTTACGTAAAGTAAAAGTGTTTGTAAAAGGACCGGGAGCTGGTCGCGAAAGCGCTATCCGTACTTTACATACATCCGGTATTGAAGTGATGGAGATTATGGATATTACTCCAATTCCACACAACGGATGTCGTCCGGCTAAAAGAAGAAGAGTTTAATTAGGTTACGAATAACGAATTAGTACGAATTTACAAATCAAGTAGGTGTAAATTCATTCAGAAACAACAATAAAAATCAACACAAAAAATGGCAAGATACATAGGACCAAAATCCAGAATTGCTCGTAAGTTTAAAGAACCAATTTTCGGACCTGATAAGGCTTTAGAAAAAAAGAACTATCCTCCGGGAATGCATGGTTTAACCAAGAAGAGAGCTAAGCAATCAGAATACGCTGTGCAGCTTCAGGAAAAGCAAAAAGCAAAATATACCTACGGGATTTTGGAGAAGCAATTCGCTAATATTTTCGACCGTGCAGCTCGTGCGCATGGGGTAACGGGTGAGGTATTAATTCAATTGATTGAAGCACGTTTGGATAACGTAGTTTTTCGTTTAGGAATTGCTCCTACTCGCAGTGCTGCGCGCCAATTGGTTTCTCACCGTCACATTACAGTAAACGGACATGTTGTAAATATCCCTTCCTTTACTTTGAAAGCGGGTGATGTTATTGCCATTCGTGAAAAATCAAGATCATTGGAGGTAATTACTCACTCCATCAGCACACATCCAAAGGAATACCCTTGGTTGGAGTGGAACAAAGATACCATGACCGGTCGCTTTGTAATGGTTCCTGAAAGAAGCCAAGTTCCTGAAAACATCAAGGAACAGCTAATTGTGGAGCTTTACTCAAGATAGTCTTAAACTGTCTGCTGAGTTAACGGAGTAATTTTTTAATAATAATTTAAACTAAATATATACATGTCAATTTTAGCTTTTCAAAAACCAGACAAAGTAGTTATGGTAAGTTCAACTGACCGTGAAGGGCAGTTTGAGTTCCGTCCTTTGGAACCGGGTTATGGTATTACAGTTGGAAATGCGCTGCGCAGAATTCTTCTTTCTTCTTTAGAAGGATTTGCAATTACTTCAATCAAAATCGAAGGTGTTGACCATGAATTCTCTACACTTAAGGGTGTGGTAGAAGATGTGACAGAAATTATTTTGAACTTAAAACAAGTACGTTTTAAGAAACAAATTGAAATGACCGATCACGAAAGATTAACAGTTACTGTGAGCGGAAAAAATACATTCACTGCCGGAGATATCGGAAAATTTACCTCCGGTTTCCAAGTATTGAATCCTGATTTGGTTATCTGTAACATGGAGACTTCTGTTAAAATTAAAATGGAATTAACCATCGACAAAGGCCGCGGATATGTTTCTGCTGAAGAAAATAAGCCGGCTAATGCAGTTGCAGGTGTTATTGCAATTGATGCGATTTACACGCCAATTAAAAACGTAAAAATCAGTATCGAGAATTTCCGTGTGGAGCAAAAAACAGATTACGAAAAGTTAATCATGGATGTGGTAACTGACGGATCTATTCACCCGAAAGAAGCTTTGAAAGAAGCTGCAAAAATTTTGATTCACCATTTTATGTTATTCAGCGATGAGAAAATCACTTTGGATAGCGAAGATAAAGTGGCTGGTGAAGAGTTTGACGAATCATCCTTACACATGCGTCAGTTGTTGAAAACAAAATTGTTTGATATGGATCTTTCAGTTCGTGCATTAAACTGCTTAAAAGCAGCTGATGTTGAAACTTTAGCTGAATTGGTTTCTTTCAATAAAAATGACCTTTTGAAGTTCCGCAACTTTGGTAAAAAATCACTTTCAGAATTAGAAGATTTAGTACATTCAAAAAACTTAACCTTCGGAATGAATTTGGCAAAATATAAATTGGATAAAGACTAAAATAGTACAAAGTATAAAGTACAAAGATAGGAGACCAAGCGCTCAAGAATTAAATCTTTGTACTTAGTACTTGATACTTAATACTAATAAAAATGAGACACGGAAAAAAATTCAATCACTTAGGTAGAACAGCTTCGCATCGTAAAGCAATGTTGGCGAATATGGCTTGTTCATTGATTTTACATAAAAAGATAAATACTACAGTTGCAAAGGCAAAGGAATTGCGCAAATATGTGGAGCCTTTGATTACAAAATCGAAAGATGACAGTACTCACTCTCGTAGAACTGTATTTGCTTATTTGAAACAAAAAGAAGCAGTTACCGCTTTGTTTAGAGATGTGGCTGTGAAAGTGGCAACACGTCCGGGAGGCTATACACGCATCCTTAAAACCGGAAACCGTTTGGGTGATAATGCAGAAATGTGTTTTATTGAGTTAGTAGATTACAACGAATTTTTGTTGGGCGAAACTAAAACAGCTGCTGCTGCTAAACCAAAAGCAACCCGTCGTTCACGTGGTGCAAAAGCAAGTGGTGTGAAAGCTGATGCAGATGCAACAGTGGTGGAAGAAACTGCTTCAGAAGCTACAGAAACTAAGAAACCTAAAGCTGCTGCTAAAGCTAAGGCTCCTGCGAAAGAAAAAGCAGAGAAAGCTGAAAAAGCACCTGCTAAGCCAAAAGCTAAAAAGAAAGAAGATAAAGAGTAATTTTACTTCAAAGGATAAGAAAAGGGATGAGCAATTTGCTTGTCCCTTTTTTTTGTGACCTATTCAAAACTTAACATAGTTATTTTGGGCAACTATTATATTATTTTTGTATGATTAACCAATAATTTTTGGATGTATAATTATGAAACAAGCTTACATAAGATTCGTTAAAAATTTGCCAGATGAATTGTTGGATTCTCACTATACATTTAATAAAGAAAATCTAAAGAAGGTAGTTAATTTTGGCCCTATAAACAAATTAAACATATTTATCGGAGCTAATAACTCGGGCAAAAGTAGAATGTTAAGAGCGTTAGCTAAAATGTCTAATTTTTCGCTTGTCTTTGATGAGAATTTCGAAAAGAAATTTGAAATAATTGCTTCAAAGTTATCGGCTGCAAGCAAAAAGTTACAATATCAAAAAAATGTTCCCTCAATTATGCTAAATTCAGATAGAAAGATTAGCACTGAAAGGCATCTTGGCAAGGAATATATTAATACAAGCCATAAATTTTTACATGAAAATAATTTTAAAGAACAAATACAATTTAATTCTTCCTTTTTTGAATCACTGGCCGAAACGATTAATAAACTTCTTAGCGACAATCAGCTCGCTAAATTAGTTGATACTTTGGTTCTAAACTACCACATTTTAAAACTAACATGCCATATTTTAAAATCTCCCCATGAAAGGTTCGTAAGAGAATTTAGAAACTATGGTGCTTATCAGATGCCTGACAATTTAGGGTTAGATGAAAAGGAAGATTTGTTAGTAATATGTGGTGACTTAATAGAGCAATTTAGGATTTGTGCTGATTTTCAAGAAGAGAAACTTGAAAGAGTTAAATCTTTATATTTTCCAGTACTTCGATCGGCGAATTCTCTTTTCAATGATACATTAAGCGTAAGGTCTGATGCAAAGTACAAAATTCGTGAAAATGTTTTCTTAAATACAACTGTAGAAAACTATAAGTTCTTAAATAAAGAGAGAAATGGAGTTCTTTCACAAATAGAGACAGGACTTGATTTGTATGATAAAATTAAAAATGCGAGAAACAACTATCGAAGGATAAGGGAAGGCTTTGACGCCTTTGAAAGATTTCTTAGAGATAATTTTTTCCCGAACAGTAATCTTGATATTGTTGCGTTTGATGCGAATGGTAAAGATTCTGATGAACATATATCGATTTTCATTGATGGGAAAGACCATTCACTTCATGATTTGGGAGATGGAATCCAATCTTTAATAGTTTTATTGTATCCGATATTTACAGCAGAGAAGGACTCTTGGATATTTATTGAAGAACCTGAAATCAATTTGCACCCAGGTATGCAAAGAATTTTATTAAATCAACTTTTAAAGAATGAATATTTAATTAAATTGAACTTGACTCTATTCATAACAACACACTCTAATCATTTAATTGATTTAACAATTGAGCAAAGTGAAACTTCAATTTTTGTTTTTGAGAAAATTGAAGCAGGAAAGGAGAAATATGCTCATTTAATAAGAAATATGAAAGGTGGAGATATCGAAATATTGGATACAATTGGGGCTAAAAATTCGTCTGTGTTTATGGCAAACTGCAGTATCTGGGTTGAAGGAATAACGGATAGAATATACATTAACTCATTTTTAAAAGCATATATAAGACACAAGGAAATTAATGAAAAGGGGAAAAATAAATTTGCACTAAAGGAAGATTTGGACTACTGTTTTTTTGAATATGCTGGTTCTAATATTGAACATTATTTATTTAATTATAAAGACGCAAAGGAGAATTTAAAGTCAGGTGAGGAAGAAAAGATTAATACTCAATTTTTAAGCAATAGAATTTTTTTGATTGCTGACTTAGATCGAGACAAATCAAAGAAGCACGATGATTTGCTGAGAAGGGTAAATTCCAATTTTAAATATAGAGTTTTGGCATTTCAAGAAATTGAAAATCTGATATCTCCAAAACAGTTGGAAATATTAATTCCGCAACTTCACAACAAATTCATAAATGTGAAAATTCCTAAATTCATTCATAGTGAATATAAGAGAAAGTATTTGGGAGATTTTCTAGAACAAAAATTACAAAAAAAGTTTCCAAAATCAATAAAGGCGGCTAGTGGCACATTGAGAACTTATTATAAGAAGAAATTGGCTCAATTGGTAAGTGATGGTATTGAATGGGATACAATGTCAAGCGAAGCAAAAAGATTAACAGAAGAAATTTATGCATTTATTTCCGAGAACCGAAATAAATAGGTCTTAAGGTAACTTTTTTCTCGTTATAAAATATAATTTGATGCTTTCTTGATTCTTGAAAAAGTACTATTTCTAATTAACGAGTATTTATCGAATTGAAAAATCGAAACTTAGAGATGCTCTGATAATCTTTTCATTTTAGTAGAAATTACAACTATTGTCAAATATTTTTAGTTGGTTATGAAAGAAATCCAATAAAAATTGAAAAATAATTGTAGCCTTGGGATATTAATGAAGGGTAATGTTCAATCTCTATTGGAATGCTAAATTTAATGAAAGGTTTTTCTTCCAAAATTTGAATAAGCTCAATTTGTGTAAGGTCTGAAATTCGTTTGTAGTTGTATGTTTCATAGTTATACATCCAAGGATTATTGGCAATACAAATGTAGAAGTTAGATTCATGAATTCTATTTTTATTATTGATTAGTGCAGCTCTGTATTTATCCAAAATTGGCCCTTGCAAATGCAAGGTAAAGCTGAAAAAGTTTCCCCACCAAAAAAAGGTGCGAAAAGAGAAAATGGAAGGCGTGGCGAAATGAGCCGGGTAATCTAGCACCAAGTAGGGCAGTCCTAAATAATTTTCACCCTTTGATATTTTTGGGGAAGCGAAGGGAATGTCTTTTAATGCATGCGTTTGCTGGTCCAATACCACCGGTGCAAGCACTTGCTGGAAGTTTTGAAAAAGATAATTGATTTGCTGTAAAGCCGCTGTCTTTTGATGTATAAACTCGGTGTTTTTTAGTAAAGAAAGCTGAGAAGGGCTGAGTTGACCGCTATTTTGCATGTATTCTTTTTAACAGTGAAATGTTAGCTACTGGCCTATTGTTTTGTGGAAGCGCCATCAAAACTATCTAAATTTGTGAAATATGCAGTTTTTCTGCCTGCAATAACGGTACTTGTGGAGAACTTTAGCCGGAAGTATGCGTTAAAGGTTCAAGTATTTTAACTATATAAATGAATCACAAAGCAAGTTTGAGTTTTTTAAGTGGGGCTGTGTTGACGCTTTTGCTTTTTCATGCCATTTCAACCGGTCAAGCACAAGGTTTTTTTCCGGATGCAACCTTTTCAAAACCTTTATTACCCACACCTTCGGGAAAGATAAAATTTAGAGAGGATTGGTTGTATAAATTTACTAACGGAAAAATGACCCCACTCGGCATCAAAATCGGCTACGATCGTTATGATTCGTTGGGTTTGAAGGTTGAAGAGGCAAACTACGATTTAAAAGGGAATCCCTTGTTGGAAGTTACCTATACTTATGATGAATGGGGGAGAGAGGCCCAATGTTTAGGCTATCGAGAAAGTAAAATATTTTACCGAAAATGGGCTTATGATTTTATTGATTCTTCAAAATGCCTCGAAAAACGGGTATTTAATAATGCAAGTAAGGAAAAATGGATTTATAGATTTGATGCTGCCGGAAATATTGTCGAAGAAATCAATTACAACGCAAATGGCGAATTAAATTACCGCTATGTGATAAAGTATACCACTTTTAATAAACCGGCCGAAATTGTTGAATTAAGCGGCAATGGTACCCTTTATGAAAAATGGATATACCTCTACAACAAAAGAAATCAAAATATTGAAGTCATGCAGTTTAATGCCAGCGAGGAGCTTTTCAAAAAGTACCTCAATACATTTGACGAGTACGGCAATCAAAAGGAAATAATGACGGTGGATAAAAACGGAATTGAAATAGAACGGACTGTATCGGAATACCAGTTTTTTAAATAGCACTTTACAATAAACTAATTTTTGAGTATTGAGGTTGGTTGCTGCTGACTTTTCGCATTTCTACTTTATGTGCTAAAACTTCGAACTATAGTTACTACACTATTTGGCTTCTTACACTTATATCAGCCATCCTTATTTAGTATTATTCCTTAAACTACTAGAACTTAATGAATGAATGGTTGAAATAAAAATCCTTACTACATATGCTAATAATATAAAATCCGGGAGAAAGTTGTTGCAAATTTATTTTGGCTGGGAAAGTAACATTCTTGCTCAAAAGTATTGCCCCTAGTGGGCTTCTAATGCTATAGGAGAATTTCTCATTTAAAGATTTTAAATCTAAATTTTCAATTACCAAATTATCTGTGACAGGATTGGGATAAAGAATTATTTTCCCCCCTTTTAAATAATCCGATTTATGAAAAGACGAAGTAGTTTGATCAAAGATTAATTTGCAAACTATGGCTGAATCTTGTACTAATTCATTCGTATCACTTACACTACCAATCAAAAATAAATTCTTGTCGATTCTTTCCATGTCCCATATTACAGAGGAAATCGGATCTTGAAAATTACTTTTCAATACCCCTGACGTATCGATGATTTGTGCAAACATTCCCCAACTCGACTGAGAAAAAACCCCTGTTCCTGAAATAGCGATCGAACTATCATTCATTAAGCATCCACTCACTATTCCATCTTGGCCTTGATTTGTTGGAGAATAAATGTATTCCCATTTTAATGTTCCGTTTTTACTAAATTTTGTAATGAACCCATTTGAATATGAAAATGAAGAATCAATGCTTCCCAAAACATAACAATTTTCAGTGTCAAAAAATATCTTTTTTGGAAATTCATCTTTTCCCGTAACAGGGCTGTTTCTGTATATGGTAAACCATTTTTGGGTTCCGGAAGTATCAAATTGAACTAAGGCACAATCATAGCCGCTATTTGTTCCAACTCCTGTAGTTGTTGTCGCAATAAATACCTTTGATGAATCATCAATGCCAATAACGCTAGGCAACATATGGTGATAATTTCCTCCTATGATTGGGTTTTGAAATAGTTGATTCCCTAAAGAGTCTAACTTTACAATACTTCCTGTAGTGGAAGGAGGACAACAATTACTAATAAACGTTAGATAAGCATTTCCGAGATTATCATGAACAATCGAACTTGCCCTTGTCATGTATGAATTGGTATCAATATGCACCCAGTTAAGATTTCCAGTTAAAGAGTATTGTGCTATAATGGCTTTATTAAAAGTGCCAGAGGAGTCAATAAAACCAGAGAGAGATATAAAGCTATTTTTAAAAATTGCCGCATTTAGGAAATAGCAATTAAATCCTTGCATTGCTCCATATTTCTTTTCCCAAATAAAATTACCTTGTGAGTCATATTTAATAAGAAAACCTACTTCGATCGGAGTATTAGGATTAACAGTCAAAACTCCAACTAAGTATATATTATTTAAACTATCTATTAATAATTGTTGCACACCATATCCTCCTTGTGGAAGCCCAAATCCAATGATCTCACTCCAACTAGTATTTCCAAGTGTGTCAATTTTTTTTAAGAATAAATTTGAGTATGTTGAACCCCAAGTAGAACTTGAAGATTCTTGGCCACATATAATAATATTATTATCGCTATCCTTAATAATTTTTTTACCTGCTGAATTAGGGTATTTGTTGATCCATTCCAAACTAAGCGTAGGCTGAGCAAGCACCCCAACAACTGAAAGAAAAAGCAAAAGGAATAAATATTTACTAATCGTAGCCTTCATGATGCAAATTGTACTAGCTAAAAATTGTGATTTTGTTGCTTTAATGAACAGCTATAAATAATATGCTAGACCGCCGGAAATACGCTATTTGCAAGCTGATAGCTCGACAATAAATTTGCTTCATCCAAATTCAAATTTATTTTTTCGGACTTAAAAAAATCAATCAAACTCTCAGTTGCTAAGTTCCCTACCAGGTCGTCATTGGCCATAGGGCATCCGCCAAATCCGTGGATGGCCACATCAAAACGCTTACACCCACTTTCGTATGCTGCTTTAATTTTTTCGGCTCTTGCTTGTGGGGTGGAATGCAAATGAGCTCCAAATTCAATTTCTTTAAAACGTGGGATAAGTTTGGTAAAAAGATAACGTATCGAATCTGGTGTGCTCACGCCAACGGTATCGGCAAGCGCAATAATTTTTATTCCCAATTGACTGAGTTTTGTTGTCCATTGTATGGCTACCTCGCTGCTCCAATCATCTCCATAAGGGTTTCCAAAAGCCATCGAAATATAAATCACCAATTCTTTATTGTTGCGCACACACAGGTTTTGAATTTCCTCCACGCGGCCGAGCGATTCTTCAATGCTGGAATTAGTATTACGTTGCTGAAACGTTTCAGATATGGAAAATGGAAATCCAAGGTAATTAATTTCATCAAACTCTACAGCATCCTGAGCACCTCGCACGTTGGCAACAATGGCAAGCAATTTTGACTTTGTGTTGCTGAGCTCTAAGCCATTCAAAACCTCCGTTGTATCGCGCAACTGAGGTATGGCTTTGGGAGATACAAAACTTCCAAAGTCAATAGTATCGAACCCCACTTTTAGCAAGGAGTTGATGTACTCAATTTTTTTTTGCGTGGGAATAAACTCATGTATTCCTTGCATTGCGTCGCGCGGGCATTCAATTATTTTCATTGCTTAAAATCGTGTTTCAAAATTCGTTTATTTATTGCTCGAATCAAAGCGGGGCCTTCATAAATAAAACCGGTGTATAGCTGCACCAAACTTGCACCCGCTTCCAGTTTTTCGATAGCATCGTTGGCGCTGTGTATTCCGCCCACAGCAACAATAGGGAAGGCGTGCTTGCTCTTTTCGGCCAGGTAACGTATTACCTCCGTAGCTCTTTTTGTAAGTGGTTTTCCGCTTAATCCGCCGGCGCCAATTTGTTCGATGTAGGTGGAATCACTTAACAAGTTACTGCGCTCAATTGTTGTATTGGTGGCAATAATTCCATCAATTTTTGTGACTTGAACAATTTCTACGATTTCATCCAATTGTTCATTGCTGAGGTCAGGAGCAATTTTTAGCAGGATGGGCTTGGGTTGCCGTTTTTGGGCATTGAGTTTTTTTAAGTGAAAAAGTAGGGCGCTTAGTGGTTCCTTGTCTTGCAGTGCCCGCAAACCGGGTGTATTGGGAGAGCTCACATTCACTACAAAATAATCCACTACAGCATGCAAACTGTTAAAACACTTTTCATAATCATCGGCCGCATTTTCGTTGGTAGTAATTTTATTTTTTCCGATGTTGCCACCCACAATTACCTTGGATTTTCGACGTTTTAAGCGCGCTGCAGCCGCATCTGCACCATTGTTATTAAAGCCCATTCGATTAATTAAAGCACTGTCTTTTGGAAGTCGAAACATGCGTGGTTTATCATTGCCCGGTTGAGCTAATGGAGTTACAGTACCTATTTCAATGGCTCCAAATCCAAAGCAGGACAGCTCATCCATTAATTTAGCATCCTTATCAAAACCGGCAGCTAAACCAACCGGGTTAGGGAATTTAATTCCAAATAAGGTACGTTCTAAACGCTTATCTTCGATGAGGTAAAAAGCTTTAACCAAGGAAGAAACAAAAGGGATTTTAAATGCAAGTTTTAAAAAGCGAAACACAAAATGATGAATTGCTTCGGGTGCAAATAGAAAAAATACAGGGCGTATGAGTTTTTTATACATAAAATTTTTACCTGACGAAATGCGCTGTATTCCTTTATTTACAAGACAAATAGTCGCTATTTTTGAGAATTGTACGTCAAAATTACTTAATTACTTACAATAAATAGGTGGGAATGTTTTTTGACAAGAAGGTTAAGCAATTAAAACACTAACACAGATGCTTCATGTAGAGCTGTATTGCTTTATATTGCTATCTATAAATTTCCGAAAATGAACTTAAAAAATTTTACAATTAAATCTCAGGAGGCAATACAAGAGGCCCAAAACCTCGCTATTGCTAACGATCAGCAAGCAATTGAAAATGGCCATTTGCTGAAAGGAATATTAAAGGTGGATGAAAATGTTACACCTTACATCTTAAAAAAATTAAATGTCAATTCCCCCAATTTTATAAAAGCGCTGGATAAGGTGGTGGAATCTTATCCGAAGGTAACAGGGGCAAGCCCTTATTTATCCAACACTGCCAATCAAGCTATTGTAAAGGCAAGTAACTTTTTAAAAGAGTTTAAGGATGAATTTGTTTCCATTGAACATTTGTTACTCGGAATCCTATCCACAAAAGATACAATTTCACAACTGATGAAAGATAGTGGCATTTCGGAGAAAGACTTAAAAGCAGCAATAGTGGATTTGCGAAAAGGGGCCACCTCAAATTCGGCTAGTGCTGATGAAACCTACAATTCGCTAAATAAGTATGCGATTAATTTAAATGAACAGGTTCGAAAAGGTAAGCTGGATCCGGTTATTGGAAGAGATGAGGAAATTAGAAGAGTGCTGCAAATTCTTACCCGAAGAACCAAGAATAATCCAATTTTAATTGGTGAGCCGGGAGTTGGTAAAACAGCTATTGCCGAAGGATTAGCGCACCGTATTGTGAATGGCGATGTGCCTGAAAATCTTAAATCGAAGCTGATTTATTCGCTCGATATGGGAGCTTTAATTGCCGGTGCAAAATACAAAGGAGAGTTTGAAGAGCGCTTGAAATCCGTAATCAAAGAAGTGATTGCAGCCGAAGGGGAAATTGTTCTTTTTATTGATGAGATTCATACGCTGGTAGGTGCCGGTGGGGGTGAAGGAGCGATGGATGCTGCGAATATTCTGAAACCAGCCTTGGCGCGTGGAGAGCTCAGAGCAATTGGTGCCACCACTTTAAATGAGTATCAGAAATATTTCGAAAAAGATAAGGCACTCGAACGTCGTTTCCAAAAAGTAATGGTGGAAGAGCCAAGTGCTGAGGATGCTATTTCCATCCTTCGCGGGATAAAAGAAAAATATGAAACACACCATAAAGTGCGTATCAAAGACGAGGCAATTATTTCGGCTGTGGAGCTTTCGCAGCGATATATAAACGAGCGATTCCTTCCCGATAAGGCGATTGACTTAATGGATGAAGCCGCTTCGAAATTGCGCATGGAAATTAATTCGATGCCGGTGGAGTTGGATGAATTGGAGCGAAAAATACGTCAATTGGAAATTGAACGCGAGGCCATTAAACGTGAGAACGACACACGAAAATTGGAAGGATTGGGAAAGGAGATTGCAGAGCTAAGCGATCAGCGAAATTCCTTAAAAGCCAAGTGGCAAAGTGAAAAGGAAATTGTGGAAGGCATACAAAAAGTTAAGGAAGAAATAGAGCACCTTAAATTTGAAGCAGAGCAAGCAGAGCGAAATGGCGATTATGGGAAAGTGGCTGAAATTCGCTATGGTAAAATAAAAGATGCGGAAGCAAAAGTAACTGCATCAATGGCAAAATTGGATGAGTTAAAGGCAAATGGTTCACCCATGATTAAAGAAGAAGTGGATAGCCAGGATATAGCCGATGTGGTATCCCGTTGGACGGGAATTCCGGTAACACGCATGTTGCAAAGTGAACGTGAAAAATTACTGCACTTAGAAGATGAGTTGCACCAGCGTGTGGTTGGGCAAGACGAAGCCATTGAAGCAATTGCCGATGCAATACGCAGAAGCAGAGCCGGCATGCAAGATCCGCGCAAGCCAATTGGATCGTTTATTTTTTTGGGAACCACAGGTGTTGGAAAAACAGAGTTAGCAAAAGCATTGGCCGATTTTCTGTTCAATAATGAACATTCCATGACACGCATCGACATGAGTGAGTACCAGGAGCGTCATTCGGTATCGCGCTTGGTGGGGGCTCCTCCGGGATATGTGGGATATGAAGAAGGCGGACAATTGACCGAGGCAGTACGCAGAAAACCCTACAGTGTAATTTTGTTAGATGAGATTGAAAAGGCGCATCCTGATGTATTTAATATTTTGTTGCAAGTGTTGGATGATGGTCGATTGACGGACAATAAGGGCAGAGTGGTGAATTTTAAAAACACGATTATCATCATGACCAGCAACATGGGTTCGCACATTATTCAGGAAAATTTTGAAGGTATGAATGAAGGCAATAAGGATAAGATACTTTCTAAAACTAGGCTCGAGGTGTTTGAGTTACTGAAGAAAAGTATTCGCCCCGAATTCTTGAACAGAATTGATGAAACCATAATGTTTACGCCGCTTTCGCGTGAAGATGTGAAGCAAATTGTAAAAATTCAGTTTGGATTATTGGCTAAAACCTTAGCAGAGAATAATATAAAAATTGAAGCCACCGAAGAGGCAATTGATTGGTTGGCACAATTGGGATATGATCCTCAGTTTGGAGCACGACCGGTGAAACGCGTTTTGCAGAAACGGGTAGTGAATGAATTGAGCAAGCAAATATTGGCCGGTAAAGTTCATGCAGATTCCGAAATTATGTTGGATGTGTTTGATGGAGAATTTGTGTTTCGCGGAAAGATTGAGAAGGAATTGAAGAAGCAGAAAGTGAAATAATAGCAATCAACGAAGCGCCTCAAGACATTTGTGGCGCTTCATTTTTGCACTATTAAATCGCAGTTAATTGTAGTTTTTTTAAGCAAGCAATCCCACCTTTTTATTCTTATAATTGCCCCAATTCAGCAGTTCTTTAGTTGACAATCTCTAAAATTCTTTAGTGGTACTAATGAGCCACATGAAATAATTCATGCAAAATAGCTAATTCAATGTCGGCTACTGGGGCATTTATTAGCTCGCGGGGAGTAAATTGCTCTTACTCTAGGCTGAGAAAATAAATTCCTTCCGGTTTATAAAACTTTTATTTACGGCCCATTGTTTAATTTCTATGAAAAATAAATTTACATTTCTATTTAGTATTGTCAAGTTAAAAACGTGACTTATTTATAAGGCATAAGACTTGTAAGTCATGCGCCAGCGAGGGTTTTGTGATCCAATTAATTTGTCCTCCTGAACGAAGTGAAGGAGCTCTTTAACAATTATAAATTGGTCTGATCTTTATTTTGAAGCAGATAATTCGCAACTGGCTTGAGATTTCGACTTTGATTAAAGAATCGAAATTCATCGAGGTTGAAGAGTTGCTTCGCATAGCTCAGCAAGACATAATTCGCAACTGGCTTGAGATTTCGACTTTGATCTAAGCTTCGAAATTCATCGAGTTGAAGAGTTGCTTCGCATAGCTCAGCAAGACAGATGGTTCTGGAGCTTCGAATAGTTCAGTAAGTTAGGTGGTTCTTTATTCTTTGAAAAAAAGCTTGAGCTGTTGACTGGAATTGAACCCGTGACCTCTTCTCCGCCTGCGGCGGATGCTCTACCCCAGAGCATCAAAAAAAATTGTAGTATGTGGTTAGGAAAAACGTGAAATTTTTAGGAAAATTCTTGAGCTGTTGACGGGAATTGAACCCGTGACCTCTTCTCCGCCTGCGGCGGATGCTCTACCCCAGAGCAACAAAAAAAATTGTAGTATGTGGTGCGGAAAAACGTGAAATTTTTAGGAAAATTCTTGAGCTGTTGACGGGAATTGAACCCGTGACCTCTTCTCCGCCTGCGGCGGATGCTCTACCCCAGAGCATCAAAAAAAATTGTAGTATGTGGTGCGGAAAAACGTAAAATTTTTAGGAAAATTCTTGAGCTGTTGACGGGAATTGAACCCGTGACCTCTTCCTTACCAAGGAAGTGCTCTACCCCTGAGCTACAACAGCTTGTTAAGAAGAGATTAAGAAATGCGATATGAAAATCGCATTTCTTAAAAGAGCGGAAGACCGGGCTCGAACCGGCCACCCTCAGCTTGGAAGGCTGATGCTCTACCAAATGAGCTACTTCCGCTTGTAATTTTTTTAGGATTTCGGAATCAAAGATAGGAATTGAATCCTAAATTGAAATCCCATTTCCTCCATCTTAATTCCCATTGGTGGGGAGAGAAGGATTCGAACCTTCGAAGCAATTAAGCAACAGATTTACAGTCTGTCCCATTTGGCCACTCTGGTATCTCCCCTTCTAAAATTAATTACACTATTTAAAGAACAAAATTTAGAGCCGATGGAGGGATTCGAACCCCCGACCAGCTGATTACAAATCAGCTGCTCTGGCCAACTGAGCTACATCGGCATACCTTAATTTTAGGCGATTCAGACAAAATTTTGAAGCTGTCTTTACTTGCTTTTTCTAAAAAGGACTGCAAATGTAGAAAACTAAAAATGATATGCAAAAAAAAGTTGTTTTTCTTGTGTGTTTTTTTCTAAATACACTTAAAATAGTCGAAAGGTTCTTTACAGGAAAGGCAGCGGTATAGTGCTTTACAGGCTGTTGAACCAAATTGACTAATCATCTCACTTTGTTCGGAACCGCATTGGGGACAAGCTACTTTTTTTGTTTTACCAAGAATTGAATTTTTATCTACTGAAGTTTTTTCAGGTGGGGCAATGCCGTATTTTCGAAGCTTTTCATTTGCTTCTTTACTTAACCAATCAGTTGTCCAGGCTGGACTTAAGGTTGTTTTGATCGTAATTTTTTCAAACCCTTCCTTGTGCAGCAATACCTTAATTTCGTCTTCAATTGCGCGCATGGCAGGGCATCCGCTATATGTTGGTGTGATGGTAATTGTAATTTCAGTTGCACTTATTATTTCTACTTCTCTTAAAATGCCCAAATCTACAATACTAATTACCGGAATTTCAGGATCCGGTATAGTAGCAAGTAACTGCCAAATAAGTTGGTTGGAACTAAGCGCTTCGGTTTTCATTCGCGTATGAAATACTAATTATTGTGTTAAATCAATTTCTTCATATCCGGGAAAACTCTTGATGTTGTAGGCAAATACCGAATCATCAACCTTGCTGTCGGCAATAAATTTTTTCACATTGTAGGTCATGTCGTTTCCGTCTTTTCCAAGTATTTTTATTGCAACAATCTGTTTTTTTGTTTTGTCAATCGTAAGCATAACCGTGTGGAAATTTCGCTTTTTTGCTTCTGTTGGGAAGAGCTTAATAATTTGATAAACGGCACCGGTGCTTTGTTTCTCTTCTTTTACAAACTGGTATTTAAATCCATTTTCGTACATCGTAAAAATGTTACTGGGGTTAATGTCATCACCATTTTTGCCGCCAGCTACAGCAGCCGTATTTTTTTGAATCTCCTTTGCGTCTTTTAATATGGTGTAGCTAAATTTAGTATCGTTAATGATGGTTTGATTTGCAATTTCTAAACGGTACTTTTTGCCTTTAATTGTTATTTTTCCTTCTTGCGTTTCACTGGTTTTCTCGGTTTTGTTTTCGATGGTGTAGGAGAAGTTAGCAATAATTGTAGTGAATGCCTTTGTTTTTGCGCTTAGTTCATCTAATATTTTTTTTGCTTTTTCATCAATTTGAGCGGATGCAATAAGGGTATTAGCCAGTAAAATGGCGGTTAGGATTAAGTGATTTTTTTTCATGTTTGAAAATTAAAAAATAGTAGGTGTTGTGCGCTGAAGGTATAATTCTTTTCAGCGCAAATTTACGGATTCAATAATTGTTCCAAACTATTTTCGTCGCGAATTAATACCTGTCTGGCTTTACTTCCTTCAAATGGTCCAATTACGCCAGCCGACTCTAATTGATCGATTATTCGGCCTGCGCGATTATAACCCAGCTTCAAGCGCCTTTGAATTAAAGATGTACTGCCTTGTTGATGTTGTACTATTATTTTAGCTGCTTCAGCAAAAAGGGCATCGCGTTCGGATGGATCAAAATCTTCTGTTCCACCTTGTGCCGTTTCATCAATGTATTCCGGCAGTAAAAATGCATCCGGGTAACCGCGCTGAGAGCCAATAAATTCAGTAATCTTATCCACTTCAGGTGTATCCACAAAAGCACATTGTATGCGTATTAAATCATTACCTGTACTTAACAACATGTCACCTCTACCAATTAATTGATCAGCTCCACCGGAATCCAAAATAGTGCGGGAGTCAATTTTGGAACTTACTCTAAACGCTATGCGAGCAGGGAAGTTGGCTTTAATTGTTCCGGTAATGATATTTACGGATGGCCTTTGAGTTGCAATAATTAAGTGAATTCCAATGGCACGGGCAAGTTGTGCCAAACGCGCAATGGGTGTTTCCACCTCTTTACCTGCCGTCATAATTAAATCTGCAAACTCATCCACTACAAGCACAATATAAGGCAAGAACTTATGACCATTGGTCGGCAGGAGTTTCCGTGAAATAAATTTTGCATTGTATTCTTTAAGGTTTCGAACCGCAGCATCTTTCAACAAATCGTAACGCTGATCCATCTCGATGCACAAGGAATTTAGCGTATTAATAACTTTTTTAGTATCGGTAATGATGGATTCAGCAGAATCTGGCAGCTTAGCCAAGTAGTGTCGTTCAATAGTATTGAATAGCGTTAACTCAACTTTCTTAGGATCAACCAATACAAACTTAAGTTGCGAAGGATGCTTCTTATAAAGCAAAGAAACCAATATGGCATTTAATCCAACTGATTTCCCTTGTCCGGTTGCTCCCGCCATGAGTAAGTGTGGCATCTTTGCCAAATCGGTTATAAAAATATCGTTGCTGATGGTTTTACCCAAGGCAATTGGTAAATCGAACGTGCTATTTTTAAATTTATCCGAATCAATGATGGAGCGCATGGAAACCGTTTCGGGTTTTTGATTTGGAACTTCAATTCCAATGGTGCCTTTACCCGGAATAGGCGCAATGATGCGGATTCCAAGAGCCGAAAGACTTAATGCAATGTCATCTTCCAGGTTTTTAATTTTTGAAATTCGAACTCCGGCTGCAGGGATAATTTCATATAAAGTTACCGTTGGGCCAATGGTAGCTTTTATCTTTTCGATCTCGATGCTGTAATTTTTAAGTGTTTCGAGAATTTTGTTTTTATTGGCTTGAAGCTCTTCATTGTTGATGGTTATGGTATCACTTCCATGTTTCTCGAGCAATTCAACCGGTGGAAACTGAAAAGAAGAAAGCTCCAAAGTAGGGTCATAATCTTCTAATGGAAGCTCGGCGATGATTGATTCGGCGGTGATTTCATCCTCAAGTGGAGCTGTTTTTTCTTCTACCACAAATGGAATTTCATCCGCTTTGATTTGCGGTTCCGGAACAATTACCTCCATGGTTAAATCCGCTATTTTGGCCGTTTGAGAAGGAGTTTCAATATCTAAATCAAGAAAATCTTTGTTGGGTGTTTCCTTTACTTCAGGAATCATATTTGTGGTAGCAAAAACAAATTCTGTTTCTTTTACTGCGGTGGCTTTTTTGTTTTTGATGCGCTCTACAATGTTTTTATGCACATTGGTTTCTGGAGTTTCAATGATTTCAAAGCCTTGTGCATCTTCGTTTTTAGCTTTAATTTCTTCTTTTTCAGGAATCGTTTCCGCTTCTTTCCCAGCCTCTGCTTTTTTCATCATAGCTATTGGCAAATAATTTCCAACAATTAAAAATACCATCGCGGCAGCAACAATAAAAATGGCAGCACCAATAGTTCCCAATATCCCACTTAGCCATAGATTGCTAAAGTATCCGAAACTTCCGCCCATAAAAAGCAAGTCAGGATTTTTAAATACAAAGGCCATCGCCACCGATATCCAGAGCAAAGCAAAGAAAGAGATACGCAAGGATTTACGCATGGGAAGAATGCGCTTCTTAAGCATAATTCTTGTCCCAATCAGAAAAAACACAAAGCAAAAAATGAAGGAAGCAATCCCAAACCAATTGTAAATAAACTGGTGCGAAACAATTGCACCCATTTTACCTAACCAGTTTTCAACCTGTAATTGATTGTCACCAAGCAGTGCCCACCAAGAACCCAATACTTTGTCTTGGTCGTTTTGCCAAGTAAAAATATAAGAAACTTGAGCAATGAAAAGATAGAGCGAGAACACCAGAAAAACCAGGCCGGTAACTTTATGCGTGCGCTCATCCCGCAAAAAGCGGACAACGGCAGAGAATGATTTTTTTTGCGGTTCACTTTCCACTTGCTCCTTTTTTACCTTTTTCGGCTTCTTTACCTCAGCGCTGGGTTCTGCTTCAACCGGCTGATTTTTAAGCACTTTTTCTTTTACTTCTGCCATTTCAATTTATTCAATATTAACAGAATAAAATTGACTATTTTTTTTGTTTTAGCTGTTGCTTTTCAAATTTGTTTTCAACAGCTAAAACTTAATAAGTAACGTAAAAAGTTAGGCGAATATTAGGCGAGTGGAAGGATTTTATTTTCTCATTACTTTTTGCTCAAAACTACCTAAGGTGCTTTTGGCACGCAGCAGATAAAAGCCAGGGGAAAGTTGTTTGTTGATATCGAGTTTTATATAGCTCAAATTATGGTGATACGTTTTTTCTTCAGACGCAAAGACCTTTCTTCCCGAAACATCAAATAGTTCCACTTGTAACATTTCATTTTGATCAGCTAAGTAAAGAAACCCTAGGTCTTCACTAAATGGATTTGGAAATACTTTTTGCAATCCATAGTTGGATTTACTGTTAACTTGAATTCCGGAAATTAAAATGTTGGCAAGGTTAAAATTGGGTATTCCATAACCCTTTAAACTGTCGGGTGTTAAGTATTGACTTGCACTTTGTTGAATGGCATCAATAATTTCGAGGTAATTTTTTGTTGGATTTGCTTGACGTAAACAAGCCACCATTCCTGCAGTAACGGGTGAGGCAAATGAAGTACCGCTGCCACCGCCAATAGTGCCACCCGGATAAGCCACAATGGTTCCTGAACCTTGTGCCGCAACATTTGGTTTTACACGCCCATCAGATGCAGGGCCAGTGGAACTGAAACCAACATAATTTCCACCTCCGTCAACTGCACCAATGGCAAGAATGCTATCGGCATCGGCAGGCGAGCTGATGTAATGAAAAAAGCTGCTGCCTTCGTTTCCGGCAGCAACAACTACCACAATTCCTTTGCTCGCACAACGTGACGCGGCTTTAGCGCTAATGTTGGTATGACCATTTTGATCCGCATAAGTGTGATTTAATGCAGCATTATCAAATGTGGTATATCCTAAGGATGAGTTTATCACATCTGCACCCACGCTATCCGCATACTCCACACCCGAAAGCCAATTAAATTCTTCGATAGGGTTTTCAGATAACACATCTTCGGTTCGGATAAGGTAATAACTAGCTTTAGGTGCAGTACCGATAAATGTTCCCGGAATATTTGCCCCCATTGTACTCAATACAGAGGTTCCGTGGCTATTAAATCCATACACCGAAGTACCACCATCCACAAAATTGCGTGTACCAAGAATTTGATTTCCTGCCCTTAAGCTGTCAAATACAACCATATTATCGACATCGGTAAATCCTGCATCCAACACAGCAATCACCATTCCTTGACCTTGAAATCCCAAATCATGAAGCAGGTTTCCGCCTAACATTTGAATTTGATTTTCGGCCATACCATAGCTTAGACTTGCGGTTCGATTCGCAGATTCAACGAGGGTGGGTAATTTTGCTTCAAAATCGAATTTAGTTATGGGTTCATCTTTTTTAAGATTAGCACTTCTGTTAAGCACATTTGTTCCAAGCACAAAAGGCAGTGCTTTAATTGCATTTACTTTATTAGTATCGCTTGTTTGAATAGAAATGGCATTAAACCATTTAGAACGATTTAGAACAGTTACTCCCAAAGCTTCCACCTGACTTATATAGGATGCATTTACAGGTAAATCATCCAGTTGAATTGGAATGTTTTGAGTAATTCTGCGTTGAATTGCTCTGGGAGATAAATATGCAGAAGGGGTTGTAATCGAATAAGGGCTGCCATTTTTATCTGCAAAATAAACAACATATTTATCACTCTGTGCCTTGCTAAATAAGCTAATTGAGAGAAATAAACCGGCAAGTAAAAGTCTTAGTTTCATTGTATTGTTGGGTTATTAATTATTGTTTACCAAATGCAATTATTTTGTAGGTACAGTCGGACCCGGCGTCAATACGTTCCGAAAGTGGTTTAGGTTCTATGCTGGTGCTTTTGTCTTGCACATCTACAAAGCGTTTGTAAATCATACCTACATTTTTTGCATAAATTTCAACCTGGTATTTTTTTTCTATCAAATTGGAATCAAGAATTTGATTTACAGTTAGTGTTGAATCGAAATTAATTTTATTTACTGTCTTTTTTACATCCACCGTTTTGTATTCATATTCATAGTTTCCAATTGGATTAAATGCATTGCCATTCCATTTTTGGTTCACTTCTACAGGAAAAATGAGTTTAACAAAGCGCACATTTTCTTCCACTTTTTCGGCTTTCGTGGAAGTTCGGGTTTGATACCAAACGTCTCTCAGTATCCAGGGCAAAGAATCGTTTTTTCGCACGTAACGCTCCAAGCGATCACTTTCTCGGCCTTCGTTATCGGTAAAATGGGATTGAACCAGTTCTTTGATTTGAAAGTGAGCAGTGTCAATTTTTACCGGATTAAAAAAATCATTGTACGAAATAGAATCAACCTGATAAATTACGTAACGCCCTATTTCAGTTGGAAAATAAGTATAGCCTAAATCCACTGCTTCTGCTTTTTTTTCCTTTTTACAGGCAAGCGATAAAAGCAGCATCAAAACTAGAAATGGTGCAAGTACTTTTTTCATGTTCTAAAATTAAACAATAAATCCACCACCTACCAAATCATTGCCTTCATAAAATACTGCAGATTGTCCGGGTGCGATTGCAGAAACATTTTGATGAAACAACACTTTTGCTTTGCCGTTATCTTCACGCACTGTTCCAATGGTTCCGGGATCTTTGTAACGAATTTTAGTTAAAAAATCCATTCCCTCACCCAAATTTGCATATTTGATAAGGTTGTAGTTGCGCACGGTCATTTCCTTTTTCTCGAGATCTTCTTTCTTGCCAAGCACCACTGTATTTATTTCGGGAATAATTTCAGTAACAAACAAGGGTTCACCCACCGCTATTTCCAATCCTTTACGTTGTCCAATGGTATAAAAAGGATAACCTTTGTGCTTTCCCAATATTTTGCCATCGGTGCTCATAAAATTACCACCTGCCACTTTTTCTTCGAGGCCATCCACCTTGTGTTTTAAAAAGGCACGGTAATCGTTATCCGGCACAAAACAAATTTCATAGCTCTCGCTCTTGTTGGCTAAATCAATTAAGCCTCGATCGATGGCCATTTTTTTTATTTCGCTTTTGCGGTATTTTCCTAGCGGGAATTTAGTGCGCTTAAGGCTTTCCTGGGTTAATCCCCAAAGCACATAACTTTGATCTTTGCTTTCATCCAAGCCTTTCGAAATCACATAACGTTCGTTTTCTAAGCGCACATTGGCATAGTGACCGGTAGCAATAAATTCACAATCCAGCTGATTGGCACGTTTTAACAATGCCTCCCACTTTATATGCGTATTGCATAATACACAAGGATTAGGTGTACGTCCGGCTAAGTATTCATCCACAAAATTATCGATAATATAATCGCCAAACTCATCCCGTATATCTAAAATAATATGGTGAAATCCATTGTCTACGGCAATGCTTCGTGCATCATTGATCGAATCTAAGCTGCAACAACCGGTTTCCTTTTTTTGAGCGCCTGAACTTTGATAATCCCAAGTTTTCATTGTAATACCCACCACTTCATAGCCTTCTTCATGCAATAGCAAGGCTGCAATGGAACTATCAATTCCACCGCTCATCGCTACTAATATTCTACCTTTTTTACTCATTTAATTTTTCCTCCTTTACTTCCGCTAATCAACATGCCATTGCTATATTCCTCTGTTTTATCCAGCTTTCCATCTAAATTGAAAGTGCTGATTTTTCCGTCCAATTTATCATTCACGAAGATTCCTTTGCGTTGTATTTTTTGTCCTTCAAAATACTCCTCCTCTTCTTCCGCAAATTCGCCATCAGCTGGTTTTAAGCGTTTTTTCCATTGACCGGCCCGATAATATTCAATGAATTCTCCATTTTTTTTTCCGTCTTTATAGGTATAACTGCTTTTTAAAATATCGTTGTCATACTTATCTGTGAAAACGCCATTCATGAGTTCCTGATTTAGCAGTGTGCCTTTGCTGTAAAGTTCCCTGTTTTTTATTTCACCGGAAGGGAGATAATAAATCCAAGCTCCTTCACGCATAGCATTTACGTATGTGCCCGACATTTCGAGTTTACCATCCGGTTGAAATAATTTCATTACTCCATCCAATTCGCCCGCTTTGTATGAGGCATCCGTTTTAGGGTTACCACTTTTAAAATATTGTTTCCAGATACCGTTTTTAACGCCAGCTTTCCAAGAAGTTTCTTCAAATAGTTTTCCGTCTTCGTAATAAATTTTCCACAAGCCATCTTTTATGCAATTCAAATAACTTTCTTGCGAAATCAGAACATGTTCTGGATTGTAGTAATTCCAAATACTGTCCTTTTTTTCGTTGATGTAGATTCCCTCCGCTATTTTATTGCCTTTTTCATCAAACAATAAGGCACGTGCCTTTTGACCTTCATTGCTGTAGGTAGTAATTGCTTTTATTTTTCCTGAAGGGAAATAGTATTTAAACAAGCCGTTTGGCTTATCGTTCACAAAACTACCTTCGTATAATTTGACTTTTGTGTTCGCATCAAATTTTACCCAAGCACCTTGTTTTAGACCTTTTGCATCTTTTTTATTTTCTTGCGCAAAGCTAAACACACCACACAACTGGGAAGCTAGAAATAGAATAAAAACGTATTTCTTCATAAGTGGCAAAATTACGAAGAATTTGGCGGATAATTTACTGCTTATGAAAGTGTGATTTTGTAGGCTATTTCACCACAACAATCCGTTTTGCATTTTGGTTTGGAGCGTTTTCAATTTTTATAAAATATTCGCCGGCATACAGTTTTTTTGTGTCAAAATATGCAATAGAACTGCCTTGGTAAATAGAGACCTGTTGAAGGCGCTTTCCGTTTAAGTCATAAAGTCCTAGGTTTATTGAATGGCTTGCAAGGGTTGTTAATTGCAAAGCAATAAAATCATTCGCAGGAATTGGAAATACATTTATGTTTAAGTCAGAAAGAGGCGTTTCTGTAATACCATTTGGCGCAGTATAAGTACTTACCGGCTCACTGATACTGGTAACTTTTGCTGCCACTTTTGTACCGTAAAAGGTGGGGCCAACTGCATACGGGTAAGCAGAATTCCAACCTGCATCAACTGTAGCAAAGTAACAGTATATTCCACTAGGATATTCGGGTGTAACACAAAACCTACCATTGTGCTCATCTAAAAAATCGGGTGTAGCCGCACTGGTTGGAATGTATTCATAATCTTCGCGAAAATATCCGATTGGATAAGTAGCACTTACAGTGGGGCCGGCAGTTACTGTATTACCACTTGAATAAGTAGTTCGTGTGCTAATATTTCTTTTTGAATAACTCGATTTCATTCTAACTATGGCTCCTGTACCATTTGTGTTTTGATAGGCATAGGCGCCATAGATTGGAAATCCGTCATAGGCAAATCCGATTAAAGGGGAGTGTTGGGTGCTATCAATTACGTATAAACCGTCAGCATCGTACAAAGTACAAATCGTAGATATTACATTTAAATCTAATTTAAAAGCACTTGGATTTTGGTGGTGATGGTAATTTCCCATGGCGGGATGTCCTTTGGAGCAATCAAAACCAAGACGTTCACCAACAATGGCATCGCGGTTCCATACGCCATCTCCCGGCCCACCGGGTAATGGTCCTCCTGCAAGCGCATTGGTGGAATTTTTCCAAGATACACCATCACGATAATCGAATAATGCCACCCCATTAATAAAAACACCAATATTGCCTCCTGTAGTATTGGTAAGCGTGCCCGTGTTTTGAACCGGATTTAATGGGAATTTAAAAATAGCGTTTTGGTTGGAAGCAAGAGAGGGATTTCCATCCAGAAATGGCCCGGTAATATAGGCAGGAATGCCTTTGGTGCTAACATATACAAAGTTAGTGGAATACTGAACCGATTGTACATTTGCTAAAACAGCATCTGCAATGGCAGTTGAATTTCCACTCACATAATGCCGGCCTGTTACCGTATTATTTTGCAACCAGTTTAGGATGGCAGGATTAGTTTGAGCTTGAATAAAAAGTGTGTGTGAAAGTAAAAGAGAGAGACTAAGGAGTATTTTTTTCATTGGTAAATAATATTTTGTGACAAAGTAATTTTAATTTTTTAGTAATAGGTAGAGAAAAGGGTAATTGCATTTTAATTTTGGCTGTTTGCCCATTTTTTATCGGTTAATCCTAAAAATTTGAAACCTTAAAAGGACTTGTTCCGTTTAAGAGTTAAAACACAAAATGAACTCATGAATGCAATGCGAGTATTTAAAATAGCACCTCTGCTTTTTTTTCTATGCTTATTTACAGCCACTTCACAAACATTAGCAATTGGCTATTACCCTGATGAAACCTTTTCGAAATCATTAGAGTTACCCAAATCCGGAAAAATAAAATTTAGGGAAGATTGGGTGTATAAATTGTACAATGGAAAAATTGCGTCAGCAGGTATTAAGATTGGGTATGAAAGATATGATAGCCAAGGCCAAAAAATGGAGGAAGCGAATTATACCCGTGAAGGCTTACCCTTACTTGAAATAACCTATACTTATGATGAATACGGTAGAGAAGCGCAGTGCTTGGGCTTGAAACAGAATAGAAGCTTTTTCAATAAGTGGGAATACAGTTTTGACGACCGCACCAAAACACTCGAAAAGCACATTTTTAAAGGGAATTCGAATAAGGAAAAAACCATTTACCGATTCAATGACTTTGGAAATATTGTGGAGGAAATAAATTATGATGCAGCCGGTGAAATCAATTACCATTATATTATTTCTTACACTTCATTTAATAAACCCGCTGAATTGATTGAGCTGGATGGAAATGGTGAGCTGTATGAGAAATGGGTGTATGTTTATAATACAGAGAAACAAAATATTGAAGTAAGACAATTGGATGCATCGATGGCATTGTATAAAAAGTACTTGAATGTATTTGATAAAAGTGGTTTGCAAAAAGAAGTGCTCACATTTGACAAGGATGGAAACGAATTAGAGAAGACCATTTCAGTTTATCAGTATTATTAGGAGGAGTAAAGATTTTGAAGATGAAAGCAAGCAGATTGATAAACGGCTTAATGGAACGCGGATGACGCGGATACTGCTGATTTTTGCAGATTTGGTTCGGGATTATTTCAGAGATTCGATTTTATAAGATTTAAAACAATATTGCTTCACTTTACAACTCAAAGCGCCCTCTGCGCCTCCGTTGCGCTCCCAGCGGTTAAATTTTTCTACTCGATTTAATTAGAATTATTTTATACTTATAAGAAAATTTAATTCGCTAATAAACAGGAAAAAGAACGCTGATTTAAGCGGATGAATTTGATTTCTGTTTATTTTTATCTTCTTTTTAATTGAAGTAAAATCCTTTTAGTTTGTTATTAATTATTTTGGATAAGAATAATCCGGATGGAATAAAAAATTCCTATCAGTAAGTGTAAGCAGAAAGGCGATTAGATCCACTTTTTCATTAGAACTTAATTTGATAGGTGTTTTTAATTGAAACGAAAGTGTTTTGCTCTCCTTAATTTCTTTTGTGTAATGATTGAGTACTTCCGATAAATGTTTAAAACGCCCATCGTGCATATAGGGATAGGTGAATTCGATATTTCGTAAGGTTGGAACTTTAAATTTTAATGAATCATCTTTTAGATGTGTAAGCTTAATTCGTCCAAAGTCGTTTAGTGTTGTATCTATTGACAAGCCATTGTTCTCGAATTGTAAATTGGTAAAGAGCGGCTCTGTGTGACAGCTGGAACATTTTTTTTGAAATAAGAAATACCCATTTTTTTCTTGTTCTGTAAATGTTGCTTGCTTGCGCATTACGCTATCGTAACGCGAATTGCTTGAGATTAATGTTAACATAAATTGAGAGAGGGATTTCAAACAATTCTCACCACTAATTATGCTGTCGCCAAAAGCTTCTTTAAATAGTTGCGGATATTTTTTTGTGGTTTGCAATTTGGCCACCATTTGGTTCATTTGAAGGTCCATTTCTTTGGGATTAGAAATTGGAGCAAGGGCTTGCATGTCGAGGTGATTTATGGCACCATCCCACATAAACGTTTTGCTCCAAGCCAAGTTCATCAATGCGGGTGCATTGCGTGTGCCAATTTTATCATCGATGCCATGACTCAAAGCATGGTCAACATGCGCAAAGGCGGAGAATGGGTTGTGGCAGCTGGCGCAGGAAATTGTATTGTTGCGCGATAGTTGAGGGTCGTAGAATAAACTTCTGCCTAATGCTATTTTTTTTGTGCTGAGTGGATTTTTTTCAAAATTATATGCAGGTTTTGGCCAATTTGTGGGTACTTTAAAAAGCAATTCTTCGGCTTGATGAAAAGCACTAATAACAGAGCATATTAATAGGAGGGAAGCGACTTTCTTTACCGTCATGGTTTAACATAAAATGCTTTTGCTGCTTTTTGTGAAAGATCAAGGGCATCCTTTCCGGGCGACATAATGTGCGAGATCTGTGAAAAATCGATTTCAGAAAGCAGCTTTTTTATGTCAAAAACGAGTGTAATTGAATCTTGGATTGGTACAGCTAATTCAACTGTTTGTAGACAATTATAAGGATAGTGATATCCACCTAAATGAAACTGGAATTCATTTTTTCTGGCAGTACTTAAATTACTTTTTCCTTCGAGTTTAAAATTGATGTAACCACTCTGCCAGGTCCAATACATTCCATTAGTTGGATCTAAATCACCGCCCATTGCACCGGATACATTGGTTAAGCTATCGATGCCGAGATTGAATTTTAGTTTATTGAAGGACTGATAAGAAGGCAATTTCAAAATAAGCAAAAGGGTTGATGGATGACTAAAATCAATTAAATGAAAACTATTTTGTTCCTTCCAAATTACATTTTTGTCATTTAAAATGCTAAGTTCTGATATGTAAATTTTTAGTGTTTCAAGTTGGATACTATCCTTGGAGTTTAGCTTAATAATGGATGTGTTTACCTGGCCAAATTCTGAAAATCCAGAATTTGCCACAAATTTAATTTTAAAGCTTTCCTGTGCATTTATACTTATGCTGTAAAAGTAACAAAGGAGTATTAAGTATGCTCTCATCTATATTTTAAGAAATTTCTCGATCCATTGTTGACCTTTAAACCAATACATTCCTGAAGGTAAGTTCTCCAAATCCCAAATGAAAGAAGTACTTGAAATAATTTTTGTTTGTAGGGTAATTCCCAAGTTGTTTATTAATTCAACCTTTCCAATAATTTCACCTTGATTGCAAGAAATCAATGCTGTTTTGCTGATGGGGTTCGAAAAAATTTTGATTTGAGCAACGTTTAATTTATCAATGAATAAAGGGTTGCATGGAGAAGCAGATGTACAGATTGGGAGATTGGGTGTAACTCCATTTAGGATATTTGGCAAGCAAATAATGGAAGTATTGTTCATTACAAAATAATTTAAACTAATGGGTAATTGTGGCAAACAGGCAATGGGGTTATCTGAAACATTAAGGTAATGAAGTTTTGTGGGAAGTTGTGGAATACTCGAAATTTGATTGAGTGGGCATTCCAACCATTCCAGCGAATCGGGTAATGCGGGGAGAGCTGTAAGTAAATTATTAGAACAATCCAGAGACCGCATCATATTTGGAAGTGATGGCAGTGAGGTCAACAGATTTCCAGAGCAACCCATTTCGTATAACGAACTAGGTAGTTGAGGAAGGATAGGAATAAAATTTTGACTGCATGCCAATTGAATTAGGTTAGGCAGTGTGGGCAAACTGGTGAGTAAGTTATTGGAACACCAAAAGTATTCTAAGGAAGCTGGTAATGGCCCAATAGTACTTAAAAAATTGCCTTCGCAATATAATCCTCTTAGGTCAACAGGCATAGCAGGCAAAGTGGTTAATAAATTATAACCGCAGCCTAAGCCGGAAAGCGAATTGGGAAGTGAAGGCAATATTGTCAACAAATTATTTCGACAAGACAAGGCCCTTAAAGCATTTGGCAATGTAGGAAGAGTTGGAAGTAAATTTCCATCGCACTGAAGTGTGATTAAGGAATTTGGGAGAATTGGAATACTTGTTAATAGGTTAGCTGTGCAATCAATAAAAATTAATGAATCAGGAAGATAAGGAAGGCTATCCAAATAATTGTGTGCGCAAAATAAAGTTCTAAGTGAAACAGGCAGGGTTGGTAATGAGGTAAGATTATTTCCTGCGCAATCAAGATACCTAAGTCCGCTAAAAAAATGTATACCTGTTAAATTTTGCAAGGAGCTATACCTCACATTCAGCGCTGTATCAGTTGTGATAGGAGCACAATTAGTGAGAAGTGAATCCTGTAATGTAAAACAGCTTGGATACTTAATTTTTAATTGGTTTCTAAATGCAGCATCAGGAACCCAAAAATGCTGCGCCCATATATTAGAACTAATAAAAAATAAAATAACAAAAGCACGAAGAGCAGATTTGATTTGCATAAGGTTTTGTGGTGCATAAAATTAAGCATTTCTGCGGGTCTAAAAATATATGATGCAGCAAACTATTTTTATCTCTTACATTTGAAGCTGTAAAAAATAACCCTGTATGCGACAATACTATCTACTGCTATTTTTAATACTTAGCTTGGCAGCTTGTAAACAAAAACAAGCTCAACCCACCATCTCATTAAACAAAAGAATGAGCACTTACTCCAATTACGACAGTGTGCGCACAACACATTTGCAATGGGATGCCGCGGTTGATTTTGAAACCAGACAAATTCACGCTACAGCCACTTGGAGTTTTAAAAATAAAACGAAGACAAAATTTATTCGCTTTGACAGCTACGATTTGAATGTAAAAAGTGTGAAAGTAAATGATAGAAAAGTTGACTTTTTTGTGGGTACATTTAATGCGGAGTATGGAAGCGGTTTAGTTATTCCTATTGAAGAAAACGACTCTTTGGTGAGCATTGAATACACCACTGGTCCAAAGGCAAAAGCGCTTCAATGGTTGGAGCCCACGCAAACAGCCGGGAAGAAAAGGCCATTTTTATTTACACAATGCGAGAGTATACAAGCGCGCTCACTTCTCCCTTGCCAGGATGTGCCGGCAATTCGTATTACCTATAATGCAAATGTGCAGGTTCCCAAAGGCATGCTTGCGCTGATGAGTGCAAAAAATCCGCAACATAAGAATGAATCCGGGCGCTATGCTTTTCAAATGGAAATCCCAATTCCCAGTTATTTAATTGCTTTAGCAGTTGGAGATATTGAATACAAAGCCATTGATGCCCGCAGTGGAGTTTATTCCGAACCCATCATGTTAGAGAAGTCAGCCAATGAATTAAGCGATATTCCCAGAATGATGCAGGCTGCAGAAGCTATTTGCGGACCTTACCGTTGGGGAAATTACGATGTACTTATTGCTCCACCTTCATTCCCAATTGGAGGCATGGAGAACCCCCGTCTCACTTTTTCTACTCCCACAATTATAGCCGGCGATAAAAGCCTGGTTTCGCTTATAGCGCATGAAATGGCGCATAGTTGGAGTGGTAATTTGGTTACGAATGCAACCTGGGATGATATTTGGCTAAATGAAGGTTTTACTACCTATTTTGAGCGGAGAATCATGGAAAGTATTTCGGGAAAATCCTATACCGATATGCTTTGGGAGCAAGGCTATCAAGATATGGAAAGCGATTACGCAGCCCTAGGAGCCAATAATCCCGATACACGTTTACGATTGGATTTGAACAATAGAAATCCGGAGAACGCATTTTCGAATATTCCTTATGAAAAAGGGGCCATCTTTTTAAAGGTGTTAGAAGAACAAATTGGAAGAAAAAAATTTGATGCTTATCTCAACGAGTATATTAGTAAATATGCGTTTACACCTATTACTACACAAGCTTGTTTGGATTTTATGGAAGAAAAATTAGCAGACGGGGATACTTCCATTTTTAATAATCTTCATATTAAGGAATGGGTATTTGGAACTGCTTTGCCAAACTCTTTTGTGCACGAAAACCCAACTCGATTTGAAGTGGTTGATAAAGTTAGGGAGGCATTTGAGAACAGTGTAGAGATGAGCACTATCCAAGCAAAGGAATGGACCACACACGAGTGGTTACAATTTTTAAGAAAATTAAATCGGCCCCAGCCTTTGGCTAAGCTTGAAAAATTGGATGCAGATTTTAATTTAACCGAAACGGGCAACAGCGAAATTGCAGCGGAGTGGTTTAAGTTGTCAATTGCTTCGGGCTATACAACCGCTAATCCGGCAATGGAGCGTTTTTTAGGAAGTGTAGGTAGAAAAAAGTTTTTAGAACCTATTTATCGAGAGTTGCTTAAAAGTGCTGATGGGAAAGCCCGTGCGCAGAAAATATTTGATCAATCCCAAGCGAATTATCATCCGCTTACGGCGATTAAGATTCGTCAAATTTTGGATGGTAAATAAAGTACGCAGAATTTCTGCCAACAGTACTTTAGGATTTATGTTTCGTATTTAACCGCAAAGAGCGCTATGGAGTCGCAGAGGTCGCGGATTTTTTTCTGCAAAAGAGTAATGTGATTTATAACTGACTGGCAATTGCTTTTGGCGCAAAGTCAATTAAGTAGCTAACATACGTCCTTTCCATGCATCCGGCACCGCGATGCTGATTTGTTTCACATAATTAAAGCACACCATTACGGTTCTTGCGGTGGCTACTTCCACATCCAGGTTGTTTTCTGTTTTTAAAATAGAATAGGAAAGGTCGAAACTCTTGGAGCCCATGCGGCTGCACCAGGTTTTAATTTTGATTTGGTCTTTTAATAAAATGGGGATTTTATAATCTATCTCTGCTTTCGCTAAAATAATTCCTTCGTTGAGCCAGTCGATGGTGCCAATAATGTTATCAAAGTAAGGAAGACGAGATACTTCTAAGTAAGAGAGATAGATGGCATTGTTGACATGACCAAATTGATCCAAATCCACAAATCGAATTTGTATCGCAGTTTCAGCGTTTTTCATTGTGAGGGAATTGAATGGAGCCCGAAGGTACAAACATTATTTTGCTGCAAGCGAAAATAAACTACTTTTAGATTTAAAAGTAATTAATAGGGGGTTGTTAATAAAAAAAATCATTTATTTTTAAAATTGTATTGAAAAAATAGGGGGGTATTCAAAAAAAAAATACATTTGTGTCCGAAATGGATAACCTTTTTACAAATTCTCCGTTTCAAACCGAAGTTTAAGATTGCTTCAAGTGTTTATATGCTGTTAGGAATGGCGCATGGAGGATAAATTAAACACATAGGAACATAGGAAACAAAGGGTTCACATAGTTGTGAGCAGATATGAGTTGGAAGACTAAATTTTTAAAAACCGTTTATACTAAAAATTGATAATTATCGCATTTCAATTAATTACTAATTCAATAATTCAAAAAATCAATAATTCAACAATAAAAAAATGGCAATACACCGATTTAAAGCATTAGAAGAATTGATGGCCCGCACACCAATAGTGCCGGTTGACCATGGTAAAGTAAGCTCTAAGCTTTTTGGAGCAAGTGTTTTCAGCAAACAAGTCATGCAAGAGTCGCTTCCTAAAGAAGCATACGAAAGTGTGATGATGGCTATGGAGCAAGGAACACAAATTGACCGCAAAATAGCGGGTCAGGTTGCCTCTGCCATGAAAGTATGGGCTTTGGAAAAGGGAGCAACACATTACACGCACTGGTTTCAGCCTTTAACCGGAGCTACAGCCGAAAAACACGATGCTTTTTTTGAACCAATAGGGGATGGAAAGGCTATCGAAAATTTTGATGCTGCGCAATTGGTGCAACAAGAACCGGATGCTTCCAGCTTTCCGAGTGGTGGAATTCGCAATACTTTTGAAGCACGCGGATATACAGCTTGGGATCCTACTTCTCCTGCCTTTATTATTGGTACTACATTATGTATTCCAACTATTTTCGTTTCTTATACCGGTGAGGCATTGGATTACAAAACTCCTTTATTGAAATCGCTTCACGCTATCGATAAAGCAGCAACCGAAGTATGTCAATATTTTGATAAAAATGTAACCAAGGTTGTTGCGACACTTGGATGGGAGCAAGAGTATTTTTTGGTGGATGCAGCGTTGCACAATGCGCGCCCTGATTTATTAATGACAGGAAGAACTTTATTTGGACATGCACCAGCAAAAGGGCAGCAGTTGGAAGATCATTATTTTGGTTCGATCCCTGACAGAGTATTAAATTTTATGCGCGATTTAGAAGCAGAATGTTTAATGCTGGGTATTCCTATAAAAACGCGTCACAACGAGGTGGCTCCGAATCAATTTGAGTGTGCTCCTGTGTATGAAGAAGCGAACTTGGCGGTGGATCACAATCAATTGCTGATGGATATGATGGAGAAAGTAGCACGTCGCCATAATTTCAGAATTTTGTTGCACGAAAAACCTTTTGCCGGCGTGAACGGATCGGGTAAACATAACAATTGGAGCTTGAGTACCAATACCGGAAAAAATTTATTATCACCTGGAAAAACGCCTAAAACGAATCTTCAGTTTTTAGCCTTTTTTGTAAACATCATTAAAGCAGTTCATGACAATGCAGATTTGATGCGCGCCACGATTGCTTCTGCAGGTAATGATCACCGATTAGGCGCGAACGAAGCACCTCCAGCGATTTTCTCAGCATTTATTGGTTCTCAATTGAGTGCCATTTTAGATGAGTTAGAGAAAAAAGTGCACAGTGGAAAAATGTCACCAGAAGCAAAAACCGATTTGAAATTGAACTTTGCAAAGGTGCCGGAAATACTATTGGATAATACCGATAGAAACAGAACTTCACCCTTTGCATTTACCGGAAATAAATTTGAGTTCCGCGCGGTAGGTTCTTCAGCAAACTGCTCGCCTTCCATGACTGTATTAAACTTGGTTTTGGCTGAACAATTAAATGTATTTAAAAAGGAAGTTGATGCTTTATTGGCAAAGGATGTGAAGAAGGATGAAGCCATTTACCAAGTGTTGAAAAAATACATTATCGAAAGCAAAAAAATTCGCTTCGAAGGAAACGGGTATGGCGAAGAATGGGTGAAGGAAGCAGCAAAGCGTGGTTTATCAAACATAAAAACTACCCCAGATGCATTGGATGCGATGGTAAGTAAGAAAACACTCGACTTGTATGCAAAACATAACATTTTGAGTCACCGCGAAATGGAAGCCCGTCACGAAATAGCTTTAGAAACCTACACTAAAAAAATTCAAATTGAATCACGGGTAATGGGTGATCTCGCAATAAATCACATCATTCCAACAGCACTTAAATATCAAAATTTATTGATTGAGAATGTGGAAGGTTTGAAAGCGATATTCGGAGCCTCAGAATTTAAGAAAATGGCAGAAACTCAAATTAAAATGGTAAGTGAAATTTCGGAGCATATTACCGGAATTAAGACCGGTGTTGAAAAAATGATAAACGAACGCAAGAAGGCAAATAAATTGGATGGTGGAAAAAAACAAGCGGTTGCGTATTGCGATAACGTTAAACCTTATTTCGACATTATTCGTGAGCATGTGGATAAATTGGAGTTGCTCGTAGATGATGAAGCATGGCCTTTACCAAAATATAGAGAGTTACTATTTACTAAGTAATAAAATAAAAAAGAGGCTGCCCCTAGTGAGACAGCCTCTTTTTTATTAGCTCATAATTTTATTTTGCTTTAATAACAGTAGGGATATTTTTTATGTCATCAGCTGCTACAAATTTAATGGAACTTGTATTTACACAATGCCTTGTTTCCTTTGAGGTAAACCCTTCTCCTAAAAATACATGGCCCAAATGTCCCTTGCAATTGTTGCAAACAATCTCTGTTCTTCGGCCGTCAGCATCTGTTATACGGGATACTGCACCTTTAATTTCATCATCAAAACTTGGCCAACCGCATTCTGAATCAAACTTATCTTTCGATGCATATAAGGGCGCATTGCATTGCCTGCAAATGTAAATTCCCTTGTCTTTTTTCTTGTAATACTCCCCTGTAAAAGGCATGTCCGTTCCTTTGTTTAGTATCACATATTCTTCGGCTGGTGTAAGCTTATTGTATGTCATTTTTTGTTTTGGATGTTGAGGTGAAGTTTGACTTTGGCAACTACTTGAAAGTAAACTAATAGCCAAGGCTAAACCGCTAAATGATTTTTTCATCTGTATATTTTTTTAGCAAAATTACTGTTGCCCATAAACATACGATGTAAGCCAACTGACAGTTTTCTATAATCTTTGCCAATAATAGTTAAAGCCCTAATTCGCAATTAATTCCTCAGCATAACTTTCAATTGAAGGGCAAGAGCAAATTAAATTGCGGTCGCCATAAGCATTGTCAATGCGACCAACACTTGGCCAAAATTTATTTTCAGCTACCCATTTTAGTGGATAAACAGCTTTTTGACGTGAGTAAGAATGTGACCATACATCAGCGGTAGCTTCTTTACCCGTATGCGGGGCATTTTTAATTACATTATCTGTTACATCTGCTTTACCATTAGCAATTTCATCTATTTCCTTACGAATTGAAATCATTGCTTGGCAAAAACGATTCAGTTCATCCAAGGATTCACTTTCTGTTGGCTCCACCATGATCGTATCGTGCACCGGAAAGGAAACGGTTGGCGCATGAAAACCATAGTCCATTAGACGTTTTGCAATATCTGCAACTTCTACCTGCGCTGTCTTTTTGAATTCAGCACAATCTAATATCATCTCGTGCGCGCAACGACCATTTTTACCGGTATAAAGCGTGCTGTAATAATCTTTCAATGTTTCTTTGATGTAATTCGCATTTAAAATGGCCATTTTAGTAGAATTGGTAAGCCCTTCTGCGCCAAGCATTTTACAATAAGCATAGGATATAAGCAAAATTAAAGAACTACCCCAAGGGGCCGCTGAAACTGCTTTAATCCCTTTATCTCCGCCTGTTTTAACCAAAGGGTGGGAGGGAAGAAATGGTTGAAGATGCGCTGCTACGCCAATTGGTCCCATACCCGGGCCGCCTCCACCATGCGGAATTGCAAAGGTTTTATGCAAATTCAAATGGCAAACATCAGCACCGATATTTCCTGGACTTGTTAAGCCCACTTGAGCATTCATGTTGGCGCCATCCATATATACTTGTCCACCATTTTGGTGAATGATATCTGTAATTTCAATAATACCTTCTTCATACACACCATGTGTAGAAGGGTAAGTAACCATTAGACAAGAAAGCTTTTCCTTGTGAAGTTCTGCTTTTTGTCTGAGGTCGTTTATGTCGATATTCCCGTTTTCATCACATTTTACTACAATAATTTGCATTCCGGCCATGGCAGCACTTGCGGGGTTTGTACCGTGAGCTGAGGATGGAATTAATGCAATGGTGCGGTGTGCATCGCCTCTTGAAATATGGTATTCACGAATCACCAATAAACCTGCATATTCTCCTTGGGCACCTGAGTTGGGTTGAAAAGACATGGCAGCAAAACCTGTAATTTCACATAACATTTTCTCCAATTCAATAAAAATTTGTTGGTATCCTTCCGTTTGTTCAATGGGTGCGAAGGGATGTATGTAAGCAAATTCAGCCCAAGTAATAGGAATTAATTCGGCCGCTGCATTTAATTTCATGGTGCATGACCCAAGGGAAATCATAGAATGCGTGAGCGATAAATCTTTGTTCTCAAGGCGCTTTATATAGCGCATTAATTCTGTCTCGCTGTGATAAGAATTAAATATTGGATGCGTTAAGTAAGCTGATTTACGTTCAAAAATAGAATTGAATACAGCCGATTTTTGTGCTGGTAAATCCTTGCCTTCGAGTGTAACAGGCGCCTTTTGAAGTGCTTGTGCAAAAATATTTACGATATTGTTTACATCTGTAAGGCTGCTTGTTTCGTCAAGCGAGATACAGGCACTGGTGGAATCCGGAAACCTGAAATTATATTGTTGCGCAAGAGCAAGCTGATGCACTGTGCCTTCAATAACTGTATTGGGGAAAATAATTTTTACAGTATCAAAATATATTTCATGGCTAAGGGTGTACCCTAGTTTTTTTAATTCTTCAGCAAGCAAAAAGCTGAGGGAATTTATTTTTTGCGCCATCGATTTAATTCCGGCAGGACCGTGATATACGGCAAACATACCTGCCATAATCGCTAATAAAGCTTGAGCCGTGCAAATATTAGAAGTTGCTTTATCACGACGAATATGCTGTTCACGTGTTTGCAAAGCCATACGCAATGCACGATTTCCATGCGTGTCAACCGAAACACCAATGATTCTACCGGGTAAAATGCGTTTAAAATCTTCTTTGGTTGCAAAAAATGCAGCATGCGGACCACCATACCCCATTGGTACGCCAAAACGTTGAGAATTTCCAACCACTACATCTGCGCCCCATTCACCGGGTGGTGTAAGCAAGGCTAAACTCAACAAATCGGCAGCTACAACGATAGAAGCATTTTTTGCATGTGCCGCATTAACAAAAGCGGCATAATCTGAAACTTTTCCATTGACATCCGGGTATTGAATTATTCCGCCAAAAAATGCTTCTGTAAATTCAAAGCTAGTATGGTCAGCAATAACTAATTCGATGCCAAGCGGAGCAGAACGTGTTTGCAAAAGTGCAATGGTTTGCGGAAAACAATCTTTTGAAACAAAAAACTGATGAACATTCTTTTTTACTGCATCGCGTGAGCGATTATTATAAAACATGATCATTGCTTCAGCTGCTGCAGTGGCTTCATCTAATAGTGATGCATTAGCGATTTCCATACCGGTTAAATCCATTACCATGGTTTGAAAATTAAGCAGTGCCTCCAAGCGCCCTTGCGCAATTTCGGCTTGATAGGGAGTATAGGCTGTGTACCAACCCGGATTTTCCAAAATATTTCTTTGAATTACCGGAGGAACTACACAATTGTTATACCCCAATCCAATTAATGATTTATAAATTTTATTCTTTTTTCCGAGTTCTTTTAAACTAACAAGGTATTCGTATTCCGACATCGCATCTCCTATTGCTAGCGGTTTTTTTAGTCTGATATTTGCAGGAATTGTTTCGGAAATGAGTGCATCCAAACTGCTTGCTCCAATTTTAGAGAGCATTGTTTCAATTTGGTTTTTATTAGGTCCAATATGACGATATTCAAATTTTGTATGCGGCATTTTTCGTTGGTTTTCGGTTAATAATTTTAGGCGTGCAAATGTACGAACATTTGAAGTAAAAAATGGTTCAGTTTGAACTAAAAATCGGGATTTATTTTTCATTTCCCATCAGAACCGTATCTTTGGTTTTTATACCCTTTCGTTTATGAGAATATACAATTGTTTCCTGCTTTCTTTCTTTTTTGCCCTGCTTATTTTGCCACACGTTACAGTTGCGCAGGATGAGGTATTGTTTATAAACGGTGACTATGCAAATGTGAAAGTGTTAGACACCACCGATTATAAGCGAATTAGCGTGCAGCGTCCCGGTAAAGCAAAAATAAAAACCTGGTACAAAGAGGATATTTATTCCATAAAATATGCAGACGGAAAGGAAGTCATAGTATATCATCAGGATACGCTCGAAAATGAGTATTTCACGCCTGCCGAAATGCGCATTTATATTCAAGGTGAGCAGGATGCTGCTGCAGGCTACAAAACGCCAGCGGCTACAGCAGGAGCAGCAGTTGTAGGCCTAGGTGGCGGTTTGGTACTTAGTTTTTTGGCACCAATAGCTCCGGCACTTTACACTGTAATTGTAGGTTCACGTTGGATTAAAATTCGAAAGAAATATGTTTCCAATCCCGATTTATTAAAGGAAGAAGTGTATCGAATGGGTTACGAAAAGGAAGCCCGTTCAAAAGTTATTCAAAATTCAATTATTGGGGGAGGTATTGGAATGCTGGTTGGATATGCTACCGCTAATTTAATTTTGCTTAAAAGGTGATTTCAAAATTTGCGTTTGCTTAATAAAATAGGACATTTATTTTTATTCGGCAATATCTTTGTTGCACTATGTGCTTATTTCCAAACCCTGAACGAGCTTTATTTTTCTTCACAACTAAGTTTAGTAAATCCTACCTCAATTTTCGTTTTTTTCTCCACCCTTCTTATCTACAATTATCGTAAACTTTTATTTGCAAAATTGGATTTAAAAGAACCGTTTACCAAACGTGCCAAATGGGTGTTTGCGAATCGACTTTCAATTGCCATAATTTGCTTTTCTTCGGTTTTGGGAATAATTATTTCAATGTTCAGTTTAAGTAAACGAACCTTGCTGTTTTTACTTCCTTTGTTTGTTATTTCGGTTTTGTATGCGACTCCTTTTTCAAGAAATATGGATTCTATGAAGCGCTTGCGTCAGCTTCCTTTCCTGAAAATATTTTTAGTAGCAGGTGTCTGGAGTGCCGTAACAGTGTTGTTTCCGATAATCGAAAATGATTTTCAAAATCTATTTTCTACACCTGTTATTTTTTCATTTTGTGCACGTGTCGTATTTATTTTTTCAATTACCCTGCCATTTGATATTCGTGACATTGAAGTGGATAAAAAAAATGGAATCAAAACCTTTCCGGTGGTGTTTGGCGAAAAAAAATCCGTTCAACTTTCTATTGCAAGCATGCTACTCTTTATATTGTTGCAACTTGTAGGTGTGTATTTTCATTATTTTGATGCAAGGGCAACTGGAGTGGGCTATTTGTTATCAGGTATAATTTCACTTTTTTTTATTGCACAATCTTCAGCTAAAAAAAATGAGTATTTTGTGGCATTTTGGATTGAAGGATTAATGTTACTGCAGTTTATTTTACTGCTTGTTGCGCACTTTCTACTTACCTAATTTTTTTTAGATTAACTGCTTCCATACTCCATCAAATAAGCTTTAATAAAATCGTCCAATTCTCCATCCATCACCGCTTGCACATCGCTTGTTTCCGTTTCGGTTCGTAAATCCTTAACTAATTTATAGGGATGAAATACATAGTTTCGAATTTGAGATCCCCATTCAATTTTCTTTTTACCACTTTCAATCAGAGCTGTGCTTTCGCGACGTTTACGCATTTCAATTTCATACAATTGCGACTTCAAAAGTTGCATGGCTTTGTCTTTATTCTGTAATTGCGATCGCGATTCTTGGTTTTTTATTATGATACCGCTTGGCTTGTGATGCAGGCGAACTGCTGTCTCCACTTTATTTACGTTTTGACCTCCGGCTCCACCACTTCTAAAAGTATCCCATTCTATATCGGCTGGATTTATATCAATTTGGATAGTATCATCAATAAGAGGATAAGCGTAAACACTGGCAAAGGAAGTATGTCGTTTTGCATTGGCATCAAATGGCGAAATCCGCACTAATCGGTGCACACCACTTTCTCCTTTTAAATAGCCATAAGCAAAATCTCCTTCTATTTGTAAGGTGGCAGATTTTATTCCTGCGCCATCACCCGGTTGCAAATCCTCTTCGGTTACTTTACAATTGTGCTTTTGTGCCCACATGATGTACATGCGCATGAGCATCTCGGCCCAATCTTGACTCTCTGTTCCGCCTGCACCCGAATTGATGGTAAGAATAGCGCTTAAGCCATCTTCTTTTCCACTCAGCATGTTTTTAAATTCTAGTTTTTCCAACAGTAAAATGCATGAAGCATAATGTTCATCCACTTCTTTTTCTGTGGCTTCACCTTCTTTATAAAAATCATAAATAGTCATAAGATCGTCGCAACTTCCTTCTAATTCGGAGTATGCTCCAGTCCACTGCTTAATTTGCTGGATTTGTTTAAGCGTTTCCTCGGCTTTTTTAGGGTCATCCCAGAAATTGGGAGCAAGGGTTTTTTCTTCTACCTCGGCTATGTCTTTTAATTTTTTATCAACGTCAAAGATGCCTCCTCAGTTCCTCTCTTCGGGAGCTCACGTCTCTTAATTGGTCGCTAGTTATCATGCGGCAAATGTATTAAAAAAATGAAATGCTCTTGGAATTCAATCAGGATGATTATTTTTTGTTGTAATTGGGCGCCGTTGATTGGTGGATACTTGCTGTTTAGCGGCTACAAATACTTTTTATTGTTAACTGCTTTAAAAGCAAATTAGATTAATGTAAATTTAATCCCATAAGCGAAATATATAAAAATGGGTTTTACACTGTGAACATGAAACGATTACTAATGGTGACGTTATTGCTATTCTTTGTTTTTGAAGGAATAGCTCAAAGGCCAACATTTTTGAAAGCATTGCATCAATTCAACTACAGTCAGCAAGTGAGGGTAATACCTTCAAATGATGGGGGTTGGCTTTTATTTACACTCGATAGTTGCAAGATTTACAAGTTTAACTCGTGTGGGATTTTTCAATGGACGCAAAAATATTCGTTTAGTGGCTTAAGCATTCATGGTATAGATCTAATTCCCACCAATAGCGGTGGATTTGCTTTTTTAGTGCGATGCAGCCCGGGTTCGAATTATTATCCAATTATGGTAAATGCCGATGCACAAGGAAATGTTATTTGGTGTAAATCATTCTCAGATCCACTTTATGGTGAAGCTCCATACACGCTCATACAAGACCATTCCGGTAATTTTTTTACTTATGGAAATGCCACATTACTTGCTACAAATGAGGTATTTAATACCCTATCTAAAATTTCTAATTCAGGGAATATTATCTGGAGCAAACTTTATAATCATGGGGGTATTTGGGGCGGTGCTATACTTACCAAGGATAACGGCTTTTTAATGCGCACCGGAAATATTTTTATTAAAACAGATATAAATGGAAATGAGCTTTGGACAAGCAAGATTCTAGATGGTATGTATCATTATTATAAACCTGTGGAAGTAGATGATGGCTTTATTTTTAACGGCTATACTAATGGAATTGGCAGCACTGATACGGTTTGTTTTTATAAAATTGATAAATTGGGTAATATGCTTTGGGGAGGAAAAAGGCAACTTGATTTTATTGGCGTTCCCATGCAACTCACAAGCAAGTACAATGGCAATTTTATTTTTTTGCATCCTAAACAAGTCAACGGAAAAAGTTATCAAACCATTACCGAATTTGACAAGGATTTAAATGTGATAAATCAAACTGCGATCGAAAACAATGCCTTTAATATTTCTTATAATTTTTCTTCTGCTTGTTTTTTAAAGGATAGCAGTGCGGTGATTGGAGGAGCAATTACCATTAACGATCCTGCGGTAATTTCTCGTTTGGCTTTTCTTAAGGCTGATATAAATCAGCATTTTTCTTGTGATACCGGATTGGTGGTAAATAGCACTAATGTGCCACTTGTTCAAAATAGCTTAACTACAAGCGTCACATCGCGCAGCTATACTTCCAACAATCAATTTTTGATAAGCGAAACTAGAATCGATTCCACCTACTTTATTTGCTCTAGCTTCTCGCCTTTGCAAGTCAACTTGGGTGGTGATACTAGCTTATGCGCTGGAAGCTCCATTGCCCTGCAAAATAAAAGCAATGCTGAATTCGATTTGTTTGTTTGGTCTACCGGCGAAACTGCTGCTCAAATTATTGTTTCTCAACCCGGCAAATACTGGTTACGCGCTTCAAACTCCTGCAGGCAGGAGAGTGTTAGTGATACCATACTTGTCGACTTTAAATTTTTTCCTAAGCCAAGTCTTTTAAGGGATACCAGTATTTGCAGTGAAAATGGGATTGAGTTAAATGCATTTATTCCCGGGGCGAGCTACATGTGGAGCGAGGGGTCTTCTTCCGCTAACATAACAATAAATCAACCTGGCAACTATGTTGTAAATATCAATTACCTGAATTGCTCCAAATCTTTTGAAACGAAAGTGGAGGATTGCGAAATACTGCTCCTTCCGAATGTAATTACACCTAATAATGATGGATTTAACAATGCATTTCTTCCCATCGAAATGCGCGGAATTATTGATGCCCAACTAAAAGTGTTTAATCGTTGGGGCCAAGAAATTTATTATACAACAGATATTATTAATCGCCCATGGGCCGGTAATGCATATAGTAAAAAGTGTCCGGATGGGGTTTACTATTGGATTGTGGAATACACCAATTATTTGCATGTGAATAAGCTGCAAAAAGGCAGTGTAAGTTTGTTCTCAGAATAGGGTCTTATTTTTTGATTGATTTACCAAGCTTTAGGCAAAACGTATCACTTTTATCCAGGATAAAAATTTTAAAATGGGATAAGTGAAATCAATCTCAAACCACTTTTTAGCAAAGTTAGGAGCCAAAGGATATTTGTGATGGTTGTTCTGAAACAACTCACCCATCAATAAAAGACCAAAAGGGGTGCTGTTGTGCGAATGATCATGGTTGTCGAAATTTTGATAACCGTATTTATGTCCACACCAGTTAACAAAAGCACCTTGAATTGGACCCATCAAAAAATGTATCGGAAGCAAAGCGCACCACCACCAGGATAAATCATAATGGGTTATCACTAAAGCGTAGATTGAAAAATAAATCACACCCCAAATTAGGCGCACAAACATATTGTCACCAAATCGATCCATTTTGTCCCATACCGGCAAATCTTGTGAAAACTTTGAATCAGGGGTGATGGCGCCCGTTTTAAAATCATTGTAAATCTTTTTTGTTTCCCACATCATCTGAAAAACATCTCTATAAAAGATAGGAGAATGGGGATCTTGTTTTGTATCGCTATACTCGTGGTGCATGCGATGCATCACAGCATACGCGCGTGGTACCAAATACGATGAACCTTGAAAAAACCAGGTAAAAAAATAAAATACTTTTTCAGTTGTTTTGCTCATGGTAAACATTTTGTGCGAACCGAATCGGTGCAAAAAAGCGGTATGAAAAAATAAGGAGAAGAACCAATGGGCAAAGAAAATTACAAGGATAATCCAGTACATGTATCGTTTAGGTTATTTAATGGTACAACAGTTAATCAATTCAAATGTTTCAATTGAGGTTTCCCTTTTTGAAATTTTGCGCAAAGAACGGAAAATACTTTTTAATGTAGGCTGTTTCTGAAATGATTCTGATCAGATGAGCAAAAATTAACTAAAAACAACATCTAATGCAGCACACATGCTTTCGGCGGCCCGTTTTATATCTGCATCACTATGGGCTTCCGATATAAAGCCTACTTCGTAACCGGAAGGGCCCATATACACCCCGTGTTCGAGTAATTCATGATAAAAAACTTTGAATTTCTGCATACCTGCAGCATCAATTTCTTCAGAGCTTCTTATGGATTCGGCGCGGCTAAAGGCTACCCAAAAAATAGAACCAATGGAGAAAATGGTGAATTCGTAATTTTTCGAATCAGCATAACTACAAACTTTTTTGCAAAAAATTTCGGTTTTGATTTTTAAGTTTTCGTAAAAACCCGGTTTCAAACATTCTGTCAATTGAGCAATCCCAGCACTCATTGCAACCGGATTACCGGATAATGTTCCTGCTTGATAAACATTTCCCTCCGGTGATATGTGTGCCATAATTTCAGCTCTTGATCCATAAGCACCAACCGGCAATCCACCTCCAATAATTTTCCCATACGTACAAATATCCGGTTGTATGTTATAATACCCTGCAGCACCCGTAAAACCAACACGGAACCCGGAAATTACCTCGTCAAAAATCAAGAGTGCTCCTTCTTCTTTGCAAATTGTTTTCAATTGGTTTAAAAAGGCTTCTGTTTGCAATAAAAGTCCATTGTTGGCTGGAATAGGTTCAATTATGATGCAGGCAATTTGCCCCTTAAAATCTATAAATGCTTTTTTTACTGCTTCCAAATTATTTAACGAAACAACTATAGTTTCATTAACAAAACTCTCAGGTATTCCTGCAGATGAGGAGTTTCCAAATGTTACCAAGCCACTACCTGCTTTCACTAAAAGGGAATCCACATGTCCATGATAACAGCCTTCAAACTTTAATATTTTTGATCTTCCTGTATATCCACGTGCAAGTCTAATGGCGCTCATTACAGCTTCAGTTCCTGAACTAACGAAGCGAATTTTTTCAATAAATTTATTGTTGCTTAAGATTAATTCGGCCAGCTCATTTTCCAAGCGTGTTGGCGCTCCGAAGGAAGTGCCTTTTGCTAATGATTCAGTAATTTTGTTCCTTACTTTAGCATTGTTGTGACCCAAAATTAATGGCCCCCAGGAGCAACAAAAATCAATAAATTCATTTCCATCGGCATCCCATATTCGTGCACCGTCACCTTTTTCAATAAAAATGGGAGTTCCGCCTACAGAGCGGAATGCACGTACGGGTGAATTCACACCGCCCGGAAAATAGTTTTTGGCTTTTTCAAAAAGGGATATTGATTTTTCGCGTTTCATATTTTTGATATAATAATTCTGCCCAAAGATATATCTTTAGCCAATTGAAAATACCATTTCTAACCTACAACCTTTTTTGAATGAAGTACCTTAACTCCCTTGAATTTGCGCGTCAAATGGATGCTCAAGATCCGCTTAACGCTTTTCGTGAGCGCTTTTTATTTCCGCAACACAAGGGGAAGCAAGCCCTTTATTTTACCGGTAACTCGCTGGGATTACAACCTAAAACAGTGCTTGAAAAACTCAAACAAGAACTGGATGACTGGGCACAATACGGAGTGGAAGGCCATTTTTTAGCCAAAAATCCATGGGTTTCCTATCATGAAATTCTCACCCAGCAAATGGCCAAAATTGTTGGCGCATTGCCCTCCGAAGTAGTGATGATGAATCAATTAACAGTTAATCTTCATTTATTAATGATTAGCTTTTATCGACCCACCGAGAAGCGATTTAAAATAATTTGCGAGGCAAAGGCATTTCCATCCGATCAATATGCACTTGAAAGCCAGGTGAAGTTGCATGGATTTAAACCCGAAGAGGCCTTAATTGAAGTGTTTCCGAGGGAAGGCGAACATTGTATTCGACACGAAGACATTTTGAGTGCTATTGAAAAAAATAGGGATAGCCTTGCATTGGTGATGATTGGCGGAGTAAATTATTATTCAGGACAAGTATTCGATATGTTGTCTATAACCAAAGCTGGTCATGCAGCCGGTGCGCTAGTTGGTTTTGATTTGGCACATGCTGCCGGAAATCTTGTTTTAAAATTACACGATTGGGAGGTTGATTTTGCCTGCTGGTGCAGTTATAAATATTTGAATTCCGGGCCCGGTGGAGTGGCAGGAGCCTTCATACATCATAAGCACGAAAGTGAGGATTTGCCCAGACTTGCAGGATGGTGGGGACATAATAAAGAAGCGCGTTTTAAAATGGAAAAAGGCTTTGTCCCTATGAAAGGCGCAGAAGGTTGGCAACTCAGCAACGCCCCTGTATTGAGTATGGCGGCATGTAAGGCTAGTTTAGATATTTTTGATGAAGTAGGCATGGAAGCATTGGCGGCTAAGCGGGATATATTGACCGGGTTTTTGGAATTTTTGATTGAAGAATTAAATCAAAGCAAAGGCAAGTACCAGTTGGAAATTATTACACCACGCGATAAAAATCAACGCGCTGCTCAATTAAGTATCTTAGCGCATGGTGGCGACCCGCGTGATTTTTTTAATCAATTAACTCAAATGGGAGTTATTTCCGATTGGCGTGAGCCCAATGTTATCCGCGTTGCGCCGGCTCCTTTATACAATTCATTCGAAGATGTGTGGCAAATGGTTCAAGTTATGCGGCAACTAAACAATTAGTGTGCACAAGCCACTTTAATTATGCGCATCCAAACGATATCTTCCATTTCGATAGATGTAGGAGATAGATTGAAGGTAATTTTCTGCAAAATGTTTCAGCTCCATTTTTTCTTTGTTCGGAATTTGCTCGTTCAACTTTAGGTGTTTGGTATCATCTATTTTGAAATACTTTGGTGCATTTGTTCGCATATCCCATTGCATCGCAATGTCATTTTCACATAAGGTTATTTGAGATTCATAATCTTTACTAAAAGCAAATGCACGATAATTTTTGTCGAATAGGTTTTGTCCCAAACAATTAAAATTTCCAGTATAGCCTGTTTCGTAAAGAAGGGTTGGCGCAAAGTCAATTTGAGAGCAAATTGATGTAATTGTTCCGTTACCGCGAGAGGTGTTCAAAAGTAACGCCGGGATATGGAATAATTTAAACCCAAAATCAGCATCCTCATATATCTCCCCGTGATCAGCAATAATTAAAAAAAGGGTATTCTTAAAATCCGGATGTTGTTGGCACTTGTCTAAAAATTTTCCGAGTGCATAATCCGAATATAAAAATGTTGCTTCTTTTTTGTCAAGCATTTTTGTTTCCGGATGACTTTCAATAAAATCAGCAGGCAATTCGTGAGGGGCGTGATTGCTCATGGTTAGAATTAAGGAGAGTTTGGGTTTTCCATCATTGCTCCAAATTTCCGGATAAATTTTTTCGAATAAATCATCATCACTCACGCCCAATTCATTCCTAAAATGCCAGGTTTTAAAATCCTTTTCATCCAAAAATGTTTTAAATCCGCCTTGCTTTAAAAAGAAATCGGTATCCCCGTAACTGCCATGTCCATTGTGATAAAAGTGCGTGGAGTATCCTGCATTTTCAAAAATATTTCCTAAGGTACTGAATTCAATAAACCCCTTGCGCCGAATTAAACTGCTCCCTAATAAGGGTGGAAATGAGCCAATCACAGCCGTAAGCCCATGCTGTGTGCGCACTCCACTTGCAAAGCAACTTGTAAATAGCAATCCTTGTTTGGCAAACCGATCGAAGTTTGGTGATAGTAATTTTCCATTTAGGCAACCAATGTTGCGCGCTGCAAAGCTTTCCATCATAATAATAACCACGTTCTTTTGTTTAGCCGTTGGTGACGCTGTAAAGCTTCTTAAGCTTGGATAATAGTCGCTTTCTGATTTTTCATCCGGTTTTATAATGGCTGCACGCAAGCCTTTTAAGGCGCTATCAAGAGTTGTAAATTCATAAGCCGCAATGTCTCTGTCAAAAATGTTCTTTTGATCAATGGCCTTAATAAAAGTGTACACACCGTTACTTGCCATTTGATTCGCTGCGGTGCTGCTGCTAAATGAGGTAAGAAACCAAAAAGGAGGTCCATAATAAAAAAAGGTGAAGGTGAAAAGCAATAAGGTATTCAGTGGAATCCATTTCCAGTGCGCCGGTTCAGCAGCTTTAATTTGCTGAAAAATACGTTTATGTAATTTAATAAAAATAAAAACTCCTATCCCATAAATCCCAAAAATGCGCAACACAGGATACGATTTCCAAATTAAAGTAAAAATAATAGCATAGCGCTGAACACCTTCCGATACCATCATATTGAGGCGTGTTCCGTATTGACTAAAATAATAAATGTCGACTAAGTTTACAAAGAATATTAATGCCAAGAGGAGGGAGGAAAGGAGGTAAAAAATCTTGGTCAAGTTTCTTTTTACTAGCAACTCCATTAGGGAAAGTGGTAAGTAAAGTAATAGCAAAGTACTAGCAACAACTGAGCTATCCATAAATGAGCCAATCAAAAAAGAGTGAAGCAAGCTCGTTGGTGCTACATTTTTAAAAGAATCAAAATGCACAAGAGCAAAGCCAATTCTTTCCAAGAATAAAATCCCTAAACTGAGTAGAAACAAATAGAATAAGTAGGATAAAAAGGTTTTTGACCGCATAGTTAAACTGCAAATGAATTCATTTTTCAAAAATAGGCAATTCTGATTCAATTTTAAAGTATTGAAATACAGTGCAATGTGATTATTTTAATAAAAGATGTTGCAACATCAATTGTTTTAACATAGATTTGCGTCGTTATAAAAATATTTACTAAAACTAAAATTTAAGAGAAATGAAAAGAATAATGTTAAGTGCCGCTCTATTGGGCGGAATGCTAGTATCAGCAACAGCAAAACCGGATGCTACAGCTTGGGCAGTAGACAAATCGCATTCAAATGTGAACTTTACAGTTACACACATGATGGTAACTGAAGTGGATGGTAAATTCAAAGTGTATGATGGAACAATTCTATCAACAAACGATGATTTTAGTGATGCTCAGTTTAATTTTACTGTGGACGTTAACAGTGTAAACACCGATGATGAAAAACGCGATGGCCACTTAAAGTCGGACGATTTTTTTAATGCTGAAAAATTTCCGCAAATGAAATTTAAAAGTACTTCTTTCAAAAAAGTATCCGGAAAAAAATACGTTTTGGAAGGTGAGCTTACGATTCGTGATGTAACCAAAAAAGTGAAATTTGATGTTACTTACAACGGAACAGGTAAAAATCCATGGGGAATGACAGTAGCGGGTTTTAAAGCTAGCACAACTATAAATCGTATGGATTATAACTTAAAGTGGAATAAAACATTAGAAGCAGGAGGAGTATTGGTTAGTGAAGATGTAGTGGTAAGTATTAATATGGAAATGGTTAAAAGCAAATAAGGTGGATTAGTTTTAGTGGAGAAGGGTGCACAAATTTATAGGTGCACCCTTTTTTATTTATAATTCTTTTACTTTTAACATTCTAAAAGCGCAATAATTATGACAAAATCAATTTCTGAAGCAATCGTTCAAACTAAGTTTCGTAATGAGTTTCATAAAGCATATGTTGCCTTAGCTTATGCTTTTAATCAGCTGAATTATGCACACCAAGGATTTTTTAAGGAGTACGACATAACAATGCAACAATTTAACGTGCTGCGCATTTTAAGAGGTCAGTATCCCAATGTTTGCAACTTATTGCTGATTAAGGAACGCATGTTGGATAAAATGAGTGATGTGTCGCGAATCATAGAAAGACTAAGAATTGCGGGATATGTTGAACGTTGCTTAAATGAAAAAAACAGAAGAGAAGTGGAAATTAAAATTTCAAAAAGTGGCTTAAAATTGCTTGCAAAAATTGATCAACAAATTGATGATTTAGAAGCTCCAATGCATCAGTTAACCGTTAAGGAAGCGAAAGAATTAACAAAACTCCTTGAAAAAATAATTCAATGAGAAGACTTTAGCGAATCACCTTAAAGCCAAAATAACCATTTTTTGTAGCTACATAAGTTCTCACCCATATCGGTAACAGCATTTCCATTCCCCGAGCATTAGTGATATCGCCCAAATCAATAATGTCGTTCCATCCAAATTCAGTTAATAGTGAAATGGTTTCATTTTTTGCAGTAGCATTATTAGCGCAAACAAACATGGTTGGCACTCCGCCTGTTTTTGCAGGGTTTACCATAATTTCGCAATTTACAATGTTGAGCGTTTTCACCACATTTAAATCCGGGAAAGCGCGTTGAATTTGTTCACCTAACGAATCAGTATTGCATACCGATAAACTGGGCGGCATTCCTTTTGAAAAATCTAAAGGATTGCTGATATCAATAAGTGTTTTTCCTTTTAAGTTTTCCTTGCCTGCTAATTCAAGGGCTTGTAAGGAAGCCATACCCATGGTGCAATTCATTATAATACTTGAAAACTGAGCAGCTTCCGCAAAAGTGCCATGGAACGCATTTGGTCCATTAGCTTCTGCAAATTCTTTTGCACTTGCATTGTCTGCGGTGCGCGAACCCATTTTTACTTCATAACCTAATTTAATTAGTGCCGAACCGATTGTTTTTCCTACTGTTCCGGTTCCAAGGATGCCGATTTTTTTCATGAGGATAAGGATTTTTAGTTTAAATAATATTTACTTCTCTTTCGAGTGCAACCCCAAATTTGGTTTGCACCGAATCCATTATTTCTTGCGATAAATCTAAAATTTGAGCACCTGTTGCATCTTTGTAGTTTACCAATACAAGTGCTTGATTTTTATGCACACCTGCATCACCTTTTCGAAAACCTTTCCATCCACACTGTTCAATTAGCCAGCCTGCTGCTAATTTTGTTTCAGTGTCTGAGTTTCTATATCCAACAATATTCGGAAAGGCTTGTTTTATATTTTCAAATTGCACAGTGGGAACAACCGGATTTTTAAAAAAACTACCTGCATTCCCAATTTCGGAAGGGTTGGGTAATTTGCTGCGTCTTATATTGCAAACAGCTGCACTAATTGCTGCAATTGTAACCTCCTTCACATGCATTTGTTCCATTTCCGTTTCGATGGCTCCGTAACTCGTGTTAAATTTCGGAATTTTGTTTAATCGGAAGGTAACGGAGCTAATCATAAACTGGTTCTTTAGTTTTCGTTTAAAAACGCTTTCTCTGTAGCCAAATTCGCACTCGTTTTTTGAAAAATTATGAATACTTGCATCGCTGAGCTGAATGGCTTCTAAGCTATGAAATACATCTTTTATTTCAACTCCATAAGCTCCAATATTTTGCATCGGACTAGCGCCCACACAGCCGGGAATCAATGAAAGGTTTTCAATACCTGCATAGTTGTGTTGTATGCAAAAGCTGACAAAATTATGCCAGAGCTCACCGGCTGCCGATTTTACAAAAATATATTCTGGTGTTTCTTCAATCAGTTCAATTCCTTTCAAATTATTTTTTAAAACAATGCCATCAAAATTCTTTGTGAACAATAAGTTGCTTCCTCCGCCAAGGATTAATTGAGAAGTGTTCTTAAATTTTGGTGTATGAATAAACTCGGAAATTTCTTCCTTTGTATTCAATTCTAGGAAATAACGCGCTGTAGCTTCAATTCCAAATGTGTTGTATTTTTTGAGCGATTGATTTTCGATTAGTGTCATAATAGAGCAGCCTGCTAAACACAAAATTAGAATTAATATTGAATCTCAATCCCCTTATATTTTGTAAATTCGTTCACATTAAAACATCGTGAAAACTGCAATTGTATCTGTTATTAATGATTTAGCTACCGATCAAAGGGTGCATAAAACCTGCATGTGTCTGCACGAGCAAGGGTTTGAAGTGTTACTCGTAGGTCGTCAGTTAAAGGGAAGTTTAGCTGTTAATGATCGCGTGTATGCTACACACCGTATGAATTTGTTTTTTACTAAGGGGGTTTTCTTTTATCTCGAATATACGTTTAAGTTATTTTTTTACCTCCTATTTAAAAGGCCGCATCTGTTGGTTTCAAATGACTTGGATACCTTACTGCCTAATTATTTAATCTCAAAAATAAAGCGAGTCGATTTAGTTTACGATACGCATGAGTATTTTTGTTACGTACCCGAATTAATACATCGTCCGCTCAAGCAAAAAACTTGGTTAGCTTTAGAGAAATGGATTTTCCCCAAACTCAAAACGATCATTACCGTTAACGATTCCATTGCTCAGGTGTATGAAAGGGAATATGGAAAAAAATTGCATGTAATTAAAAATGTCCCTGCACGTAAAAATTTTACTTCTGTTTCATTACAAAAAACAAAGGAAGAATTAGGCCTTCCAGCGAATAAAAAAATTGTGATTTTACAAGGTGCGGGTATTAATGTGAATCGTGGTGCCGAAGAAGCAATTGAAGCAATGCTACACGTTAGCGACGCGGTTTTTTTAATAGTTGGCGGCGGCGATGTGGTGGAAGAACTTAAACTAAAAGTGCTCTTGTTGAATTTGGAAACAAAAGTGTTTTTTATTAAAAAAATTCCTTTTGCTGAAATGCTTCAATATACACGTATTGCAGATATTGGAATTTCTTTGGATAAAGACAATAGCCCAAATTATAGTTTTAGTTTGCCAAATAAACTGTTCGATTATTTTCATTCCGGAATTGCGGTACTGGTGACTCCTTTAATTGAGATAAAGCGCATTATGGAGGAGTTTAACAGCGGTGAAATGATAGAAAGTCATGACCCAAAACACATTGCCGCAAAGATTAATTTTATGCTTGCTTCCGAAGAAAAGATGAAAGAATGGAAAGCAAATGCTAAACTTGCAGCCGAAAAATATTGTTGGGAAAACGAAGAGAAAAAATTGATTGAAATCTACCGGCCTTTTGCAAAATAAACAACTTCACATTGTATCCTTTAATGTTCCGTTTCCGGCTAATTATGGCGGTGTAATTGATGTGTACCATAAAATACGTTGCCTGCACCAATTGGGTGTAAAAGTACATTTGCATTGTTTTGAATACGGTAGAGAAGAGGCTCCTGAATTGGATGAAATTTGTGCTTCCGTAAATTATTATCCACGCAAAAGTGGAATTCTGTATAGCCTTCATTTTCTTCCTTTTATCGTGCTAACTCGAAAATCAGATGCTTTAGTTAACAATTTAATGAAAGATGATTTTCCTATTATTTTGGAAGGGTTGCACTGTTGTTACCTTTTAGACGATGCCCGCTTGCTGAAAAGATTTAAAGTTTTTAGAGAAAGCAATATTGAACACGAATATTATTACCATTTATTTATGGCGGAAACTAAATTGTGGCAAAAAATATTCTACTATTTGGAAAGTTTAAAATTAAAGCGTTTTGAAAAAATTGTTGCTCATGCGCAATTGATGCTAATCGTTTCACAAAGTGATACGGATTATTTTAAAAAAAATTACCCCACTAAACGAGTGGAATACCTTCCTAGTTTTCACCCCAATGATGCCGTAGAATCTCTTGCAGGGAAAGGAGAGTATATACTTTATCATGGCAACCTGGCAGTATCCGAAAATTACCTTGCTGCTGCTTATATCCTCAAGGAAATTGCTTCTAAAAGCAATCGACAATTCATTATAGCCGGATTAAACCCATCAAAAGAGATAGTAAAACAAGCTTCCCTTCTAACGAATGTAACTTTGATTGCCAATCCGGATGATGCCCAAATGAAGCGATTGGTGCAAGAAGCACACATTAATATGCTGCTCACTTTTCAGGAAACCGGTTTAAAACTTAAACTTTTAAACGTATTGTATAGTGGCAGATTTTGCCTTGTAAATACTGAAATGCTTGCCGGAACCGGCTTGGCTTCACTGTGCGAAATTGGAGCTAATCCACAGGAAATGATTGCCAAAATAGAATTTTTATTTACTCAAGAATTCGAAGTTACTGCCATTGAAAAACGCAAAATGGAATTGAATAAAAACTATTCAAATGCCGCAAATGCTGAAAAATTGATGTCCCTGGTCTTTTAGTTACAACATGCCTGCAACCGAAATTTTTGAATCAACAATTCTACCTGCTTCACACTTAATGGTGCGCGATGGGAATTTTTTAAATAATGAATAGTCATGAGTAGCCATTAAAATAGCACGACCGGTTTTACAGATTTCAAATAGCAAGGTCATTATTTCTTCCGAAGTTTTTGGATCAAGATTTCCAGTGGGTTCATCTGCTAAAATAATTTCGGGATCATTTACCAAAGCTCTTGCAATTGAAACGCGTTGTTGCTCACCCCCGGAAAGTTCATGTGGCATTTTAAATCCTTTGGTGCCTAATCCAACTTTATTCAATACTTCTTGACACCTTTCCTGCATTTTTGTTTTATCCACCCATCCGGTTGCTCGCATCACAAAAAGTAAATTTTCGTTCACACTCCTATCACTTAACAATTGAAAATCCTGAAAAACAATTCCTAATTTTCTCCTCAAAAATGGAACTTCTTTTATCTTCAGAGCCTTTAAATCGAAGCCTGAAACTTTTCCTATGCCTTCATTCAAATGCAATTCACCATATAATATTTTTAACAAGCTGCTTTTACCACTTCCGGTTTCACCAATTAAATATACAAATTCGCCTTTGTCTATTTCAATATTTACATCGGTTAACACTAAATTCGATTTCTGAAAAACAGAAACATTCTTTATCTCAATAACGGTATCCATTCCCATAAGATGCACAGATTTTATACAAAGGTATTAAATGTTTGATTTTGAATTGGAGAAGCTTATGGCGATTTCTTAACAAAGCAATGAACCACTGCCAAAGCAAATCCAATTAGCTTTTTAAAATGATTCGAATACTTGCAAGGTGGGAAAATAATACCAAGGGCACAATGCAACAAGGTAACCACACAAATGGAAAATAAAGTACTGCAATATTAGGTTGATCAAAAGCAAATTTTTGAAATGGAAAGGGCGCTGAAAGTACTGCATTAGCAACAATGTTGACTAGTAATCCTAAACAAACAATGTTCCATGCGAGCAATGCATATTTTCCCAGACTCTTTTTTACATAGCCAAAATAAAAAACAACAGGAGCAGTTAATCCGGACAAAATATCAAAATTTCTGCCCTCAAAAGTCATCAGTTCCGGCACCGCTTTGTTTAAGAATAACCAATATAAAACCAATTCAACCGGAATACGAACCACGTGTAAAAGGGTTAACCATTTCACATCCAAGCTGTCGATAAATTGTTTTCCTTGTTCAGTAAAAAAGGTAGCAATAATGAGCAAAACCGGAATTAATATCAGAAAAATAAAACGGGGAGGTAGTGTATTTGTAACAGTATAAAATCCCGAATAACCTACAATCCCTTCCAGCGAAAGCCAAACCGAAAGTATTACCAATACTTGTTTTGAATAATGGCTGGCTTTATAAAACAGTGCCACAGTTAAAAAAGTAGTTAGTATAAAAACTAGGGAGATATAGGCAGGGAGTTGTGTTAGCATTTTCAGGATAAATGTAAAAAATATTTATGAAGATAAAACGTGTTTGGTGCAATGATTTTTTATTATTGCCCAATCCCGGTTCCTAAACAGTGTGTCTTTAAAAATCGAGTGCTAAGCGCATCAGTAATAGACAGAATATAGTTTTCAACACGAACAAAAAATCCATCTTGAATTTTTACTTTTACAAATCGCATTTTGGAAGTGCTTCTCAATTTAAATTTCGACTCAAACTAGATAAATGGATTTTTCTCACTTGCATGTGCATACCCAGTTTTCGCTCTTGGATGGTGCTGCGGATATTTCAAAATTATTTAAAAAAGCAAAAGCCGACAACATGAAAGCCATGGCAATTACCGACCATGGAAATATGTTTGGGGTATTTAAGTTTGTTGCAGAAGCAGGTAAGCATGGAGTAAAACCAATTGTTGGATGTGAGTTTTATGTGGTTGAAGACCGCCATAAAAAGCAATTTACGAAGGAAGCTCGTGATGTGCGTTATCACCAATTGTTTCTTGCAAAAAATCCGGAAGGGTATGCCAACTTATCTCGTTTGTGTTCGATGGGTTATATTGAAGGCATGTACAGTAAATGGCCTCGAATCGACAAAGAACTAATTTTAAAATACCACAAAGGATTAATTGCCACCACCTGCTGCCTTGGTGCTGAAGTGCCGCGAACAATAATGCAAAAGGGAGAAGCCGAAGGGGAGAAGGTGTTTAAATGGTGGCTTGATTTGTTTGGTGAGGATTATTATATCGAATTACAAAGGCATGATATAGATGATCAAAATACAGTGAATGAAGTATTGCTGAGATGGGCAGTCAAGTATAGTGTTAAAGTTATTGCAAGCAACGATTCACATTATGTGGATCAGCAGGATTACAATGCCCACGATATTTTGCTGTGTGTTAATACCGGCGATATGCAAAGCACTCCTAAAGCAACCGATGAAGAAGGGGGTAAAGGATATCGTTTTGGATTTCCTAACGATCAATTTTATTTTAAGTCAACCGCTGAAATGACGGCCTTGTTTCACGATGTGCCGCAAGCCATTGATAATACAAATGAAATTGTAGATAAAATAGAGCATTTAAAATTGAAGCGCGATATTTTAGTTCCACACTTTCCCATTCCTCAAGGGTTTATTGATGCCGATGATTATTTGCATCACCTCACATTTGAAGGGGCTCATAAGCGCTACAGCGACATGAGTGCCGAAATAGAAGAGCGCTTGAATTTCGAATTGCATACCATCAAAACAATGGGATTTCCGGGCTACTTTTTAATTGTAGCCGATTTTATAAAGGCGGGACGCGATTTGGGGGTATTGATTGGTCCCGGCCGGGGTTCTGCAGCCGGATCGGCAGTGGCTTATTGCATTGGCATTACCAATATAGATCCAATAAAGTATAAATTACTATTTGAGCGCTTTTTAAATCCGGAGCGTAAGAGTATGCCCGATATTGATACGGATTTTGATGATGTGGGACGTCAAAAAGTGCTGGATTATGTAATTGATAAGTATGGCAAAAATCAAGTAGCTCAAATTATTAATTACGGTACAATGGCCGCAAAATCGGCTATTAAGGATGTTGCCCGAGTTATGGATTTGCATTTGAGCGAGTCTGTAGCGCTTACGAAATTGGTTCCGGATCGGCCGGGAACTACATTGGAAGAGGCATTTAAATCGGTTCCCGAATTGGAAGCTATCCGCCAAGGAAATGACCTACGTGCACAAGTTTTAAAGGAAGCGATAAAATTAGAAGGCTCTGTAAGAAATACGGGCATTCACGCATCGGCAGTAATTATTGCGCCCGACGATTTGATGAATTATATACCTTTAAGTGTTGCCAAAGACGCTAATTTGTGGGTGACTCAATTTGATGGAAAAGTTATTGAAGATGCCGGTTTGCTGAAGATGGACTTTTTAGGACTTAAAACCTTAACCATCATAAAAAATGCCATTCAACTCATTGAAGAAAATCACGGAATTAGAATTGATCCGGATTTAATTCCCTTGGACGATAAAAAAACCTATGAACTTTTTCAACGTGGAGATACCATCAGTATTTTCCAGTTTGAAAGTCCGGGTATGCAAAAGCACTTAAAAGACCTTAAGCCCGATAAGTTTGAGGATTTAATTGCTATGAATGCCTTGTATCGACCGGGCCCTATGGAGTATATTCCAACATTTATTAAGCGTAAGCATGGGCTCGAGAAGATTAAATATGATTTTGATGTTACGGAAGATTTACTCAGTGAAACCTACGGTGTAACGGTTTATCAAGAGCAAGTGATGTTGCTTTCTCAGCGTTTAGCCGGATTTAGCAAAGGCGATGCGGATGTGTTGCGCAAAGCCATGGGTAAAAAGCAAATCGCGGTGCTTCAGGAAATGAAAAGTAAATTTTTAGCCGGCTGCCAAAGCAATGGGCACGATACCAAAGTAGCCGAAAAAGTGTGGACAGATTGGGAAGCATTTGCCAGTTATGCTTTTAATAAAAGTCATGCTACCTGTTATTCTTTTGTTGCCTTTCAAACGGCTTATTTAAAGGCGCATTATCCGGCTGAATACATGGCTGCTACTTTAGATAGTCAAGGTAATATTGAGAGCATTTCTTTCTTTATGGAAGAGTGTCGCAACATGAATTTACCGGTATTGGGACCGGATATAAACGAGAGTAATTTTAAATTTTCGGTAAATAAAAAAGGCGAAATTCGAATTGGACTGGGCGCTTTAAAAGGGGTAGGAGAGGCAGCTGTTTTGGATATTGTTGCGGAGCGTAAAGCAAATGGACCCTTTGCTACTATTTTTGATTTAACACGTAGAGTTAATTTACGTTCTGCCAATAAAAAAACCTTCGAAAGTCTCGCGCTTTCTGGTGCATTCGATTGCTTTAAAGAAGCCCATCGTGCGCAGTATTTTTTCAGTGAAAACGGAAACGAAAATAATTTTTTAGAGAAAGTGGTGCGTTATGGGAACAATGTGCAAGAGGGAAAAAACGCTGCACAGCATTCCTTGTTTGGTGACTCTGCAGAGGATGCGCAAATTCCGGAACCCGCAATTCCCGTGTGTGAACCTTGGGGCCCAATGGAAAAACTGCATCGCGAAAAGGAAGTTATAGGAATGTTTATTTCGGGCCACCCCTTGGATAGTTTTAGTGTAGAAATGGGTTTTTGCTCCAATACACTTACCGATCTTTCTGATTTGCCTAAATGGAGAAATAAAGATGTAACCCTTGCCGGGATGGTAACGGCTGTGAATCACAGGGTTTCTAAAACCGGAAATCCTTTTGGTAATTTTACCTTGGAGGATTATTCAGGAAGTTTTCAGTTTACACTTTTTTCGGAAAGTTATTTGAAAATGAAGCACTTTTTAGTCCCAAATTCATTTCTGTTTTTGAGTGGTAAAGTGGATTTACGATGGAAAACTACGGATCAGTTTGAATTTAAAATTAACCAAATCCAATTGTTAAGCGATGTGCGCGACAAGAAAATTAAATCAGTAACACTTCAGGTTAGTTTATCTGATTTATCGGATGGTTTAGTGAATGAAGTAAACGAAATAATTCATAAGAACCCTGGTAATGTAAATCTTAAATTTAACATTTCAGAACCCACCGAAAAGATTTCGATTGAAATGCTTTCTAAGAAATTTAAGGTAAGCCCTAACAATGATTTTTTAGAGCATTTAAAAGGTATTAAAGGCTTGAAATACTCCTTAAATTAATTTGCAGGGAAGCAGAAGCCAAAATATGTTTGGTGAAATTGACTAAAAACACTACATTTGCGGGCTTAAATAATTAGAACTTTCGTTTTAATTCAGTGATAACTTTCAACTAGAAAATACCGGAATATGAGACAGCTCAAAATCACCAAATCCATTACCAATCGTGAAAGTGCCTCGTTAGACAAGTACCTTCAAGAAATTGGTCGAGAAGAATTAATCAGTGCTGAAGAGGAAGTGATATTGGCAAAAAAAATCCGAGATGGCGACCAAAATGCACTCGAAAAATTAACCAAAGCCAATTTACGTTTCGTTGTTTCCGTAGCAAAACAATATCAAAATCAAGGTTTGAGTTTGCCCGATTTAATAAATGAAGGAAACTTAGGTTTGATTAAAGCAGCAAAAAGATTTGATGAAACCCGTGGATTTAAATTTATTTCCTATGCTGTGTGGTGGATTCGTCAATCTATTTTACAAGCCTTGGCTGAACAAGCGCGTATCGTGCGTTTACCTTTAAATCAGGTTGGGTCTTTAAACAAAATCAACAAAGCTTTCTCAAAATTAGAACAAGAGTTCGAACGTGCTCCATCAGCCGAAGAACTTTCAGCAATTTTGGAATTGCCCGAAGATAAAGTTGCTGATACCATGCGTGTATCTGGCCGACATGTGAGCATGGATGCTCCTTTTGTGCAGGGTGAAGAAAATACTTTATTGGATGTCTTGATTAACAGCGACTCTCCAAGAGCAGATACAGCATTAATCTCTGAATCGCTTCAACGTGAAATTGAACGATCTTTATCTACTTTAACCGACAGAGAGCGAGATGTTATTAAATTATTTTACGGAATCGGCTTTAGCCATGAATTTACGCTCGAAGAAATTGGAGATAAATTTGACTTAACACGTGAACGCGTGCGTCAGATTAAAGAAAAAGCAATTAAACGTTTAAAGCATTCATCAAGAAGCAAGCATTTAAAAACATACTTGGGATAGTTAATTCTCAAACAAAATAAAAGGGGTTATTCTTAATTGAGTAGCCCCTTTTTTTATTGAAGAACTGATAACTATTTTTTTGAAAAACTCCTAGGCGCAGATTGGTTTGGATATGATTTCAGATCTGCTAATTCGACTGCTATCAGATCTTGATTAATTGCATGAGATAAGTAATCCTTTCCTATTAGCGTTTCATTAGCATGCAAGTTTAGCCAAGCTGAGAATTCTAGTGCAAATTGGGACGTGTATAAAATCAAAAAGCCCCTGCATGAGCAGAGGCTTTTTGATTACTAATTATTAATTATTTATTTCACTACAAATTTCACGCGGTAAACGTTTCCATTGAGTTGCGCTTCGGCCATGTAAACTCCTGCTGCTAATTGCATTTCAGGTTTAATGGTTAAGATAGCTTCTTCTTTGGTGATAACTTCAGCGCTGTAAACTTTGTCGCCAATCATGTTAAAAATTCTTACTTGAACTTTTTCATTAGCAGCTGTAATCCCTTGTAACTCGAGGGCAAATTGCTGATTTACTGTTGCAGGATTTGGATATACACTTAAATTAAGTGCTCCTTCAACAGCTTCAACACCTTCGCTCGCAAATGGTGAGTAACGTGGCACAGTGGCACCTGTTGTAAAGGTACAAACTGGTCCGTAAGCACTCCACTCTCCTGCATAGTATGCTACTTCGATAGTATAAGTTGCATTAGGCAACATGTTTTGATATCCACAGCACACTAAAGTACGTGATAAGCTGAACGAGTTGTTTGAGTTATAGTTGTATACTACTTTTGAGTAAGGCACTCCACCTACATTTGTAATGCGGTAAGAATACAAACTTGCTCCCGGTACTGCGGTGCAGAAAATGGTGCTGCTAAATTGCCCAGGACTAAGCGTAGTTCCACAGATGCCAAGCACTGAGGTTGATGGAGCAGCCGGTGTGATTACAGTACAAGGAGTACCATAATTTAGCCAAACTCCACCCACATACGCTCTTACACGCACTGAAAAAGTAGTTGCATATTTTACACCTGCAAGCCAAACCATTCTGAAATCAAGATTTCCGTTGCCACGATAAACAGTAGCTGTAGTAAATCCAGGAGCACTAAATTCATATTCATAATTGATAGCACCGGTAACTCCGCCAATGAAAAATTGATCGTTGAGTGAAGTTAAAGAAATGTTACAGTTGGTCAAAGTGGTAGTTGGAGATGCAGCTGTTAAATCAACTTTACAAGTACTTCCATAAGTTCCCCATTCACCCGGACGATTTCCATAAGTAACGCCTGTTTTTCCAACTAAAGCACGTGTTTGTACATCGTAGCTGTATCCAAAGCGTACACGGTCGATAAGCGGAGAAGATTGGAATGCCCATAATAAACGGAAATCTAAATTACCACTATAACGTTGCCATGTATGGTCATAATCGTATGCACCACCCGGTACATCTTCTACAATGCGATACATATAATCATTGGCACCCGATAAGGAATCCGTTAGGATGCGATCATTAAGGTCAGTGATAACATAGTCGCAAGGACCGGCAATTGTTGCAGGATTGTTACGTAATTTAATTTGTGGGAATGCACCAAGTGAAACCGGACAAGATGGGCCATAAGGGCTCCACACGCCGTTTTTAAAGGAAGCCACTTGCACATTATAAGTGTATCCATAAATCACACCCGGAGCCCATTTTAAGCGGTAATCAGGATTTGAATTATTACGATAGTGTTCGAAGTTGTATCCGGCTTGACCACCAGTACCCACTATTTTGAAACGATAGTTAGTTGCTCCCGGTATTGGGGTAACAAAAATTTGATCGTACATGCTAGGAATGGTAGTACAATAAATCGGATTAAGTTGTGGTACTGGTACTTCACTCACCACGATGTCATCAATATAAATGCTTCCTTTAGCGGCTCCACTTATAGCATGGAATCCAAAATAAACGGTTCCGGAACCATTAATTGGAACTAAATAATCGGTTGCTTGCTTTTGAGCATAAGTAGTGCTGTTTGTGGAGAACAAATCAGGAGCTGATCCCGACATGGTAGAACCATCTGGTAAACTAGCCATACGTACCTCGTAGTTTTCAGTAAAACTAGCTGAGGATGCTCTATCCCACCAAGTGATGCGGTATACTTTACCTGCAGTAACATTAATTGGAACAGTAAAGAAATAATCATCCAAAGCATTAGTATTATCTGGATTTTTGTCGATTCGCATGTGGTTAGACCCGCTGCGAGGTGCAATAGAAGAAGTGTACCAATTACTGGTTCCTAATTGGTCATAGTTCTCAACAGTTATTCCACAATTTAAGGCAGGAGGAGTAACACCTTCAGCACCAAAATTCCAGTTAACTGCCGGTAAAATATTTGTTGCAACAGCAGGTGTTACGGCTTGAGAAGGTCCAGAGGTAAAAGTACCAACTGCACAAGCAAGGTTCTCCAATAATCCCACATAACCAGCAACTTGATAATAATACGGAGTATTTGGTTGTAGTGCAGGTAGCGTATATGATAATGCATTGCCTGCGTCGGCCTGAAACAAAATCAGGTTATTCATGCCAATATCCGTTGCAAGGCTTACATGATACCCTTCAGGGAAACCACCACCATCTGTCCAATTTAAAGTAGTTTGTGTTACACAAGCAATATTTCCTGCTGAAATTGTAGCAGCGCAAGCTGGAGCAACAACCGCTTCAGGTAAAATAGTAATTATGTAATCTTCTGATTCGCCTGATCCAAAAGAGGTACAAGCATCCAAATTTGAATTAGGATTTAATGCACCTCTTGAACGAATTCTCATTTTTGTTTGACCAAGTGCAGCAGTTAAAGGAAAATTAACAGTAGCAACATTGGCCACATTTGCTGTTGATGCAGTTGTTACTTGAGTCCATTCGTAGGTGTCAAATATTCCATTTTGATCGAAATCAATCCAAACCGATACTATAGCACTACTGCTAGTTGTTACGGAAACAAAATGATTTTGACCTCTAGGCAAACTGGTTGTTGTTGCGCCACTAGCAGGATATGATTGATATCCTGGAGCACTACAAGTAGTTGTGTTGTCTAAGGTATAACGCAGCTTAACGTTGGTTATACTTCCTACACCACATATAACCGAATGTGTTGGGGTACAATAGTTATAGAGTTGCCCGGTAGTAAAGGATTGAATTGTACATCCAATTGCATCACCAGAAATATTTTTAGGAACAATTTTCCAATAGTATTGAGCATTGGCAAGTAAACCAGATGCAGTATAACTTGATCCTGCTTGGTTAGCTGAAACCAATGTAGTAGGTGAAATATTCTGATCCAAATAAACATCGTATCCGGATGGAACAGCGCCCGGACCAAATGCCCAAGTAAGGGTTACATCTCGGAATTGATTTGTTGCCAAATCAGCCGGTAATAGATTAATGGCACAAGAAGGCGCTGGAGGGGGTACATCCACACTAACATTATCGATATACAAATTGTTACCAAAAACTGATATTCCACGGAATCGAATTTTGTTGGTTCCTGTTGGCAATACAATTTGATATTTTGCCCATTGGGATGCTGTGGGAATAAAAGCATTTGTATTTGCTCCGCCAGTATTTAATATACCGTTAAGTCCACCATTTAATAATACTAAGGACGTAAAATTTGTCCCATCATCAGTTGAATAAAATAACTCTAATTGATCTACTTCTGTCTGAAAAGTTGCATAGGCATAATCAAATGAAAGTACATGTCCGGCAGGTGTGTTTCCAAAACTAGGTGTTGTAAAGTCGAAATTCCCTGGCCCGTTATTATAAAAATCAAATATTGTAGAACCAGATCCCACACCATATGCACTTTCTGGAGCTCTATCAATAGCTACTATACTTGTAGCATCCCAACATGTTGGAGGAAATGTAATACTTGTAAAACTCTCAGTAAATGGTAAGGATGGTGAAGGTGCAGTTGTAAACGATAACGTTGCACAACCCGATGCATCACCAGCAGTATTTTTGGCAACCACTTTCCAGTAATAAGTAGTATTACCAGTGACAAGCCCAGTTGGATCAAAAGTCAATCCCGGTTGATTACTGGATACTTTTGCTCCAATAACCGAATTGTCAACATCAGCTTGAACTGTACTTAAATAAACATCATACCCAGTTGGAGCACCACCATTAGCAGCCCAACTTAATAGACTCTTATAACATAATGAAGGCTCTAAATCTACAGGGCTATGGTTAATAACACAAGATGGTGGCAATGGAATATTATACCTTACTTCAACTGCTATTCTAAACGCATTATTGGGAGCAAAATTAATCCAAGAAGCGACAGGTACAGCAAGTGAAAAGAAGAAGCTTGTGCTTCTTATTGGAGTTTCCGCTTGATAGGAGAAAGCCATATTTACTGTACTTGCAGCTGTTTGCAATAATCCTGCATAGTATATAGTTGGAACAACAATATTTGGAATTGTAATGGTAGATTGCTGAGCAGCCGCGGTAACAGTTATAGGTGCCGACATATAAAGAGCTGTTCGAGATGGAGTTCCGGGCAATCCAACACTATCTGCATAAATTGCTAATCGAATTATTCTACTTGCAGCTGCAGCTTGAAAATCAACTTTAACTTCATTCAATGTATCTGAGTTACCATATTTATTACCAGATTGAAATTGGGCAACAAATACGCCTTCAGATGGTGCTGTAAATCCAACCCCACCGGTAAATGGTGCATTGTATTTGTAAGAAGTTAAGTTTGCTGTAACGGCTTGCGTCATGGAAGATGTATTATTGCCTGAAACGTCATCGGCCGGTATAGTCACCAATATGTTGTTTGTGCCTTGCACAGGAGATGAATAAGCAGGAAAATTAACAACAGTAGATGCGCCTGCAATCAAAGCTGGAACTACTTGAACATTGTTAAATAAATTCGAGCCAGAAACATCCAATGTGACTGTTGATGCAGCCATGGCATTTAAGCCTACATTTTGAATGCGAACTGAAAGCACGTGTGGGTCAGAATATCCAGATGCAAGACTACCTAAGGTGTAAATATTAGTAATGGATAAATCGTTCGGCGCTGCAGATAAAAATCTGAAAGTTTTTCCAGATACAGGCGGAATAGCTTGTCTAAAGCTCAAGCATTGATAAGTGGGAGGTGCGCCAGTCCATAAATTGGAAAAAGTAGAAGAGGCCCACGCAGTGGCAGAACCTTTTTTTGCCAGCAATATTTGAGCAGTAGCATTGCTAGCTGCTTTAATTCCACAGCCTGCAGTATGGAATTGCGTGCTGGTTCCGGATTTCATTGTACCATAAACAAATTCAATTTTATTACTTCCTTCATATAAGATTACTTGAAAACTAAAGTTCTTGGCTTGTTGTATGAATCCGCCACCTAAATTATATTCATTTACATTTTTCCATTGAATGGTACAGGTTTGAGCTCCCGGAGCCCCTGTTGTAAATACACGATACTCAGTAATGACTGTACCGCCGGCATTTTTAGCACTATCTAAATCGATATTGAACGGTGAAATAATATTAATATCTAATGGGTCGGCACTTTGTAGTGCGCTTCCCCCACAGTCTTGAGGTCCTGCAGTTCCTGGTAATGATCCAGAAGGAGCTATGGCGCCTAGTTTAATAAATCCATTTGTACTCAAAATAAATTGAGTAAAAATATTTCCATTAAAGCTAAAGTTAAATCCAATGTTTTCAGGATTAGATAATGATTCATCGTAATCTGGAGTGGTAATAACAGTTCCATTTGAGCCAAGGTCTGTATAGGTTCCAGCAACATTCGATGAATTCACTGCTGTATAATAAAACGCCTGAGCTTGGGTTTTAAAACTTATTGCTGATATCAGCAGAATAAGTAATACAACTAAATGTAATTTGATTTTTTTCATATTTATTAATTTTAGGGGGTTTAACTTGGTTTATTGGTATTGCAGCCAAATAACTATTGACTAACTTTAGGAATGAAAATAGGGGATTTCGATTGGATGTCCGCGCATCAAATTGCTAGTTATTTTATTTTTTTTCATAGCTTAAACTATTAAGTGGATAGATTTTATTTAGCTGCTTTAATTTTATTAACGTTTCAATGTTAACTATTTTTAACAGCAAATCAAATTTTGAATGTAGTGAATGTTCTACAATGTTTCAATAATCGATGAGTGGCAATTTTCGCCCGATGAGCGGTTTAATCGACAAGAAGTGCGCAACTTTGGACATGAAAGACAATGTTAAATGGGATGACTTCTAGCATAGTAACTTTTATAATATGAGCTAAATCATTGCAAATATGATTTGTGCTATTCGTTAAAATATATCCTTTATCCTTTATTCGTGGCTTGCTTTTTATTTCTTTGATTCGGCTTACTAAATAGGTAAATTTGCATGATAGATCAGTTAGAATTTTATGAGTTCGAATAAAAATCTCTTTTTTTCATTCCTTGCCGGCGCTGCTGCAGGTGCATTGGCTTCAACCTTAATATCCAAAGAGGATAAAGCTAAAATGGCAGCGCGTATAAAAGATGCGGCTGCTAAACTCAAAGCGAAACTTGAAGAAGAATTAGCTTCCAGAAACAACGATACAAAAACCGCCGAAAAACCATAAGTATGTCTGAAGAATATAAAAATGAATACGAAAAATTGTGGGAGGAATGGTTGCCTCGGCTTAAAAACTATTCCAACAATCGAATCGATTTAGTTAAATTATCGCTAGTAGAAGCAGTTGCCAAAGCGGCTGCTTCGGTTACATCCAACCTTATTTTGTTTTTTACCTTTTTTGCATTTTTTGTCTTTGCAAGTTTCGCCTTGGCACTGTTTATTGGCAAAAGAATGGGCGATTACTATTGGGGTTTTGGAATTATTGCCGGATTTTATTTGCTGTTGTTCTTGCTGACACTGATGTTGCGTAAAAATCAAATTGAGAAACCGATTCTGAATCAAACCATCAAAAAATTAATGGAGGACCAGGAAAATGAAAGCTAAAATTAGTGATTATCAAAGCCTTTTATTGGAAAAGCAACGTTTGAAATTGGAGTGTTCCACTCAGGAAAAGGACATGGCCGATAATTTTGTGCAACTCAAAGCAAAACTGAATCCTACCTTAATGATTAAAGAAGCTATTCTTGAAATTATTCCCCGCGATATACGTGAAAATAGCATTGTAAACTTAGTTTCCGCTTTTTTTACCAATAAGAAGGAGCAAGATTCCGGTTTTGGATCTAGTATTTTTTCGCTTGCAAAAACTTCCCTACTTACGCTTGCAATAAGCTATTTAACAAAGTTTCTTGAGAAGGATTAAAATGCAAAACAAAATCCTCTTTATACTTCTTGCACTGGCTATTAATGTGCAATCACAACCTTATTTTCCCGCTAAAGGAAGAGTTTTTAACGATGCAGAAGTGCCGCGCATCGATATCAGTATTGACCCTGATTCGCTTATTGATATTTATGCCAACGTTTACAGTGATCACGAATATCCGGCCGATTTTTTATTTACCGACGCCAGTGGAAGTGTTTCAGTGAGCAACGTAGGTTTTCGCTTGCGCGGAAATACATCCCGCACTGCAGGAAAAAAATCTTTTAAGGTTTCGTTTAATGCATTTATACCCGGACAAAAATTTTATGGGGTAGAAAAAATGAATTTGAATGGCGAGCACAACGACCCGGCAATTGTGCGTTCCAAACTGTTTTGGGAAACAGCTGTTCGCTTGCGCATGCCCTATTCACGTGCAAATCACGTGGAGGTGTATATTAATGGAAACTATTTTGGATTATATATTAATGTAGAGCACAACGATGAAAATTTTTTGCAATCGCGTTATCTCAACAATTCAGGTAATTTTTACAAGTGTTTATATCCCGCCAACTTAGCTTATCTGGGTGCAAACCCGAACAACTATAAGCTTGGAGGAAGTGCTGCCCGCGTGTACGATTTAAAAACAAATACCAGCGCTGATGACTATACCGATTTAAAAGATTTTATCACCGCTTTGCATGCTCCTAATGGTCCTAATTATCAAAATAATTTAGAAAAGTTGTTCAATGTAAATGCTTTTTTACGCGCCTATGCCTTTGATATCTTGACCGGAAATTGGGATAATTACGGTGGAAATAACAATAATTATTACCTCTACCATAATCCCGAAACCGGTAAAATGGACTACATCACTTATGATGTGGATAATACCTATGGAATTGATTGGTTGAATAAAAATTGGGGAACCCGAAGTATTTATTCCTGGTCACTGGATACTGCGAATCGTCCTTTGGTAACAAAATTATTAGCAAAAGCCGATTACCGCAATCGATTTTCTTTTTTTATGAAAAAGATGCTGGCGTCTTATGCGTCCACTTCGGCGATGGTAGCATTGAGTGATAGTTTAAAGGATTTAATTAGCACTTATGTGATTAATGACACCTACCACAGTGCAGATTATGGCTATAGTTTTAATGATTTTCTGGATGCTTACACACAGCCCTTGGGAGGGCATGCGCCATACGGAATTCAGGATTTTATTAGTACGCGAAATTCAAATGCAACTGCTCAATTAGTGTTAAATAATGTGGCCCCGATTTTTAGTGAAACACGTCATAACCCATTTGCACCCTACGCTGGAGATAGTATTTATATAAAATCATGGGTAGAGGATGAAAATCCAATAGCGAATGTGTATTTGCATTATAAAATAAATACTTCCGGTATGCTTGATTCTGTTTTAATGGCGGATGACAGTCAGCATAGGGATGATGCATTAGGCGATGGTATTTTTGGTGCAGGAATTTCGGGAGCAAATTTAGGAGATACTTTGTATTACTATCTTAGCAATAGCGATGTATTTGCTGTTAAGGGAAGAGAACCTCGATTGGGGTTTTTATCAATAGTTGTTGCACCCAAGCCTCAGTTGTTTATCAATGAATTGATGACAAAAAATATAAGCACACTCGCTGATAATTTTGGGGAATACGACGATTGGTTTGAGCTATACAATGCCGGAGCTGTTGCAGATATGAACAGAATTTTTGTATCAGATGATTTTACCCGATTGGGAAAATGGAATGTTGGAAATAGCACACTCGCGGCGAATGGATTTTTACTTTGCTGGGCGGATGAAGATGGAAGTCAGGGAGCCAATCATGCAAATTTTAAGCTTAGCGGTTCAGGCGAAAAAATTGCACTAAGCGAATTCAATGGAGTAAATTACCGTATTTTGGATTCCTTGTCATTTGGGCTTTTGGCGAATGATCAAAGTGTTGGTTGCTATCCCGATGGCATTAAACCTATAGTTGTGCAAGGCCCATCCACACCCGGAAATTCAAACTTAATTGCTTCCGTTTATTCCTTATTAAGTGAACAAAATTTTAAAATGTATCCCAATCCTGCAGATAAACAGCTCATCCTGGATACAAAAAATTTAAAAAATAAATTGGAATTGACTATTTTTAATACCGCAGGTGAAAAGGTATACAGCACAATTTTTATTCAAAATCCTGTATTTACAAAGAACCAAATAAACATCGATAATTTAATACCCGGTGTTTATTGTTTAAAAATTGTGAATCAGGATAAAGTGAATCACGTCACTTTCATTAAGCAATAAACTTTTCTTTTTCGGAGATAAATATTAGGTTTGTGAGAACCAAAAAGCAATCGATGAAAATAATCTTTACACTTCTTTGCACACTTACTACCTTATTTACTTCAACAGCGCAAAATGTGCTGCCCAATCCGGGCTTCGAAAATTGGACGCAAGTGGGTACTCGTATGGATCCCGATAATTGGAATACCTTAAATCCCAACACTTCTATAGTTGGTGTACTTACTTGTTTAAAGGCAAGTGGTGCCGATGTGCATTCCGGAAATGCGGCAATAAAATTAATTACGAAATCGGTATTTGGTCAAAATGCAAACGGCTTGGCAACCACCGGAACCATTAGTATTGCTCCTCCAGGGGTTAGCGGAGGGGTGGCTTATACCGGTAGACCGGATAGTATTGCGGGTTGGTATAAATATACTTCGGTGGGTGGTGACAATGGTTTTGTGGAGTTTCAATTGTTGGGATCTGCTTCAACTCCCGATACAATTGGATATGTGCGATTTTTGACTCCAGCATCTACTGTTGGAACCTACACACGATTTTCTTTACCCATCGTTTATCGTTCTGCCAATCCTGTCGATAAATCTATTTGGATTTTATCTTCAAGTGCTGGATTTACAGCACAGGTAAACAGTACACTGTTTATTGATGATTTGGAATTAATTACCAATACCGGTGCCGGAGTGCATGAACTTAACGAAGAGGTGATTAGCATTTCACCTAATCCGGCTGCTCAAAATTTAACGATTTCAAGTTCCAAAAGAAACCTCCATTTTGTATTGTTTGATGCTTTGGGAAATCAGGTAATTCAAGCAGAATTAGAATTTGGAAAGAACAAAATTGATTTGAATCAACTTTCCTCAGGACTTTATTTTTATACCGCTTTAAACTCCGACGGAAGTATTGAACAGCGGGGAAAACTAGTTATTGCACGTTAATTCCTCTGCGATTTTTTTAAGAAAATTAGTGAAAGGATATGCGATTTGCAGTTAGTTTAACGAGCCTAGTTTTATTCTCAGTTATTGTTTCGTTTGCACAGTCTAGCTCAATTATACAGGGTATTGTACGTAATGGTGAAAACAAAGAGGAACTTGTTGGAGCAACGCTTTATTTGTTATCCGATAAAAGCATTGCAACGATTACCGATGCTAACGGAAAATATACCTTGCTTGTTCCTGTTGGGAAACAGCGTATAGTTTGCACATTTATCAGTATGCAAGCCGATACTTTTTGGGTGAATGCCGATAGTAGTGTGGCACTTAATCATGATGTTTTGTTAAAAAGTTCAGAACAGCAGTTGCAAACAGTAGTTGTTTCGGCCGGAAAATTTGAACAAAAATTGGAAGAGATTACTGTGTCGATGGAGGTATTGAAGCCTACCTTAATTGAACACAGAAATACCGTAAACATTAAAACTGCTTTAGAACAAACTCCAGGGTTGAATATATTAGATGGTGAGCCGCAAATAAGAGGAGGAAGCGGGTTTAGTTTTGGAGTGGGAAGTAGGGTAGCAACTTTAATCGATGGGATTCCTGTAATGGCGGGTGATGCCGGACGAACAGAATGGAATTTTATCCCCACCGAAAACATTGAGCAAGTTGAAATAATTAAAGGCGCATCTTCAGTATGTTATGGTTCATCCGCTTTGAGCGGTACAATTAATATTCGTACTGCATATCCTAAGGATAAACCAATTACAAAAGTAAACTTGTATTCAGGGCTTTACAGTTCCCCTAAAAATGATTCCGCAAAATGGTGGAAAGGAATGAATAACTTTTCAGGATTTAATTTTTTACACGCGCAAAAATTTGGAAAAATAGATCTCGTGTTGGGTGGAATGGCATCTTACGATCATGGATTTATCGGCCCGCCACTCCCACATCCTTACTTACCAATAAAGGCGGATACTATTACCAACAGCGATGTAGCAGAACGCAATGGAAGATTTAATTTTAATTTTCGTTATCGGCCATCCAAAATAAGTGGCTTAGCTATAGGTGTTAATGGAAATTTTATGTTGTCGCATTCCAATTTTTCGCTTGTTTGGAATGATGATACTTCCGGCATTTATCGTGCTTTTCCGGGAACGATGACCATTAGCGATAGAAGTATTTTATATGTTGATCCATTTGTTTCCTACACTTCCAAAAATGGATTTAAACACGATTTAAAAGGGCGTTATTTCTACACCAACAATCAAAACAGCAACAATCAGTCGAATGAGAGCACAGTAACTTATTATGAATATCAGTTTCATAAACAATTTCCTGTGCTGGCTAATTTAAATGTTACCGGGGGTATTGTGCTTAATAAAACGTATTCACATGCCGCGTTATATGCTGCAAGTGGCTCCGCCAACAATACACTTCAAAATTATTCAGTGTACTCACAATTGGATAAAAAAATTTGGAATGTGTTAAATCTCTCGCTAGGAGTTAGAGGAGAATATTTTAAAATCAACGCTCAGGAAACAGTGGTTCAACCCATATTTCGTTCAGGGATGAATATTAAATTATCGGAAGGAACCTTTCTGCGCTACTCATACGGACAGGGATATCGCTTCCCAACCATTACCGAAAAGTTTATACTAACCAGTGCCGGGGGAATAACTATTTTTCCAAATGATTCTTTGGTTCCCGAAACATCCACCAATCAAGAAGTGGGCTTAAAACAGGGATTTAAAATCCGAAATTTTAAAGGATTCATTGATGTTGCTGCTTTTTGGCAGGAGTATAGAAATACCATTGAATATATTTATGCAAAATGGAGTCCGGATTCGGCCGGATTTAAGTTTGTGAATACCGGAAATACAAGAGTTCGTGGTGTGGAAGTTTCGCTTGGGGCGGAAGGTAAATTATCTAAAAACTGGTCATTAAGTATTTTAGGTGGCTATACTTACACCAAGCCGGAAGCATTAGATACTGCCTATGTTTTTGCAAAAGATCGACCGGCGGAAGGCTTTACACAAACGCTGCTAACCTTTGCGAATACGAGTACAGATACAAATTCCACTATTTTGAAATACCGCTTTCAGCACCTAGCAAAATTGGATATTGAACTCACCTACAAATTATTTTCAATAGGAGGAAGTTGGCGATATTACAGCTTTATGAAGAATATTGATAAAACATTTTATGATTTGGATGAACCCTATTTACTTCCAACAGGAATAAAAAAATACCGTCAAAAACACCACAACGAAACACAATTATTTGATGCTCGTGTGGCAGTACAAGCAACAAAATATTTGCGGATTGCTTGCGTGGCAACTAATTTATTTAACTTGGAATATAGCCTGAGACCTTTAAAAATAGAGGCTCCTCGAACAATCGCCATTCAGCTAGCATTAAAATTATAAGGACTGTTGAATTGATACAAGAAAAAAAATATCCTTTCTTTTCTCATCAGGGTTTACTTTGGTTGACAGCGATTTTATTTCTTTTTTTAGTTCTGCTACTTTGTTTTTTTAATCGCCTTGCGGCAGATGATTTTTATTTTTTGTTTGCGCAACAACAACTGGGAACACTTGCCTGCGTTAAATATTGTTATGCCACATTTAGCGGACGCTGGATGGCATATAGCTTAACTTGTGGCGCGTTGCAGTATGCTAATACTCCTTATTTTTTGCTGGTTTTTGGAGTTCTAACAGTGTCGTTCATCGGTTTGGCAATTGGTAATTTAATTCATCGTACAAATGAACTAGTTGGAATGAAGATGAAGCGAAATGAAATTGTTTTGCATAGCGTATTGCTTCTATGTGCTTTTTTTTTCGTGAATTTTGGAATTGCTGAAACCTGGTTTTGGTACACCTCTGTATGTTCCTATTTGCTGAGCTTGGGAGCGCTAATTTTCTTAATTACAGAACTGTCAAAATCGAAGGTAAGTTTAAGTAGTATTTTTATCTTGATTGTTTTCCCATTATTCATAGGTGGTTCCAGTGAATCGTTTGCTGTTATGGGAATACTCGCTTTACTGTTTGTTTTTACTTTAAGTTTTTCCGGACATCCCAAGCTGCGCATGTTGGTTAAAACAAATCATCGGATAAAATTGGGACTAGCTTTGCTGTTGTTATCTGTAGCCTTTACCATTACTGCATTGGCCCCTGGTAATAGTATTCGCTTGTCGATGCTTCCTCATCCCACAGTTGGTTCGCAGTTATTAGCTCCTTTTAAAGCCTTTGTAAAAGTTGGTTTTTTAACCTTCAAGAATCAGTTTGTTTATTTAATCTTATTTAGTTTTCCATGGTTTTATTTAGGTTTCAAGCAAAGAGGAGAGGAGCTTATTTCATTGCTTGAGTTCGTCAAAAAAATCAAGTTTGTATTTTTTGCAACAGCTGTATTGCTGTTTATTTTGATTTTACCATCCACTATGGTTTTAAACGAAACACCGCCGGTTAGGGCATTAGAACAATTTAGTTTTGTGCTTTGTTTTGCAACAGCGCTGTTATTTTATGCTGCCGGAAAGGAGGTTGTTTTTGCATCAAGAAAAGTAGAATTTCTTAGCCGCTTTTCAGTATGGATAATGCTTGTGTTATTGCTCACAATCATTATTAACCAATACCGTGTAACCAGCAAATATGCTGAATTGTATGATGCTCGAATGGAAATTTTAAAAAATAGATCAATGCAAAATGGAGCACCACTGCTGCTCGATTCATTGCCACCGAGTGGGATGCTTTATTCGGCTGAGATAAGTGTGGATTCGAATTTTTACAGCAATCAGCACCTGCAACATGCTTTACAACTGAGCCGGGGTATTGCTGTTAAAGGAATGCAGGTTAAAGAAGTAAAATAAATCCTACCAAAGCAACCGCAAAATATGCTGCAAGACTTGCTGCGCCAGCATAATCTTTAGCGATACGTTGTCCAAAAAAGAGGCACAATAAAGCTAGCGTTGAAAATAAAATAGCTAGTTGCCCAACCCATGAAATACCTATCCAAATAAGAAATGCCCCAAGTAGGGAACTAAAACCGGCTATGAATTCTAGTAATGAAATTAGCGGTAAGAGAATGGTAACTGAATTATTTAAAAAACTTTTCTCGAATACAGCTGTAAGGTAGATGCTATTTTCTTTGCGATTATAAATTTTATCTAAAGAAGATTGAAGAAATAAAATGGCGAAAAAGGCTAGAACTGCGCATTTGGCCAATAGTTCAAAGGGAAGCACTGTTTCCATATATTAAATTTTTATGCGTTGTTTATTGGAGTAAATATTGAATCGCTCCCCTCTTAAAAAACCTATTAAGGTAATACCAAATTCTTGTGCCAATTGCACCGCTAGACTCGAAGGAGCACCAACCGCAGCAATTACTTTTATATTGGCCATTGCAGCTTTTTGAATCAGCTCAAAACTTGCTCTCCCGCTTAGCACTAGAATATGATTTTGTAAGTGTAGTAAGTTTGAAGCAAGTGCAAATCCGATTAATTTGTCAAGGGCGTTATGCCTGCCAACATCCTCTCTTAAGGCCACAAATTTTCCATCCAAATCAAATAATGCAGAAGCATGCAATCCACCGGTGCTTTCAAAAATGGATTGTTGTTCGCGCAACTGCTCCGGGAGTTTTACAATGGTATCCATGCTTACTTGGATATTTTCAATTTCGATAATTGGTTCACATACAATTCGAATTGCATCAATAGAGGATTTTCCGCAAACGCCACAGCTGGAAGTAGTATAAAAATTCCGTTCTAATTTTGCGATGGAGGGTGAACTATTTTCATGGCATTCAAAAAGAATTAAATTCTTTTCAAAATCAAGGTGTTTAGTATTCTTAATTTCGGAACCGGATTTTATTACACCTTCAGTAAACAAAAATCCAAGTCCAAGTTCTACATCATTGCCCGGTGTACGCATGGTAACCGAAATGCTTTTTTGAATTCGCGCGTTTAACGGTCCATACGCTAATCGAATTTCAAGGGGTTCTTCAACTGCAAGAACATCTTCCATTTCTATTGCTTTTTTTGAATCAATCTTACGAATGAAAACCTTGGTTGTAGGGCTAATTGACATGCAAATTATAATTTACCTGTAAATTTAATTTTTTTTGCTTGCTCAGGAGTATCAACACTAACAATATGTGCAGGATTTTTAGGAGCAAGTTTAAAAGCACTTGTTTCACTTAAAAAGTGTTGAAGTGAGTAATTTTTATTTTGAAATGAATTATAAAGTAAAGGTATTGACTTCTTTTCGTAAAGCGCAATTAATGGCTCATACAATCCTGTTTCAAAATTATAAATGCTTGATGCAGTATGGTGCATACTTCTGTTTACGAAAAGATGTTGTATATCTTCAGCCGCTATTAATGGATAATCACATCCTAATAAAAGAAAGGAAGCATTAGGATTTCTTTTTGCCGCACTTAACAGTGCTGCCATTGGACCAATGTTAGAAAATTCTTCGGCATCTGAAATGTATTGGTATTTTTCAACAATTGATTCGGATTGCAGTTTTGAACAGGAGAGATATACTTCCTTGCAAACTAATGCGAGTAAATTATAACAATGATAGCGTTGCTCGACACCTTGGTAATTGAGCAAGCTCTTATCTTGCTCCATTCGGGTGCTTTTCCCACCGCATGCTACCAATCCGATAAGAGAATCCATGTAAAATTATTTTACCGCCACCGAACTTAGGGGAGGATATTTCATTTTTAGGGATTCTAGTTTTTCTACTATTTGTTTCGCCATCACATATTCCTTATACCAATTTTGATCACTTGGAACAATTGTCCAAGGCGCATTTTTTGAGCAGTTTTCAAATACATCTTCGTAGGCATTCTGGTAATCCTCCCAAAGTTCACGTTCCTTAATGTCATTTGCATTGTGTTTCCACATTTTTGTAGGATCACTCATGCGTTCTTTTAAGCGACCCAATTGTTCCTCTTTAGAAACATTCAAATAGAACTTTAAAATAACCGTTCCACTTTCCACTATTAATTTTTCGAAATTGTTGATGTGCTCAAAGCGCTGACGAATGGTTTTTTCATCTACCCATTTGTGCACCCGCTGTATTAAGACGTCTTCGTAATGTGAACGATTAAAAATATGAATCATGCCCTTTTCAGGAACATTTTGATGTATTCTCCAAAGAAAATCATGCTTCATTTCCAGCTCACTGGGTTTTTTAAATGCTATCACCCTACAGCCCATTGGATTTACTGCTTCAAAAACATTTTTCACTGCTCCGTCTTTACCGGATGCGTCCATTCCTTGTATCACAATTAGCGCACTGTGTTTGCCTTCTGCAAACAGCAAATTTTGCAAATCCCCCAATTTTATTTTTAACAGCTCTAGCTCTCTTTTGGTTTTTTCTTTACTAAACTTCTTTGGAGCGCGGTAACCGGTTTCGGTAATTTTATTTTTTGACATTGAGGGTGTATTGATTTTCATTAGTTAAGTGTGCAATTTAGTGTTGTGAGCGCACTCCGTAAAGTTAACTTTCTTTAATGAATTCAGCATTAAAATTGAGCAGGTATAAATTTGAAGAAGCGCGTGTAATTGCAGTATACAGCCAACGTAAAAATTCTGTATTAACCATCTCTTCGGTAAGGTAGCCTTGTTCCACAAAAACGCTGGGCCATTGGCCTCCTTGTGCTTTATGACAGGTAACTGCATAAGCAAACTTTACCTGAAGGGCATTAAAAAAAGGGTCATTTTTTGTTTTTAAAAAGCGTTTTCCTTTATGGGGTTCATTCATGTATTCAGCAGCTACCGACTGATATAATTTGTTGTTTTCGGTAAAAGTTAAAGCAGGAGATTCGGAGCTAATGGTGTTTAAAATTAATTTGCAATCAAACTCTTCATCGTCAGTATAGTCGAGCATTTTTACAGTAACATCTGCAAATCGAAAACCATGTTTATCCGTAAATCGTTTTATTTTTTTTAGTTCTAAAATATCGCCATTAGCAATAAAATCGGCTTTCGATTCTTCCGGTAACCAGTAATAGTTATTCTTAACCACCATAAGTAAATCACCTTCTGCCAATTCTGTTTCGCGCCATAAAATTTGATTTCTAATTTGCTGGTTGTAAGCGTTAGCGCGCTTATTGGAGCGACAAATCACCATTGTGCCTTCTTCTCCATATTTTCGAAAGGAGTCGCCCAATGCTTCCATTAAGTCGTTACCGTGCACTAGATGAATATCAGAAAAGCCTTCCAAACTAAATTTCGGTATTTCTTCGCGTTGCATTTTAATAGCATAGCGTAAGGCGGTAGCATTACTCAAAATTCCCGATTCTTCCGCTTGCCGCATTACTTCAGTCAATTCTAATGAATGAATGGTGAGAGGAAAAGTCGTTTTAAGGTAGTCTAAACTCAAAGCAGGGCTTTGATCCAAACCAACTGGAGGAAGTTGAGCCGTATCCCCAATGAAAAGCAATTTGCAATTTTTTCCCTGCATGCTAAATTGCATTAAATCATCCAGGAGGTTTCTGCTTCCGGCAATGGGGGCATCTTGCGCTGAACTGCCATCGCCAATCATGGACGCTTCGTCAATTATAAAAATAGTATTTTCATACTTATTGGCTTGTAAAACAAATTTGGGCCCTCCGGTATCCTTATCCGCTTTAGGCGTATATATTTTTTTATGGATGGTAAAAGCAGGTTTGCGGGAATAGTTACTTAAGACTTTTGCTGCTCTCCCGGTTGGAGCCAGCAACAAATAGTTAATTTTATATGTAGGCAGCGTTTTTACCAATGCTCCTACAATACTGGTTTTACCTGTACCGGCATAACCCTTTAGCAAAAAAACGCAATTTTCTTTTTCAGAAAAAGCAAATGCCGTAAGTTGCTTAATGAGTTTACTTTGACCAATTGTAGGCTCATGTACAAAATTTTTGAGCATTAATTTTTCAAAGCTTTCCTTGTCTGTCATGCTGTTTTTAGATGCAGCAAGTTATTTATTATAATACAAACAAAAAAGGGAAATTGTGCAGCGAGTTGTAATAGAAGATATTAGTTGAAAAGTAAAGCAGCATTACGATTATTATTTTGATTTACGTTACAAAACAATCCCAAGTGAAAGCTGTTATCACCCTATGAAAAACTACTTAATTATTGGAGCATCTTCCGGAATTGGCAGACAATTGGCTTTGCAGCTGTGCGAAAAAAATAACCGGGTGTATGGCACGTATAATAGCCATGAGCCTTCTGAGGAAACACACAACCTTTCCTATCATCCTTTAAATTGTTTGGATGAAGCAGTAGAGCTTAGTTTTTTGCCTGATGAGTTGCATGGTCTCGTTTATTGTCCGGGAACAATTGTACTAAAGCCTTTTCATAGGATTAAACCTTCGGAGTTTGACGCAGATTTTAACCTGCAAGTTATAGGTGCAATTAAGGTAATTCAAGCCGTTTTGCCTAAATTGAAAAAGGTGGAAGGGTCTTCTATTTTATTGTTTTCAAGTGTAGCGGCTCAACTGGGTCTAAATTTTCACTCCTTGGTTTCCACTTCAAAAGCTGCATTGGAAGGATTAACCAGAGCTTTGGCTGCCGAGCTTTCACCGGGCATTCGGGTAAATTGCATCGCTCCATCGTTAACGAATACTCCCTTGGCGGCCGGATTATTAAATACGGATGAAAAGATACATGCCAACGCACAACGACATCCCCTGAAAAGGATCGGAACAGTTGCAGACATAGCTAACATGGCCGAGTTTTTAAGTGGCGAAAAAGCAAGTTGGATCAGTGGCCAAGTGTTACATGTGGATGGGGGAATGCTGCAGCTAAGGACTTAGTAGCCCATTTATTCTATTTTGGTGAAATCATAATCCCGTTAAGGATATGGAGGGGATTTATCTATCTCAAAAATTTAAATAATTTTGTCGCAGTTTTTAATCGGTTTATCCGTTTAAAATCAAAAAAGCCTAATTCCTTTTCCAACCTTAAAAAAATTAAAAATAATGAAAACAGCCGAAGCCAAAAACGACTACGAAAGTAAGCTTAACGTGTGGATTGAGAGCGAAAAAGCAGCCGTAGAATTAATTAATGTAATTGGGAATTTATGGTTTGACAAATCTGTTGAACTAATTATTTTCCGAAATCAATTAGTAGATAGAAGTGCAAGCGAGATTCTGAATTTGCATTTGTATGCTTTAAACATTATCAAACAACCCATAAACGTTCAGGACACACTCTTGCTTGCGAAAGAAATCGCAAAATTACGCAACATCGCTCCGTCGCGAATTGATATTGGACGATTGGGCGCTGAATGGTTGGTAGAAAAGAAAATGGGCATCAGTGCTACACATTTTATCGAAGATAAATTAGCCGGATTTTTAGGTTCTGAAAAAAAGACCATTAAACCAAAAGATGTAATTCTATACGGATTTGGTAGAATAGGAAGATTAGCAGCCCGCGAACTGGTAACGCAAGCAGGAAAAGGAGAACAACTCCGCTTACGTGCCATTGTAACGCGCAGCAGCAGCGATGAGGATATTAGTAAACGTGCTGATTTGTTGCGAACAGATTCGGTGCATGGTCCTTTTCCGGGAACCGTTGTGGAGGATTTGGTAAATAAGGCCATTGTAATTAATGGACACAGCGTATTGATGCTAAGCGGAAAAAATCCGGAGGATATTGATTATTCATCATACGGAATTGATAATGCACTTTTAATTGATAACACAGGTGTTGCGCGCGATCGTGAAGGCTTAAGTAAGCACTTAAAAGCGAAAGGTGTTGCCCAAGTATTGTTGACAGCCCCTGGTAAGGGGGATATTCCTAATATTGTTTTTGGAGTAAATCACGAAGCATACGACAGTAAAGAAACTGTATTTTCGGCGGCATCTTGTACAACCAATGCAATTGTTCCGGTTTTAAAAGTAATAGAAGAAAGTTTAGGCATTGAACGTGGCCACATCGAAACCATTCACTCCTATACAAACGATCAAAACTTATTGGATAATTACCATGCTAAATACCGTCGTGGCAGATCTGCTGCATTAAACCTGGTAATTACCGAAACGGGAGCAGATAAAGCGGTTGCCAAAGTATTGCCGCATTTAGCCGGAAAACTAACCGGAAATGCAGTAAGAGTCCCCACCCCGAATGTTTCATTAGCCATTTTGAGTTTAACCATTAAAAAACTGGCAGGTAAAGATGAGGTGAATTCCATTATGAAAGATGCTGCTTTAAAAGGCGAATTAGTAGAGCAGATTCAATATTCTTTCAGCAATGAATTAGTATCTTCTGATTTAGTTGGTAATCCTTGTTCCTCTATTTTTGATAGCCCGGCAACAATTGTATCAAAAGATGGTAAGAACATTGTGTTGTATGTATGGTATGATAATGAGTATGGATATACCCGTCAAGTAATGCGTCTTGCGAAACAATTATCAGGTGTAATGCGTTTGCGTTATTATTAAAACAAGGTTATAAAAGAAAAAACCCTGAGCGATTTGCTCAGGGTTTTTTTATGCTTTAAGTTGCCGATTCTTAATAGAATTTAGCACGATTATCTTGCACATCGGCCTTATCTTTTAATGCTTCAAACAATTCGTAATCTACGCGTTGCTTTAATGCACCTTGAACTTGTGTTTGATTTGCTTTATAATCTTTGGTTGCAGCAGGTGGTGTAATCTCCGTAACTTGAACCACGAATACTCCGGCATCCCCTTTAATAGGTTCTGAAATTTTATTAACCTTCATGGCAAATACATTACCAACCACAGCACCTTCTCTTCCCACGCCCATCACACTTGAATTTGCGAAAGTTTGATTCTCCACTTTTTCGGCAGTTGATTTTACTTTTGGTGCCAATTGATCAAGTGATGTTACACCTGCCATTGCAGCTTTAAAAGATGAACTGAATTGTTGTGCTTTCTTTTCTTTCTTCGCTTCGGTTTCTACTTGTGCTTTAACGGCATCTAAAGGTAGGATACCTTTATCTTTAATTTCGGTTAATTGAGCAATTACATATTTGTTACTCAATTCAAATACTTTTGAAATATCTCCTTTTTTAGCTGAGTATGCCCAACGTACTAATTCACGCGCATTTTCTAAGCCTGCTAAATTGCGGTCAGTTTCTCGGATATTGTCAGCAATTCTTTTATTAAGTCCTTGTTTAACAATTGCTGAATCAAATAATTGAGCAGAAGTATTTTTACCTGCAAATTCGCTTGCTTTTCCATATATGGCTTGAAAGGTTTGAGAGCTTGGTTCTACAGAGCGATCAATTGTTGCAATTTCCACTTTTCGCTTTTCTATGCCTCTTCCGGTTACTTCAATGAGGTGAATACCAAACTGAGATTCAACAACCACTATATCACCCACTTTACCGTTGAAACAAGCATCGTTAAATGGTTTAACCATCATTCCATCTCTAAACCATCCTAAATCACCACCTTTAATAGCAGAACCAGGGTCTTCAGAATTTGTTTTGGCCAATTCATCAAATTTTTTGGTCTTTAAAAGTCCTTTCAAGCTATCGGCTTTAGCTTTTGCTGCTGCGGTGTTTCCGTTGTTTATCTTAACTAAAATATGGCGTGCCTTAACAGAATCAGGAACCATTTTAATTCCGGTTACTTTGTAAATTTTAATTGAATTACCCATGGAAACCGGACCATATACAAATCCGCTAGCAGCATTTAAAAGCAATGAGTCTGTAAAAGGATCCATCATACCTTTATTGTAAAAACTCGCAACATATTTGTTATCAGAATTGGCATTCACAAAATCGGAATCAACTGCAGCAGTTTTAAAGTCGGCTGCTACTCTGTTCATTTGCTCTTGTGTAGCTTGCACATCGCTTGGAGAAGCAGTTACATCAAAAGTGAGGTAACTAATTGAACGCATTGTTTCTGCTTGCTTATATTTATTCTTGTTTTCATTGTATTGTTTCTGGATTTCTTCGTCGCTTACTTTAACAGCTGAATCCTGCACGTTACTGTAACGTTGCAATACATAAGAAAATTTCACCTTTTGCTCGTTATCGATGTATGCTTGTTTAGCTTGGCTTTTTGTAACATAAAGCCCACCTTTAATTAGGTTATTGAACTTAGCAGCAATACGTTCTTTTTTAACTGCGTCTTCAAAATTTAACCAACGAAGCTTTGTAGCACCGGTTTCATCCTTATCCATGTTTTTTAGGAAATTAGTAACAGAAGCTGGATCAAACTGACCACTTTTAGGATCTGTAAACGCTTGTTTTACGGATGCATGCGGGTTTTTACCACGAACCATATCATCTAATTCGTCTACACTTACTGTTACTCCTAATTCTTTGTACTCAGGTTCCATGGTGTATTGGTACACCAATTGGTTCCAAACCTGTCCACGCAGCGACTCCATTGTATTGTCGTCGACAGTAGTTTTTTTATCTCTTTCTTTTTGACTTTCAATAGCTTGGTCAAGTTGGGCTTGATAATCGTCAATGGAAATATTTTTTCCATTCACTTCACCCACTCTTTTTTGATCGCCTGAAAAGAAGGAATTCTTTGATTCCAAGGCTTGTTCAAGAATAAATATTAATAATGCAATAGCAATTACTGTTACCAACAAACCTGATCGCTGTCTGATTTTACCTAAAACTGTCATACGCTTTATATATATATAAATTTTTAATTTGGGCTGCGAATATACGATTGTTCCCTTAAATTTAAAAATTCAAATAAGAACACTGTTTTTTCTCCCATTTCCGGATAAACTTCTGTCGTTGTTTCCTTAATTTAAAGGCTTTTGAAGAAATGTGAGTAAATTAAGCCAAAAGAAATTACTTTTGCCTAAAATTAAATTATCTTACTAAAATCAAGTATGAGTTGGCTACATGGTTTGCTTACCGCGTTAAATGAAGAGGAGCTTTTACAACTCAATAAACTGAGGTTAATTGGCAAGGAGCGTGAAGTTTTAAATGCCTTACTTCGATACACCTGCGATGAAATTCCAAGTCCGGAGGAAATCTGTTCCCAATTGCAAATCACACAAAGTCATTATTATAAAATTAATTCCATACTTCTGGATAAATTATATGCTCATTTTGTCCCACAAGGATCCTATGAATTATTATTATGGCTGCGTAGAAAAGAGCTTTATCCAATTCTCAAAAATGAAATCAAGGATCAATTAAAAGGCAAACACGCGAGTCCATATTATTTAAATCTGTTTCGCATGTTGATTGATTTACCGTACAAATTTTATGATGATAGACTCACAAAAGAGGTAGGTAATGCTTATCTAGGAGCGCTAGAAAAACGAAGCCTATCGGACGATAAATATGTTACTTTTCATTTGCTTTTTGCCGATTGCAATAGATATGCTGCCAGTAAAAACCCGGCTAAAAAATTTGGGTATAGCGAAGCGGATCTCTTAAAAATGGAAAATGAGTTGACAAGTAGCGAACATTTTTTAGCACGCTATTATTTGTACCGAACACTTTGTAATTTTTATAAATATTATCGGAAGGATGCTGTCTTGTCGCTTAGCTACTTGGAAAAGGCAATACAGTTGAAGGATAAGATTGCGGAGTTTTTTCCCATTAATATTCATCAATTTTTGCGCTTGCTTTACGCAGATGCTTTATTGGGTTTTAACAATGAGCAAGCTGCTTTCGATTTATATCAGGAAGTTTTTAAGGAAGGCATTGATCAGGCCATGTATGGATTTTATTATCACTGCGAACAGTATGCGATCAGTGCCATACTTTTAAAAAAATACGAAAAAGCGGAAGAATTGGCGGCAACTTATTTTGATGATTGCATACATAAAAAGAACGATATTTATGCTACAAGAGGAGCGCTTACTTATGCAAAATTGTATTTAAGTATTGGTGAGTTTAAAAAAGCACTTCAGTATATTCAACTGGGGATGGAGATTAATGAAAAATCGTTTTACCTTCCTTTCGAGATTCAATTGCGGGCTTTGGAAAATATTTATTTTTTCTTTCAAGGCGATTTTGATTTTGCAAAACAACTTTCCTTGCGAAACACGAAATACATTATCAATCAAAAATCGGAAGAATTACACAAGAATTACCGCCACTTTTTTAAAATGATTGCCGCATTAATCAACTGTATCGAGCAAAGGAAGGAACTATCTGCTTCCTTGCAAGTGGAATGCAAAAGCATACATGATCAACTTCGGAATCTTTATTGTGACTTAATTCCAATGATGCAAGCCCGTTTAATGAAAAAAAGGATCTGAAATTTTGTATTTTTATATGCTTCTTCAAGCCAAATGAAAAAAAGTGTACTGAATTTACTGCTGCTCCTTATCTCCACAAGCTGTTTTTCGCAAGGCAATTGGACCGCTGTTGCCGGCAGCCCTTCAAGCACTTTAGGTCGTTTTGACGATGTGTCATTTATTAACGATACGGTAGGGTGGACCGGGCAAGATGGGACCATTTATAAAACAATTGACGGTGGCAATACCTGGACGCCAACTTGCACTTTTCAACCGGGTGCCTATATCAGAAGTATTGAATTTATTAACGATACGCTCGGATTTGTAGGTACGTTGCCCGACGCTGTCCCGGCACACTTGTATCAAACCTCCGATGGGGGCAATTCTTTTTTTATAATTGATACTGCTATTTCAGCTGCACACGATGGTATTTGTGGATTGGCACATATTGGAAATGTAATAATAGGTGTAGGAGTTTATGCCGAACCTGCAAAATTCATTAAATCATCCAATGGGGGTAAAACATGGGCACTTACTGATATGAGTGCCTTTGCATCCGGACTGGTGGAATGTCAAATGCTCGACACGAATACCTATATTCTTGGCGGAATTGGTTTGGCTCCTAATAAAAAGGCTGTAATTTTAAAAACTAACGATGGGGGATTAAATTGGGTGCAAGTTGGAATTTCAGCTTTTAATACTACCTATTCCTGGAAAATAGACATGCTGCCAAGTGGCGTGGGTTATGCAGCTGTTGAAAATTTTGGGAATGCAAGCTTTTTTAAAACATCCGACTTTGGAACAACATGGACAGAACATTCAACGGGTTTATCACAAATGTTTGACATTGGTTCGGTAGGTTTTATTAACGATAGTGTTGGTTGGCTAGGAAAACAACATCAGCAAGGAATGGCTAAAACAACCAACGGCGGATTGAGTTGGACCTATGTAAATTTTGGAGTGAGTGTAAATCGTATTATTCGTTTGAATGCGTCCACTTTACTCGCCTCAGGAAATAAAATCTATAAGAATAATTTTACCTTAAGTACTCCAACCGATAAGGAAACTTATGCGCTTAACTTGCATGAAATTTACGTGCAACCCAATCCTGCCGACAAGGAACTGCAAATACATTTAATTTTAAAATCAAACACGCTGGCGGTGCTCGATGTGCTTGACGAAAAGGGGATTTGTGTGGAACAAATTTGGAAAGGAACACTGCCCAAAGGGGAGCATCAGTTTAAGTTAAATGTTAGCAATTATCCGGCTTCAAACTATCATATTTACTTACGAAGTAATGAAGGGCATTTTGAGAAAAAATTCATAGTTATACATTAAAAAAGGTATGATGTAATAAGGTAAACTGCTGCGCCTGCTAAATAGCCTGCTAGCGCCAAACCGCCAATTTTTTTGAGATACCAACCAAATTCAATTTTTTCCATACCCATCGCAGCAACTCCAGCCGCCGAACCAATAATTAATATACTGCCACCTGTTCCAGCACAATACGCAATAAATTCCCAGAAAAAATCATCCATTTTAAAGTCGTACATTCCCATGCTTGCAGCTACAAGGGGAACATTATCCACCACTGCTGATAAGACCCCGATGGTTAAAGCAATAATCGTTTTACTTTGCGTGAGGGTATTGAGTTGAACTGCAAGTTGACCTAATATTCCGGCCGATTCAAGTGCTGTTATTGCAAGTAATATTCCTAAAAAAAATAGAATACTCGGAACGTCTATTCGTTGCAAAGCAGCAGCAACAGAGTATTGAGCCCTAAATTCTGAATTTTTTGATTTGTGAAGTATTTCGGTCAAAATCCATAACAGACTCAATCCCAATAAAATTCCCATATAAGGTGGCATGCCCGTGAGCAGCTTAAAAACTGGGACGAAGAACAAGAGCGTAAGGGCTGCAAAGAAAACACTATTTTTCTCTATTGGTCGAATGTTCTTTTTAGTTTCATTTTCAATATCCACAGGTGTTTGGACATTACCTTTTAACCGAAAGCTGAGGTAAATAAGAGGAGTAAGCAAACAAATAAGGGAAGGCAAAAATAGTTTAAGCACAATATTAAGTGCTGAAATTTGCCCTCCAATCCAAAGCATTGTGGTTGTAACATCCCCAATTGGAGACCAAGCCCCGCCTGCATTAGCACCAATAATTATCATGCCTGCAAAAAGCATTCTATCGTTCTTATCTTGAATTAGTTTCCGTATCAAAGAAACCATAACGATTGCAGTGGTTAAATTATCGAGTATAGCCGATAAAAAAAATGCAAGTAAACTCACAATCCAAAGCAATCTTACTTTTTTTGTAGTACTGATGCGGCTCACAATAACATCAAAGCCTTGATGCGCATCTACCAACTCAACAATGGTCATGGCACCCAGTAAAAAAAATAAAATTTCAGAAAGACTGCTTAAATGGTGCCCAAGTTCAGGAATGACAAGCATGGGGCCTTTTACACCGGAAAGTATCACCCAACAAAGCACCCCGGTTAACAAGGAGGTGGCAGTCTTGTTAATTTTTATCCAGGATTCGACAACTATAAAAAAATAACCAATAACAAATACAATAATAAGAAGGGCAGTCATAATCAGTTTTGATGTAATGGCAAATATAATTTTTTTGTACTTGGGAGCTCTTATAATCAGTCAGTAATCTTTGAGCTCTAGTTGTTGCACTGATTAAAAGCATCCAATCAATTTTTTTTTATATTAGCCCATTATTAACCTAAAACAATTTCATTCTGTATGGCAAACCTGTGGATAAAAAAAACAATTAGCTCCTTGCAAGTTGAATCGTCTGAAGAGCACGGTGGATTGCGAAGAACGCTCGGGGCTCGTTCATTGGTTGCCTTGGGTATAGGCGCAATAATTGGAGCAGGCTTGTTTTCCATAACCGGAGGAGCAGCGGGTTACAACGCAGGACCTGCAGTAACCATCTCATTTGTTATTGCAGCAGTTGCATGCGGTTTTGCTGGATTATGTTACGCTGAATTTGCTTCGATGATTCCGGTAGCGGGAAGTGCTTACACCTATTCTTATGCTACCATGGGAGAGTTTATTGCATGGATTATTGGTTGGGATTTAGTGTTAGAGTATGCAGTTGGTGCCGCAACGGTAGCTATAAGTTGGTCGAGGTATTTTACAAAATTTTTAGGTTATTACGATATTCATTTGCCCGCCCAATTCAGCATGTCTCCTTTTGATTCAGCCACTTTAGCCGACGGATCGGTGGTGCATGGAATGATTAATTTTCCGGCTATATTTATCGTAGTGTTAATGTCGCTTTTGCTCGTAAGAGGAACAAGAGAATCAGCAGCGGTTAACAACATTATTGTTGCCTTAAAAGTGGCCGTTGTATTAATTTTTATAACCTTGGGATGGGGTTTCATCAACTCCGCCAATTATCAACCATATATACCTGCTAATACCGGCGATTTTGGAAGTTTTGGATGGAGTGGTATCGTGCGTGCTGCTGGTATAATTTTCTTTGCTTATATTGGATTTGATGCGGTATCCACTGCTGCACAGGAAGCTAAAAATCCAAAGCGAGATATGCCAATTGGCATTTTGCTATCCTTATTTATTTGTACCATCCTCTATATTTTATTTGCCCACGTTATGACCGGTGTTGCAAATTATACCAGTTTTCAAGGTGCCGATGGCATTGCTCCGGTTGCAGTAGCAATCGACCATATGGGAACTGCTGGTGCCGATGGAGTTATCGTACCAGCTTACCCTTGGTTGAATAAAGCAATAATCATTGCCATTCTTGCCGGCTACTCTTCGGTGATTATGGTTATGCTCTTAGGTCAATCACGTGTCTTTTTCTCCATGTCGAAAGATGGGCTATTGCCAAAAGTATTCTCAAACGTGCATCCTAAATTTGGAACTCCGGCAAAATCAAATTTATTATTTATGTTGTTTGTGAGTTTGTTTGCTGCTTTTGTGCCTGCTCGTGTGGTAGGTGAAATGACCAGCATTGGAACATTACTGGCTTTTGTTTTAGTATGTGTTGGAGTAATTGTATTACGCAAAAAGCAACCCGATTTACCGCGGGCTTTTAAAACACCACTGGTGCCCTTGGTTCCAATCCTTGGAATTTTATCCTGCTTGGCTATGATGCTTGCATTGCCTGGTGACACATGGTTGCGGTTAATTATTTGGTTGGCTATTGGCTTTGTTATTTATTTTGGCTACAGCATAAAAAATAGCAAGCTCAATAATCCCGGGAAATAACGCTATGGCTGAACAAACTGAACTAAAACGCAGTCTTGGTTTATTGGATGCAACGAGCATAGTTGCAGGCTCCATGATTGGCAGCGGAATTTTTATTGTGAGCACTTTTATGGCACGCGATATTGGTTCATCCGGTTATTTACTTTTGCTTTGGGTGATTACCGGATTCATAACAGTTACAGCCGCTTTAAGTTATGGCGAATTAGCAGGAATGATGCCCAATGCAGGCGGACAATACGTTTACATTCAGCGCGCCTACGGGAAATTAACTTCCTTTTTATATGGGTGGACCGTTTTTACAGTAATACAAACCGGAGTAATTGCAGCTGTTGCAGTGGCTTTTGCAAAGTATACCGCTGTGTTTTTTCCCGGCTTAACTGCCGATTTTGTCTCCCTTTCTACAAGCTTTAAAATTAGTTACGCTCAATTATTGGCGATGGCTTTAATTGTGTTTCTTACCTTTATTAATGCTCAAGGAATTCAAAGCGGTAAAGTAGTGCAACTTGTTTTTACTTCAGCCAAACTTATTGCCTTGTTTGCATTAATCGTGTTGGGATTGGCATGGGGATTTAAGAGCGATACACTTGCACAAAATTTTTCGAACATGTGGGCGGCTTCTAAAACAACTGTCGAAAATGGCTCAGTTCATATTTTGCCTTTAACAGGATTTGCACTTATGGGTGCCATGGGTGCAACCATAATTAATTCGCTGTTTAGCAGCGATGCATGGAACAATGTTACGTTTATAGCAGGGGAAATAAAGGATCCACAAAAAAATATTCCGCGGAGTTTGTTTTTAGGAACGCTAATCGTTACAGTAATTTATATCTTGGCAAATGTCGCCTACCTTGCCTTGCTGCCCTTGCATGGTGATCCTACCGGTGCTGATGCTTATGCACAAGGAATTCAATTTGCAAGTAATGATCGTGTGGGAACAGCTGCTGCATCTATTATTTTTGACAACAATGCTTTGTACCTTATGGCAGCGCTAATTATGGTATCTACATTTGGCTGTAACAATGGAATTATTTTAGCCGGTGCACGTTTATTTTATGCCATGAGCAAAGATGGATTGTTTTTTAAACAAGCAGAAAAGCTCAATAAAAATCAAGTGCCTGCATTTGCATTAGTGGTGCAATGCGTGTGGGCATGTTTATTGTGCTTATCAGGAAAATACAGCGATTTGCTAACCTATGCGACTTTTGCATCGCTGCTTTTTTATATGCTTACCATTGGTGGTATTTTTATCCTTCGAAAGAAGGAACCAAATACACCAAGGCCATACAAAGCATGGGGATATCCTGTGGTTCCAATTCTTTATATAATTATTACGTTGGCTATCTGCATTGATTTAATGATTTACGACACCCGCAATACAGGCCTTGGTTTAGCAATAGTTTTTTTGGGAATTCCGGTTTATTTTCTTCGGAAGAAATAGAATTTCACCTCCATTTTACTTCTTATTATAATTTTGAATGCGATGTAAAAATCATCCTAAAATCACCCTTCGCTCAAATTTATAAGGGCAAAGCCTGCTTTACTTTTGAACCAATTACTTGGGTTCACAATGAAGCAGTTTTTAAAGGATTATTTTACATTTAATAAAGGGGATCGAAATGGTATACTTGTATTGCTATTTCTGATTCTTGCGCTGCTCTTTACGTTAAGCATTCTAAACGCACTTATTCCAACTAAAAAAGTTGATTTTGTTACTTTCGATAACATCTTAAAGGAGTTGGAGGCCGCTGATAAAGGGAATGCACTCTTCTCAGATACCGTTCTACAATCAAGTCAGGTAAAGAATTCAGGCAATTTCAATTCGGGTATTTCCCATTCAAAGCCTGAGCCGCACTTGTTTCCATTTAATCCGAATACTCAAAGCCCTGAAAGTTGGAAGGAATTGGGATTATCGCCCAAACAAATCACCACCATAACCCACTATCAAGAAAAGGGCGGGAAATTTTTTAAAAAGGAGGACCTTAAAAAAATATATGGTATTTCTGAAAGCCTTTATTTGCAATTGGAACCTTTTATTCAGCTACCTGAGAAAGAGAAACGTGATAATTTTGAATCTAATTGGGACAAGCAAAAAGGAGATACACTTAATAAAAGGCAAACATTTGCGCAAAAGCAGGAAACACCTCAGCAGGTTGAACTTAATTCGGCCGATACGGCAGAACTTAAAGCTATTAAAGGAATTGGTTCCGCCTTTGCAAAACGCATCTTAAATTACCGTGAAAAATTAGGTGGTTTTTTATCGTTCAAACAATTGTATGAAGTGTGGGGAGTTGACACCGAAACAGTAAGTAAAATTATACCCCAATTAACACTTAACACAGCAATGGTGCGCAAAATCCCAATCAACCATTGTAATGTGTCGGACCTTAAAAAGCATCCTTACTTAAATTACAATATTGCCAATAACATTGTCCTTTACCGCGACCGACATGGCGATTTTACTAAGCTTCAGGACATCCGTCAGGCGGTTTTGGTAAATGAAGAATTGTTCCGTAAAATTGCACCCTATTTGACTTTGGATTAAGCACTTTTGCGAATCATTTATTACGAGGCAATTGGCACGACTTATTCAGGTCATTATCTATTAAATATGTTGGTAAATAAAATTAAGGCGGCGATTCGCGATGTGAAGGATTTTCCTATTGAAGGAATTATTTTTAAGGACATTACACCAATTTTAGAAGATGCCCGATTGTGTTCCGAAATCATCGATGAATTTGTGCGCAAATTTGCGGATACTAAATTGAATGCTATTGTAGGTGTGGAAAGCCGAGGTTTTTTGTTTGGGATGATGTTGGCCAATAAGTTGGGTGTACCTTTTATTCCTGTGAGGAAGAAGGGTAAGTTGCCCTATAAAACGATTTCGCATAAATACGATTTGGAGTACGGTTCGGCTGAGGTGGAAATGCATTTGGATGTAATTAAGGAAGGTTGGCATGTTCTGGTGCATGATGATTTGCTCGCCACTGGTGGTACTGCTGCTGCAGCTGCCGAATTAATCCAAAAACAAGGCGCATCGGTGGCCGGATTTGCATTTTTAGTTGGTCTCGATTTCCTTAATGGGGATAAAAAAATTACTCCTTATTCAACTAATATAATTAGTTTAGTTACTTATTAATAACCCAAAAAATTAAAACCCAAAATCCATGAGCACTTTAACTGAAGCGCCCGCAGCAATGAATTTTTCACTTAGTGAAAATCAATTAATGATTGCCGATATGATCCGCAAGTTTGGCGAAGAGCATATAAAACCCAAAATGATGGAATGGGATGAAGCCCAAATTTTTCCGGTAGAGGTGTTTAAGAAACTCGGTGAGTTAGGATTGATGGGTGTTTTAGTACCCACCGAATACGGAGGGTCAGGATTTTCATATACCGAATATGTTACTGCCATTGTGGAATTATCTAAAATTTGTGGCTCTATTGGATTGTCGATGGCGGCGCACAATTCATTGTGTACAGGTCATATTCTTCAATTTGGTAACGAAGAACAAAAGAAAAAGTATTTGCCAAAGCTTGCCACAGCCGAATGGATTGGAGCTTGGGGATTAACCGAAACCGCAACCGGTTCGGATGCCGGCGGGATGCTCACGGTAGCGAAGAAGGACGGCGATTACTATATTTTAAATGGTTCAAAAAATTTTATTACCCATGCCATTAGTGGAAACGTTGCGGTAGTAATAACCCGTACCGGCGAAAAAGGCGATTCTCATGGCATGACCGCATTTATTATTGAAAAAGGAACACCAGGCTTTAAATCGGGTAAAAAGGAAAATAAATTGGGAATGCGAGCTTCCGAAACAGCAGAACTTATTTTTGAAGATTGCCGCGTGCACAAGAGCCAAATGTTAGGTAAAGAAGGGGATGGATTTATACAAGCCATGAAAGTATTGGATGGTGGTAGGATATCAATTGCTTCGCTTGCTGTAGGTATTGCTCGTGGTGCCTTTGAAGCTGCATTAAAATATTCGAAAGAACGTCAGCAGTTTGGAAAACCTATTTCACATTTTCAAGGTGTATCCTTTATGTTGGCCGATATGGCAACCGAAATTGAAGCAGCCGAATTACTTACCTTTTTAGCAGCCGATAAAAAGAACCGTGGTTTAAAAATGACCAAAGAAGGAGCATACGCAAAATATTATGCCAGCGAAGTGTGTGTGCGTGCTGCCAATAATGGTGTGCAAATTTTTGGTGGATATGGCTATACAAAAGACTTTCCGGCCGAAAAGTACTACCGCGATTCAAAATTATGCACCATTGGGGAAGGAACCAGCGAAATTCAAAAAATAGTGATTGCCCGTGAAATATTAAAATAATTTGCTCAATTATGATTAATTGTTAATTTTGCAGTCCCAATTTAAAAACGAAAAATAATATAACATGATTATAGTACCCGTTAAAGATGGTGAATCTATTGAGAAATCACTAAAAAAGTTTAAAAAGAAGATTGAAAAAACAGGCATGGTTAGAGAATTGCGTGACCGTCAAAAGTTCACAAAACCATCTGTTGTTAAACGTATGCAAAAAATAAAAGCTGTTTACGTTCAAAAATTACATCAAACAGAAGAAAATTCTTAAGAATTATTTCGCTTTATATTATTTAAAACTTACTTTTGATACAGTTATTGGTATCTGAAGTAAGTTTTTCTTTTTATGGTGAAAGCGCGATTTGTTGAGTACCTCCAATACGAGAAAAGATTCTCTCCTCACACAGTTACTGCTTACAGCAACGACCTCACGCAGTTTTACAATTTTTTAAAAGCCGAATACGACCTGACTGACATTAAAGAAGTAAACCACACCTTTATTAGAACGTGGTTGGTAAAAATGATGGAGCAAGAAATTAGCCCGCGTTCCATAAACCGAAAAATTACTACACTCAAGACATATTATAAGTTTTTACTACGCGAAGGCGAAGTAAGTCTGAACCCTATGTTAAAAATTGTAGCCCCAAAAAATAGCAAAAGGCTGCCAGAATATGTGGAACAGGAAAAAATGGACCGTTTGCTCGATTTTACTGAGTTTAAAGAAGGTTATGAAGGGATGCGTGATAAAATGATTATCGAATTGTTTTATGCAACCGGTATCCGCTTAAGCGAACTCATCAGCTTAAATCACTACTCTTTTGATTTTTATAACAATGCCATTAAAGTGCTCGGAAAACGTAATAAGGAGCGCATCATTCCAATATCTTTTTTCACCAAAGAACAATTGCAGAAATATTTGATGGTGCTTAAAAAGAGTTTTCCCAATGCTGCCTATTTCTTTGTAACCAATAAAGGTGAAAAATTGTATCCTAAATTTGTGTACGATTTGGTTAAGCGCAATTTAGGCAACGTTACCACTGCAAAAAAGAAGAGTCCGCATGTGTTGCGTCACAGTTTTGCAACCAATATGTTAAATAATGGTGCGGAACTCAATGCAATTAAGGAATTACTGGGGCATGCCAGTCTTTCGGCAACCCAAGTATACACGCACAATACGATTAAAAAATTAAAAAATATTCACTCACAAGCCCATCCAAAAGCATGATAAAACTTTACTTGATCAAGTAACAAATTTTAGTATTCACTTAATAACAAAAACATGAAAGTTAAAATTCAATCCATCCACTTCGATGCGGACAAAAAATTGCTGGATTTTATAACCGAAAAAATGGATAAACTCCTGCATTTTTATGACCACATCATACAGAGTGAAGTGTTTTTAAAAATCGACAAGTCAGACGATAGTTCAAACAAAATTGCCGAGATACGAATTCATATTCCGGGGCAAGAGTTGTTTGCTAAAAAGCAGTGTAAAACATTTGAAGAGGCTGTGGATACTGCGATTGATGCTTTAAGTAAGCAAGTAATTAAGCACAAGGAAAAGATTAAAAGTATTTAATTGCTATAAATTTAATAGGAACCGTTCAGAAGAAATTTTGAGCGGCTTTTTTGTAAATACTCCCCTCAGTGGTCGGACCACTGAGTTTAAAATTAATTCAAAAATGGATTGTTCTTCTTTTCAAACCCTATGGTAGTAGTTGGCCCATGTCCGGGATATACGATAAAATCATCCGGTAAGGAAAATAATTTGGTGCGAATACTCGTTAACAATTGTGCGTGATTACCTCCCGGTAGGTCAGTCCGGCCAATGCTTTGATAAAAAAGTACATCGCCGCCAATGATGAATTTATGCGCCCGGTTGTAAAAGCAAATACTTCCCATGGAATGGCCCGGGGTAAATACAATTTCGAGTTGAGTGTTTCCAAATGTTACGATATCGCCTTCGTTCAAAAATACTTTTGGCTGAGGAGATTCTTCATACTCTATGGCAAAAATGGCTGCTGAAACCGTCCCGCTGGCAAGGGTTTTCAAATCGTTCTCATTCATTTCCAAGTCTAGCTGATAGGTATCAGCAACAAATTTATTGCCCAATATATGGTCAATATGGGTATGGGTGTTAAGTAATTTTACCGGCTTGAGTTTATTTTTAGAAATAAAATCTTGAAGTGTTTTTCGCTCAGTGGCATTGCTGCATCCCGGGTCAACTATGGCACATGCTAGGGTTTCATCAAAAAGTAAATACGTGTTTTCCTGAAAAGGATTAAAGGTAAAAGGTTGTATGGTTATCATATCGTTCTAAAAAGTGGGTGCAAAAGTAAGCTTTAACATTTGTGAATGCTGCTCTAAGCAAAATTAATTACCTTAGCTACCTATAATTTTGAGAAGCATTTATGCGATTGGCAATCAAAAAATGGTTTAATAGCGCCATTTTATTTACTTTCCTTTTAGGTTCAACAGTTCAGGCACAGTTCTATAATGGATTGCAAATGGAGTTTGGAAAGAACCGCATTCAATACAACGATTTTTTGTGGCAAAGTATGAAGTTTGAAAAGTTTGATACCTACTTTTACTTAGGAGGTAAGGAACTGGCCGTGTTTACTGCGCAAGTAGCACAAAAAAATATGGATGATTTGGAAAAATTGTTCGATTATACGATTGATGAAAAGATTCAATTCATAATTTATAACAAGTTATCTGATTTTCGGCAAAGCAACATAGGTATTGCAGTGAGCGATCAATTTAACATTGGCGGACAAACCCGCTTGGTAGGCTCAAAAGTGATTATTTACAACGAAGGCGATCATAAAAAACTGGAGCATCAAATTCGTGCAGGTATTGCGGATGTGCTTATGAGTCAAATTATGTATGGCGGAAACTGGAAAGAAAAATTGCGAAACAGTACACTTCTTAATCTACCTGATTGGTATGTAAAAGGTTTGGTGCAATTTGTGGCAGAAGATTGGAATCCAGAAATTGATAACCGGACACGCGACGGCATTTGCACAGGTAAATACCGTAAATTTAATAGACTCGAAGGTATTGACGCTATTAATGCTGGACATTCTCTTTGGAATTATGTGGCACAAACGTATGGTAAAGCTGTTATTCCAAATATCTTATACATGACAAGTGTAAGCAGGAATATGGAAAGCGGATTTTATTTTGTGCTCGGTGTATCTTTAAAAAATTTATTTCGTGATTATCAAAATTATTATTCAGGCCGTTATGCGTTAACCGAAAGAAGTACATTAAGTCCCGCTAAGGAATTTAGTGGTGTGAAACGACCCAAGCAGTTTAAAACCATTACCCAGTTTAAGATCAGTCCGGATGGTAAATATGCAACCTATGTAACCAATCAAATGGGGCAATACAAATTGTTTGTATACAACTATGAAAAAGGGAAAGCAAAAAAAATAATGAAGGTTGGGAAAAAGCTCGATCGCATTAATGATTATTCTTATCCGCTTATTGCTTGGCATCCAACCAGCGAATTGTTTGCGATTATTACCGAAGAAAAGGGCGAAGTAGCTTTGACCTACTACAACATCGAAAGGAAAAAAAAGGAAAAGCATCCGCCTTTGTACGACTTTGATAAGGTATTGGATTTAGCTTATTCTGACGATGGTAAAAACATTGTTTTTTCGGCGGTGAAAGATGGCAGTACGGATATTTACAATTATGGTGTAGCAGCTAATACAGCTGTTCCTATAACTCAGGATGCCTATGATGACTTAAATCCGCGCTTTGTAAATAAATCCACACAAATTGTTTTTTCATCCAACCGAAATACAGATACACTCCGTATTGGTGACGAATTGAGTAAACGACCAGCTGCACTCACACATGACTTGTTTATTTATGATTTGAAATCAAAATCAAAAGTATTGAAACGCTATACAAACACACCAAATGTTAATGAGCGGTATCCGGTGCAATTTGATAAAGAGCGCATTGCTTACTTAGGAGACAATAATGGAATAATAAATCGCTATGTGGCGCAGTACGACAGCAGTTTAACTTTTGTTGATACTACTGAACATTATCGTTATTTTACGGTATCGAAGCCACTTACCAATACCTCTCGAAATATTTTGGAACAGGATTTTAATCCCGAATCAAAAAAGTATTCTCAAGTAGTTTTTTATAATGGTAAATACCGCTTGTACGAGGGAACGTATGACGATACCAAAGCACAATCGGATATTAAACTATTTGCTCCCAAAAACGCTGAAACAGCAGTGGGATTGGCTAATTCTGATACGTTAACTAAACCGCGTAAACACATTAAGCCGGTAAAAGTTTATGTGGAGCCCGAAGAAAAGCAAGCCAAGGATGGTAAAATTGACATTAATAATTATCGTTTTGAATCAGAGGGAAACAGTGCTCAGAACAGTGCAAAGCAAGAGGTGCCAAAATCGAATAAAGTAGTAATTAAAATTGGTGAAAGTCAGGATACAAGCCGCAATACGCGTACTACTTTTTTATCTAACCAATCCTTAAGTATACTTCCGACAGCAAGTGGCAATGTATTAGAGATTCCTAAACAACGAAACTATAATTTGATATTTAATGTTGATCAAGTTGTATCGCAATTGGATTATGGTTTTTTGAATTCCAATTATCAAAAATTTACCGGAAGTGCAGTTTATTTTAATCCCGGATTGAATGGATTGTTAAAAATTGGAATAAGTGATTTGTTTGAAGATTATCGCTTTGTTGGTGCCATGCGCCTTTCGGCAGATTTAAAAAGCAATGAGTTTTTTGTGAGTTACGAAAATAGGGTGCACCGATGGGACAAGCAATTTGTGTTGCACCGTCAGAGTTTTCCGGTTGTGCGTTCGGCAGGAGCTCCTAAGGTGCTGACACAGCAGGCAAAGTATATTTTAAAATATCCATTTAGCGAGGTGGCAAGTGTACGTGGAAGTATTGCTTACCGCAATGATCGCTTAACTTTTTTATCGTCTGATTTGCAAGGTTTAAAACAAGCTACTCAATATGAAAATTGGGGCATTGCTAAATTGGAGTATGTGTTTGATAATACGATTAACAAAGGTCTGAATTTATACAATGGCACCCGGTTCAAAATTTTTGGAGAGTATTTTAATCAACTCAATAAGAACAAAGTTAATATGTCGGTATTGGGATTTGATGTGCGACATTATCGAAAAATTCACCGCAGTTTAATTTGGGCAAATCGCTTGGCGGCATCCACTTCTTTTGGAAAACAAAAATTGGTGTATTATCTCGGAAGTGTCGACAATTGGCTAAATGTGGGGCGATACAGCACCTTCAATGATAAACAAGCCATCGATTATTCGCAGAATTATGGGTATCAAACATTGGCAACCAACCTTCGTGGGTTTAACCAAAACATTCGAAACGGTAATAGTTTTGCGGTCTTAAACAGTGAAATTCGATTCCCTATTTTTAATTATTTATTTAACCGTCCTCTCAAAAGCGATTTTTTAAACAACTTTCAACTTATTGGTTTTGGGGATGTAGGTGCTGCTTGGACAGGCAAATCGCCCTACTCTAACGACAATTCATTTAATACCGAAACGATTTCGCAACAGCCCATTAAAGTTTTCTTAAAAAGCCAACGCGAACCGATTGTGGGTGGATATGGATTTGGTTTACGAAGCCGTTTGTTTGGATATTTTATTCGCGCCGATTGGGCATGGGGAGTGGAGGACGGAGAAGTAAAACCATATATATTTTACCTTTCATTTAGTTTGGATTTTTAACGATGCAAAAGAAAACAACTATGAATGCAATTTTAATTTTACTTGCCATTGGCTTAGCTGCCGGTATGCTAAGTGGCTTGGTAGGAGTAGGGGGAGGAATAATTATTGTGCCGGTACTTGTTTTTTTTCTGGGATATACTCAGCACCACGCACAAGGAACCACTTTGTTTTTGTTTATGCTGCCGGTTGGCGTTTTAGGAGTTTACAATTACTATAAAGCCGGTAATGTCGACTTTAAAGCAGCCTTAATTATCGGATGTACCTTTCTAGTTGGAAGTTATATTGGATCAAAAGCTGCCTTAGCTTTGGATCAAAACACTGTAAAAAAGTTATTCGGAATATTAATTTTCATTGTGTCATTGAGAATGATATTCGGAAAGTAATTGATTGTTCAATCTGTTGCACGCTTGACCCTTTGCCCAACATTTAACTATATTTCTATTTCGCACGCTTCATGAAACATATTCTTGAAAAGATTAAATTGCGCAGCAATGAACTGCTTCATGAAGTAAGCTTGATTCGGAGGCACCTCCATGCGCACCCTGAACTTTCTTTTCAAGAATTTGAAACTTCTGCTTATGTATGTGAAAAGCTTAAGGAGTATGGAGTTGAGTATACTTCGGGTTGGGTGAAAACCGGAATTGTGGCATTGGTGAAAGGAAAAAATCCGGAGAAAAAAGTAATTGCATTGCGTTCTGATTTGGACGCACTCCCAATAGTAGAAGAAAGTAAAGTTCCTTATTGTTCCACTAATGTTGGTGTGATGCATGCTTGTGGGCACGATGTGCATACTGCCTGTTTGCTGGGAGTTGCCAAAATTCTCAACGAATTAAAAGACGAGTTTGAAGGGACCGTAAAATTTATCTTTCAGCCCGGTGAAGAAAAACTTCCGGGAGGCGCCTCACTAATGATTCGTGAAGGAGTGCTTGAAAATCCGCAGCCAAGTGCAATTTTGGGACAACATGTTACGCCTCAATTGGAGCATGGACAAGTAGGTTTTCGGTCCGGAATGTATATGGCATCCGCAGATGAACTTTATCTTACCGTTACCGGTAAGGGGGGACACGCTGCATTACCGGCGCATTACAATAATCCCTTGCTCATTGCTTCAAAAATTTTATTGGCTTTGCAAGAAGAATTTATGACGGATAAGCTTGGATTAAACCAACACATTGGTTCTGAAAAGGAGGTAATACCAACGGTTTTGGCCTTTGGAAAAGTAACAGCCGCCGGAGCTACCAACGTAATTCCTGAAAAAGTTTTTATGGAAGGTACCTTCCGCACTTTCGATGAAGCCTGGCGCGCAGATGCTCATAAGCGAATGAAGGAGATTGCTGAAACAATTGCCAAAGAGATGAATGGAGCTTGTGATTTTAGAGTAGAATTGGGCTATCCGTTTTTAGTAAATGATGCTGCTGTTACCGAAAGAGGTAAAGCCGCTGCAATAGAATTTCTTGGTAAAGAAAATGTAATTGATCTGGAATTAAGAATGACTTCCGAGGATTTTGCATTTTATTCTCAGTTAACTCCTGCTTGCTTTTATAGATTAGGCACCGGAAATAAATCAAAAAATATTGTTGCCAATGTGCACACATCCACTTTTGATGTAGATGAGGCTGCGCTCGAAATAGGAGTTGGCTTAATGTGTTGGATGGCAATTCATGAGCTTTCGATTTCTTCCTAATTCAATTAAAAGCTTACAAACATGAAAGTTGGATACATAGGTTTTGGAGATTTTGGAAAGCAAATTCAGCATTTCATATCCGAAGTGCATTCGGTGGAAAAAGTAGTTTATTTTGATGATGCTTTGGCAGAATCGAATATAGGCGAGGCATTTTCTGATTATTTGAAGGAGGCTTACGCTGATTTTTCTTTTTATGTGGGCTTGGGTTATTTGCACTTGCAAAAAAGAAATGAGATTGTTCAGTCAATACTGCAACAGCATCGAAAATTACCTCAATTTATTCATCCTCGTTCATTTGTTGCCTCTTCGAGTAGGATTGATGAAGGCTGTATGATTTACCCTTTCGTAAATATTGATGCAAATGTGTGGGTGAAAGCAGGAGCTGTGCTGCATAATTCCGTAATCGTATCGCACGATTCCACAATTGGAGCATGTGCTTACCTTTCGCCGGGAGCCGTAATATCCGGAAATGTTATTGTTGGCGATACTACTTTTATTGGGAGTGGATGTGTGGTAGCAAACGGTGTAGAAATCGGTAACAATTGCAGAATTGGGATTGGCTCGGTTGTCACTAAATCATTGCCCGATAATACCCATGCCATTGGAAATCCCTTACACATATTGCATCAACCCCTTCATTTAGGTTAAATTGAAAGTAGTAATTCTACAATCCAACTATATTCCCTGGAAAGGTTATTTTGACCTGATTCACGATGCGGATGTATTTGTGTTTTATGACGAAGTGCAGTACACCAAAAACGACTGGCGTAACCGAAATAAAATCTATACCAAGAATGGATTGCAATGGTTAACGATTCCGATATCAGCGGAAGCAACGAAACAAAAAATAAGTGAAGTGAAATTAAACTCAAACTGGCAAAAATTACATTTCAAAACGCTTCAAAATGGATATCAATCCGCCCCTTTTTATTTTCAACTGGAAGAATTAATGGAAGATTATTTGGTGAAAAATAATTGGCAAACACTCAGCGAACTAAATCAATATTTGATAACAAGAATTAGCAGTAAAATTGGAATACACACACAGTTCAAAAATTCAGTTGATTTTAATCTGGAAGGAAATAGGGTGGAGCGTTTGCTTTCCTTGTTGCAACGGTTGGGAGCAAACGAATATATAACAGGACCTGGTGCATCAATATATTTAGCAGATTATTCAACACTATTTTCTTCAAATAATATTTTGTTGACCTTTAAAAAGTATCCGGATTATAAGCCTTACAAACAATTTGAACAACCATTTGCTTCACCTGTTTCAATTCTCGATTTAATTGCACATGTTTCTTATGATAAAATTAATGAGCATATTTGGGAAAGCTGAGTATTGGTTTTGCGCAATTAAATTGGGTGGAACACTCAAATGAAGTCACACATGGAGCTATCAATAGTTGCTACAATTTATAACGATGCTGCTTTGGTGCAGTCACTTTGTGAGCAGATATGCATGCATGTGAACCCAATGCAAGTTGAGTATGAAATTATTTTGGTGAACGATGGAAGCAACGATAAGAGTGGAAGTGAAGTTGAAAGAATGTCGGAGCACTACCCGCACGTAAAAGGAATTGGCCTAAGCCGTAATTATGGTCAGCAAATAGCCATGAGCGCCGGAATGGAATGTGCCAAAGGTAATTTTGTACTAATTATGGACGGAGATTTACAAAACCCTCCCGATCAAATTCCTGCATTGTATCAGCGTATTAAAGAAGGATATGATCTTGTGTATACGACATCAACAACACGTAATTCATGGTCTGACAAGTTTAGTTCTGCTGTTTTTTGGTGGACTTTAGCGAAGATTTTTAAAGTTAAAGTTGTTCCCCATCAGCTCATGATGAAAATTATGACAAAGGATTTTTTGAATCATTTTAACTCTTATCGCGAGCGCTGTCGAACTGTTGTTGGAATTGTGAATGATATTGGATTTACATCCAGTGTGATTAAAGTTGAAAATGAAAAGCGTAAAGTGGGAAGGAGTCATTATGGTTTTTTTACTCGATTTGCGCTGATGTTGGATTTGCTGATTAGTTTTAGCAAAGCACCTTTGAATGCAGCCATTTATGTAGGTCTTTTTACATTTATTGCAACCTCAATTGCGTCAATTTATAAGCTTTATCAGTATTTTTATTGGCATATACTTCCCGGATATACATCCACTATTTTAGCTATTTTTTTCTTTGGAAGCCTCAATTTACTAGTGTTAGGATTTATTGGACGCTATGTGGCCAACATATATACAGAAGTGCAACAGCGCCCGCTTTATCATATCCAAAAAAAAATTAAACTGTAGCTTTTGAGCCTAGGAAAACAAAAATGTGCATTGACGCATGCTTTCATTACTTTTAATCGAATCGTGAGCGAAAATTAATGCTACTTTTATGCTCCAATTAGCGCATGATAACTTTTAACAAGCCTTTTTTTGTTGGGACAGAACTGGAAAATATAAAGGAGGCAGTTTCATCCATGAAAATTTCCGGGAATGGAGCATATACTCAAAAATGCCATCGTTTTTTTGAGGATAAATACGGCTTTCAGAAAGTGCTTCTCACTACTTCCTGCACTGCAGCGCTCGAAATGGCAGCTTTGCTTATGGATATTAAAGAAGGGGATGAGATTATTGTTCCTTCATTTACATTTGTTTCTACTGCAAATGCATTTGTGTTGCGCGGGGCTAATATTGTATTTGCAGACAGCTCATCAAGAAATCCCAATATCGATGTTAGTCGACTCGAGACTTTAATTACACCAAAAACAAGAGCAATTGTTGTTGTGCATTATGCCGGTGTTGCATGCGATATGGAAGCGCTAGTTGAGCTTGCGCATAAGTACAAACTTTATTTGGTGGAGGATGCAGCGCATGCAATACATGCTTTTTATAAGGACAAGCCCTTGGGAAGCTTTGGTCATTTTGCGGCATTTTCATTTCATGAAACAAAAAATATTAGTTCCGGAGAAGGTGGAATGTTGGTTATAAATGACACCAAGTTTTTCGACCGTGCTGAAATAATATGGGAAAAGGGAACAAATCGTGCAGCTTTTTTTCGCGGAGAAATAGCTAAATACAACTGGATGGATATTGGTTCATCTTATTTACCGTCTGATATTACCGCTGCAATTCTTTACGCGCAACTTCAACAAATTGAAAGTATTCAGAGCAAAAGAATCGCTTTGTGGAATGAGTATGCCAGCTTAATGCAGCCATTGATAGATAGCAATAGGATGAATAACTGCTTTATTCCCGATTTTGCACACCATAATGCACATTTGTTTTATTTGTTATGCAAGAGTGCCGAGGAGAGAGGGCAGTTGCTGTTGCATTTGAATGGTAATGAAATTCAGGCCCTTGGGCATTATTTGCCTTTGCATTTAGCACCCTTTCAGCGAAATACGGTTATTCCCCAAAGTTTAAATGAATGCATCCGCTACAGTAATTGTCTGGTTCGTTTTCCGATGTATTTTGAATTAAGCATCCAGCAAGTGCGTCAAATAGTAGCAAGCGTTAAAGAATTTTATAATTTTGAAAAAACATTAAATACGTGATTAGATTTATTAAGGAGGAGTTTTTGTTTCTATTTTTAGTTATCAGTTGGACAATTGTTGGAATTTATTTTGGACCTGCTATATATATTTATTTGCCTTTGAGTATTGTTTTGCTGAAGGTTCAAAATCAAATAATGTACTTATTTCTTGGATTTTTTTTGGTGCTGATATTTAGCGATAGCAGGCACTATGAAATGATGTGGGCAGCAGGTGTCAAAGAGGTATACATTGTGTTTTTGGGTATCTTCTTATTTTTAGATAGAAAAAGTTTTGCAGTTTCTAATACGTTTTATCAGCGCTTTCTTCCATTTCTTTTGGTAGCGGTATATTGTGATATGGACTCGCCGGATGTTTGGCTCGCACTTCAAAAAACATTGTCTTATTTTTTATTGCTGGCAGTAGTACCTAATTATGTAATAAAGCTGTATTACGAAGATGCACAGCGGTTCTTTCATTCGCTTATCATGCTCGCTTGCTTGGTGTTATTGGTAGGATTAGTTTTTGTTTTTGTTTCCTACGATTTAGTTTTTTTCGCAAAACGATATTGTGGTTTACTTGGAAATCCCAATGGATTGGGAATTTATTGTATGATGATATTTTTGCTATTATCTACCATTAAAAATTTGTATCCGGATTGTTTTACTAAAAGGGAATATCTTTTTATTTATTTAGTCATTTTCTTTTCGGTGTTTCTTTCAGGCGCACGCAGCTCCATTTTGGCAATGGGAATTTTTATGCTGTTTAATTATTTTTATAAAATGTCGTCCTTTCTTGGTTTCATTGTATTTCTCTTGATTATTTTATCCTATCAACTTTTTGAAGATAACTTTGCATTAATAGTGAATGCGTTGAACCTCGAGAAGTATATTCGTTTAGAAACGATAAACACAGCCTCCGGACGCATCATCGCATGGAGTTTTGCATGGGAGGAAATTCAAAAGAACATATTTTTTGGACGTGGATTTTCGTATACCGATATTTTGTTCCATGTGAATGAGAAGAGCCTAAGTGTTAAGGGGCATCAAGGTAATGCGCACAATTCCTACCTCACACTATGGTTGGAAACCGGATTGGTGGGATTGTTCTTTTATTTATTTGCTTTAATCTCCGAGTTTATTCGATCGTTTAAAAAAACGCATGTAACTATTCCAATTATGTATGCTTTGCTATTTCAAATATTTTTTGAATCCTGGCTGGCTTCTTCACTAAATCCGTATACCATAAATCTGATAATGATATTAGTTATTGCATCCGTGGCTACAAAAGAATTTAATAGGGGAAAGCAAGAATTGCCAGAAGAAATTCCAGATTTTTATCCTCAACGATTTGTCCCTCGCTAATAAACCGCATGACAAAACCAGGTAAATTTCTGTTTCTCTATTCTGAATTAGCCGGATATATGTTAGCCTGCATGAAATTGCTTGCTGCATCAAAATCGGTTGAGCTATATGTGGTGCGCTGGCCGGTAAATAAAGAAGCCCCTTTTGAGTTTTCTTTTCCCGATAATATTGTGGTGCGTCAGAAGGAGGAATTTACCCTCCCAAAATTGAAAAAATTTGTTGCTGCGATTCAGCCGGATGTTATTTATTGCAGCGGTTGGATGGATAAAGACTATGTTAAAATTTGTAAGCAGTATCGTAAATCAATTCCTGTTATTACGGCATTCGACAACAAATGGAAAGGGAGTTTAAAGCAGCACATTGCTTCGATGGTAAGTCCGTTTACCATAAAAAAATATTTCAGCCATTGTTTTGTTCCGGGTGAACAGCAATATAAATATGCACTCAAATTAGGCTTCGATAAAGCTCATATTCTTCCCGGACTTTACGCCGCAGATGTGGATTTTTTTTACCAGCAATACCTAGACAACAAGGAATCGAAAAGAAAAAAATTTCCCAAGCGATTTATTTATGTGGGGCGTTATTACGATTTTAAAGGAATTCAAGAATTATGGAAAGCATTCGTTGAGTTGCAAGCTGAATCCCCAAGCGAATGGGAGCTTTGGTGTTTTGGAACCGGCGATTTAACACCTTTGGTACATCCCAAAATTAAACACTTTGGCTTTGTTCAACTCGAAGCACAGAAAAAGTATATTGCTCAAACCGGTATCATTGTTTTACCGAGCAAATTTGAGCCATGGGCGGTTGTTGTGCATGAGTATGCTGCAGCAGGTTTTCCACTTCTACTAAGTAAGGAAGTTGGATCCATCAGTAATTTTTTGAGAGAAGGGGAGAACGGTTTTTCATTTACCGGTGGTAACATTCCCGAGATTAAAAGGGCCATGAAAAAGATGATGCAGCTTTCTGATAAAAGCAAAAATGCTATGAGCGATTTGAGTGCTGAATTGGCGCTTAAAATAACACCTCAAAAATGGGTGGAAACAATTTACTCAGTGTATAAAAAATAAACCGTATGTGCGGAATAAATATCGTAGTTGGAATTGCTGACAAACAACAAGCATACAAGGTAATTGGAGCCATGAATGCCGCAATGGCGCATCGCGGACCTGATAACGATGGCATTTTTACGGAGGTAAATGTTGCACTTGGTCACCGCCGACTTTCTATCATCGATTTAAGTGCCGCCGGAAATCAACCTATGTCGGGAGCCAATGAGCGCTACCAGATTGTGTACAATGGTGAATTTTATAATTATCGAGAAGTAAAAGCGCAACTCTTGCAAGATGCTAACCCTTACGAATTTAAATTTGCGAGTGACACGGAAGTGATATTGGCTGCCTACCATAAATGGGGAGTTAATTGCCTCGAGCACATTAATGGGATGTTTGCTTTTGCCATTTGGGATAGCTTAAAGAAGGAAGTTTTTATAGCACGCGATCGATTAGGCATTAAACCCTTGTATTATTACGAAAATAATGGCACGCACATTTTTTCATCTGAAATTCGATCACTGCTCTCAAGCGGATTAATTCCGCGAAAGCTAAATAAATCGGGCTTAGTAGATTATTTAAGGTATCAAACAGTGCATGCACCACAAACAATTATTGAAGGTGTTAAAATGGTGATGCCGGGCAGTTATTTATTAATTAATACAGAAAGTAAAACTGTAATTGAAGCTAAAAAATATTGGCAGTTGAATGCCGATAAGGCAACTGAAAATGCGCCAAAATCATACAAACAAGTTTGCGAGGAAGTATATGACTTGCTTTTTAAATCGGTTCAACGACGGTTGATTGCAGATGTTCCTTTTGGGGCATTCTTAAGTGGAGGTATTGATTCGAGTGCAGTGGTAGGATTAATGAGCAAAGCTTCATCACAAACCGTAAAAACATTTTCGGTTAGCTTTGATGAACGCGAATTTAGCGAAGCAAAGTATGCCCAAATGGTTGCTGATAAATTTAAGACCGACCATCACGAGATTAAGCTTACAGCCGAGTATTTTATGCAAGAATTGCCATCCGCCCTGCGTGCCATGGATCATCCAAGTGGTGATGGCCCTAATACATACATTGTTTCAAAAGTTACAAAAAATTCAGGCATTACTATGGCTTTATCGGGCTTGGGAGGTGATGAGTTATTTGCAGGCTATGATATTTTTAAGCGTAGCTTGAAATTGCAAAATTATAAATGGTTAGCAAGTATTCCGGCTTTCGCGAAAAGGGTTCCGGCACTTTTATTACAAACCTTCAAGGCAGGAATCGCATCCGATAAAATAGCAGAATTACTAGCTTTAAAGGAGTTTAATTTTGAAAGTACTTACCCACTATCCCGACAAGTAATGTTGGAAGAAAAGATAGCACAATTGGTGGCTATGCCTCAACTTCCTGTAAATGCTGTTTCAGAAATATTAAATGGTTTGCAGTTAAATCGTTTTGATTCGGAATTGAGTAAAGTTTCGGTGGCCGAGATTAGTACGTACATGCAAAATGTGCTTTTACGTGATACCGATCAAATGAGTATGGCAAGTGCCCTTGAAGTGCGTGTACCCTTTCTCGACTATCACTTGGTTGAATATGTGTTATCACTTAGCGATGCTTATAAATACCCCAGCACACCTAAAAAATTATTGATTGATGCGCTAGGACCACTCCTTCCGGCAGAAATTGTAAATCGCCCTAAAATGGGCTTCACGCTGCCTTGGAAACATTGGATGAAAAATGAAATGAAGCAATTTTGCGAAGAACGCATGCAATCCTTAAGCGCGCGTAATTCTTTTCACAAAACCGAAATTCTAAATTTGTGGAATGCATTTTTGGCCGACGATGTGCGCATTACTTGGAGCCGCATTTGGTATTTGGTAGTGCTTGAGGATTGGCTGATTCAAAACAATATTGAAGATTAATGCCTGCAAAAAAAAGGATTCTTGTTTTTATTGATTGGTACCTTCCCGGTTTCCGTGCAGGCGGTCCAATACAATCATGCGCCAATTTGGTGGATCACTTAAGTGCTGAATTCGAATTTTATATAGTAACGAGAGACACGGATTATTGCGAAACCAAACCCTATGAAGGAATTGTGTCTGATGCGTGGAATATTTTGGATAATGGAACTCAAGTGTATTATGTTTCTACTGCTTCATTGAACCGTGTTTTTATAAAAAAAATATGCGTAGAAACGAAATTTGATTTTGTTTACATCAATGGAGTGTACTCCTTTTATTTTTCAATTCTTCCCCTCTTTTATCTTCGAAATGTTGTTGCCAAAAGAGTTGTAGTTGCCACCCGAGGAATGCTTGCTGAGAGTGCTATAGCAGTGAAAAAAACGAAGAAATCAATTTTTCTTCAGGTGTCAAAACGCTTGGGATTATTTAAGCACGTTACATTTCAGGCCAGCACTGTTGCTGAAGTGAGCGATATTAAAAGGGTAATGGGCAAGGAATCAAAGATTGTACTCGCAGCAAATCTGCCCAAAAAGGCCGCACCACACCACTTTTCAAAACGAGAAAAAGTTTCGGGAAGTATAAAGCTGGTAAACATTGCACGCATCGCACCTGAAAAGAACTTAAAGTTTGCATTGGAAATATTGCGTGAAGTGAAAGCGAATGTTGCGTTTGATTTTTATGGTCCGATTTACGCTGAAGCATATTACGAAGAATGTAAATTGCTGATTGCGCAAATGCCTTCAAATATTAAGGTTACCTATAAAGATAGTATCGAAAGCAGCAAAGTTAATGAGGTGTTTCAGAGTTATCACGCCCTATTTATGCCCACTTTGGGCGAGAATTTTGGACACATTATTTTGGAATCTTTGGTAGCTGGGAGCCCTGTTTTGATTAGTGACCAAACACCATGGAAGGATCTTCAAAACAGGAGTTTGGGATTTGACGTATCTTTAAATGATAAAGCGTCATTCGTAAATGCAATCGAGCAAATGGCTGCGCTAGATGGTGATGAGTTTGCGAAGTGGTCGCTTGCGGCTTATAATTTTGGAAAAGAATTCGTGAATAACCCTGAAGTTTTAAAACAAAACTTAAATTTGTTCGAAGTCAATGCATAATATGGTTAAAACGGATTTATCTCGGTTTTCGAATTCATGGTATTCGCCACAAGCGGGAATCATAAAGCGTTTGCTTTGGTTTTGTATGAATGTGGCTTTTTTTATTAATCCGCTCTTTGCTTTCAATAGATTTAAACTTTTTTTATTGCGGCTATTTGGCGCCAGGATTGGGAAAGGAGTGATAATAAAACCGTCTGTGAACATTAAGTATCCGTGGTTGCTAAGCATCGGAGATAATTGCTGGATAGGAGAAAATGTGTGGATTGATAACTTGGCGGAAGTAAATATTGAATCGAATGTTTGCATTTCGCAAGGTGCATTCTTGCTTTGTGGCAATCACAATTATAAAAAGCCGACCTTTGATTTGGAGATTGGCAAAATTTTGCTCGAGGAAGGTGTTTGGATTGGAGCAAAGTCGGTGGTATGTCCCGGAGTAACCTGTCATTCGCATGCAGTATTAGCAGTTGGCTCCATAGCAACAAGTAATCTTGAAGCATATTGGGTGTATCAAGGTAATCCTGCACAAAAGTTGAGAGAACGGAAAATGCAATTCGAAAAGAACTAATTTTTAACCTAGAAATGTCTGATTCGAATACACGAATTGTAGTAAGAACGCACAGCTTAAATTATGCTGAGAAGCGTTTATTTGCAGGCATTCCTTTAAAAAATTACGAGGTAAAAAAGCTGATTGATTTTGTGCGTTTTCCGGCACATTTGTATTGGCGTATAAAAAAGAAACCACATCCCTTTTTAACCAATCTGTTTTGTGATTTTGGATTAAATAAGTACCAATTGTTGCATTTTTTTAATGCCATCAATATGGGAAATCAGCCCTGGTTAACCACTTTCGAGCGTTACTTACCCAGAGACGCACATCATCCCGGGGAGGAGCCAAAAGAAAACTGGTACATCAATTATGTGTTAAAAAGAGTGGCGCATAAAAGTTGTAAAAAGCTGATAGCAATTAGTGATTATGCTTACCGTTCTCAAGTCCGCTACTTAGAGGAATATGGCAAGTATCAAAATGAAATTTTAAGTAAAATTATTGTCTTGCATCCCCCACAAAAATTAATGATACAGCACTGGGAGGAAAAAAAGAAAGACCCTGATTTCACTGTCTTTACTATAGTGGGTGCCGATTTTTTTAGAAAAGGCGGCATGGAGGTCTTGCATGTTTTTGAGCGTTTGTTTAAAGAAGGAAGGAATGTAAAACTCAATATTATTTCGAGTTTAGATTATGGTGATTATGCCTCCTTGGCCACAAAGGAGGATCAAACAAAAGCTTTGACAATTATTAATAAGTATGAACACATAAGCCATTACAGTGCTATTCCCAATGAAGCTGTAATGGAAATATTGCTGAAAACTGACATTGGTTTATTGCCCACTTACGACGATACCTATGGATATTTTGTGTTGGAATGTCAAGCATTTGGATGCCCGGTAATTTCTACCAATGGAGGAGCACTTCCTGAAATAAATAACAATGAAGTGGGCTGGATGATTGATGTACCTTTATTTAAAGATGGACGTTCCTTGCCGAAGGAGCCTGATCAGAAAATAACATTTAGTGCAGTGGTGGAAGAAAAATTGTACGCATTTGTTTTGGAAGCTTTAAACAACCCCGGTATTATCAGGCAAAAGGGAGAGAAAGCCATGCAACGGATTTTAAAAGAGCACGATATGGATGTGTATACCAAGCGCATGGAAGAGATATATACACAAGCATTGGCCTAATAATTATGAAGATTTCTATCGTTACGGTATGTTATAATAGTGCAGAAACCATTGAGGATACTATTCTTTCAGTAATTAATCAAAGTTATCCGGATATTGAATACATATTAATTGACGGAGGTTCAAAGGACAGGACGCTTGAAATTATTGGACGGTATAAAAATAAAATTGCAAAGGTAGTTTCTGAACCTGACAAAGGCATTTACGATGCTATTAATAAAGGAGTGCATCTCGCTACAGGCGAAATTGTTGCCGTGCTTAATTCAGATGATTTTTATGTGGATGATACAGTAATAGCTACTGTTATTAATACATTCAAAACAAGCCAATGTGATTGTGTGTATGGTGATTTGCAGTACGTTTCACGCGAAAATCCCGATAAGGTTACTCGGCATTGGGTAGCCGGAAATTACAAAGAAGGTATGTTTAACAGTGGTTGGATGCCACCACATCCCACCTTCTTTATAAAAAATGAATGTTATAAAAAGTATGGCGTTTTTAATTTAAAACTAAAATCGGCAGCTGATTATGAATTGATGTTGCGGATGATTCACGTGCATAAAATTAAAACTGCTTATATTCCACAAGTGCTAGTGAGGATGCGTGTTGGCGGAAAAAGCAATGTAACGCTCATGAACCGTATTAAAGCAAATCGAGAAGACAAATTAGCTTGGGAATTGAATAGTGTCAAACCGAAATTCTATACGCTACTCATGAAACCCTTATCCAAGTTGGGACAATTTTTAAAAAAATAATTCCGTTTTAATTCGCCAGACTTAGCAGCTGCTCTTCAATAGCTTTTATTTTTGCAATAGCATCCGCTTGTTTCTTTTTTTCGCTTGCAACCAATTCCGGTTTAGCATTTGCTACAAACTTTTCGTTTGATAGTTTTGCTTCAACGGATTTTAAAAAACCTTTGCTGTAATCTAGATCTTTAAGAAGTGATTCACGTTCTTTGTCTTTGTCCACAGCGCCTTCGGCTTGAATAAAAAATTCATGTGTGTCTGAGATAAAAACAGAAATTAAATTTTCAGCTTTTTCGGCATGAGCTATTTCCGAAATATTTGACAATTTTGAAAGTGCGTTTCCAAAAGCATCGAAATGTTTTTCAAAGGATTTTCCGGCAGCTGTATGCTTTTTTACAAAAAGTTTTAAGGATACTTTGGGTGAAATTTGTTTAGCGCTTCTGAAATTTCTTATGTGTGCAATCAATTCAAAAATTTTCTCCGCATCCTTCAACAAATCAGGCTGCATCTCTCCGTTAATAGGCCATGCAGCAACAATGAGGCATTCGTTTTCTTTTCGCTCCTTAAGCAAATGCCAAATTTCTTCACTTACAAATGGCATCCATGGGTGGAGTACTTTTAGGATTTTTTCAAAAAAATCAAGCGTTGCGTTATAAGTAAAAGCATCTATTGGTAAAGCTTTGCCATCCACAAATTCCGGTTTAACTAACTCTAAATACCATGCACAAAAGTCATCCCAAATTAACTTGTAAGTTACCATTAGGGCTTCGCTCATGCGGTATTTACCATACAAATCGGTAAGACTTTCTAACTGTTGATTAAAGCGAGCTTCAAACCAATTTATACTAATTTTATTACTTTCAGAAGTGGTTTTCTTTTCATCAATTTCCAAACCTTTTACCAGACGAAAAGCATTCCATACTTTATTCGAAAAATTTCTTCCTTGTTCGCAGGAAGATTCGTCAAAAAGTAAATCGTTACCGGCGGGTGAAGACAAGAGCATTCCCACGCGAACGCCGTCAGCACCGTACTTTTCAATTAGATCAAGAGGGTCGGGTGAGTTTCCTAAAGATTTACTCATCTTGCGACCTTGTTTGTCGCGCACAATTCCTGTTAAATACACGTTGGTAAAAGGCTTTTCTCCAAGGTATTCATAACCGGCAATAATCATACGTGCCACCCAAAAAAATAATATTTCAGGAGCGGTCACCAAATCATTCGTTGGGTAATAATATTTTATATCAGCATTTTCGGGATTTTTAAAGCCGTCAAAAACACTTATCGGCCAAAGCCAGGAACTAAACCAAGTATCTAAAACATCTTCATCTTGTTTCAGATTTTCGATTAAGGATTTAGGATTAAGGATTTTTATCTTTTCGTAAGCTTCTTCTTTGGTTTTACAAACTACTGTATTTCCTTTATCATCGTACCAGGCCGGAATGCGTTGTCCCCACCACAACTGACGGCTGATGCACCAATCGTGTACATTTTCCATCCAGTGCTTATAGGTATTGATAAATTTATCGGGAATTAATTTTATCTCACCATTTAGCACGTTTTCCAAGGCAGGTTTCGAAATGGTATCCATTTTTAAGAACCATTGCAGGGATAATTTGGGTTCAATTACAGCATTGGTGCGTTCGGAGTAACCTACTTTGTTTTTGATGTCCTCCACTTTCACGATATGCCCCATTTCTTCGAGGTCTTTCGCAATTTTTTTGCGCACGGTAAAGCGGTCCTCTCCGATATAAAATTGCGCGGCAGCACTCATTTTACCATCGGCAGCAATGGTGTCAATTACTTCGAGCTTATGCTTCACACCAAGGTTGTAGTCATTAATATCGTGTGCCGGTGTAACTTTTAAAGCACCGGTACCAAATTCCATGGTAATGTAATCGTCGAATATGATAGGCACTTTGCGGTTTACCATGGGGATGATTGCAAACTTTCCTTTTAGATTTTTATACCGTTCATCCTCCGGATGCACACATACTGCAGTATCCCCCAAAATGGTTTCAGGACGGGTGGTAGCAATGGTAATCCATTCGTCCGCACTTCCTTCAATTTTGTATTTTACGTAATAAAGTTTTGAATTAACTTCTTTGTGAATTACTTCTTCATCGCTTACTGCTGTTAATCCCTGAGGATCCCAATTTACCATTCGTACGCCACGGTAAATTTGACCTTTGTTGTACAAATCAATAAAAACATCAATTACGGCTTCACTTAAATCCGCTTCCATGGTAAAGCGGGTGCGGTCCCAATCGCAGGAAGCTCCGAGTTTTTTTAGTTGCTCGAGTATAATTCCCCCATATTTTTCCTTCCATTCCCAGGCGTGTTTCAAAAAATCTTCGCGGCTGAGGTCGGATTTTTGAATTCCTTTTTCTTTTAATAAGGCCACTACTTTGGCTTCGGTGGCAATAGAAGCATGGTCGGTTCCCGGCACCCAACAAGCGTTTTTTCCCTGCATGCGCGCCTTACGGATTAACACATCCTGAATAGTATTGTTTAGCATGTGTCCCATATGCAACACACCGGTAACATTGGGTGGAGGTATAACAATGGTATAAGGTTCGCGTGCATCGGGTGTGGATTTAAAAAATTGTTTTTCCAACCAGTAGCTGTACCACTTGTTTTCAATATCCTTAGGAGCGTAGGTTTTAGGGATTTCCATAAATAGGTTTCAAAAAATAAGATGCAAATTTATAAATATAGTGGGAAGGCGATACTCGCTCGACTCGAAAATATGAATTTGGAGATAAAAATTATGTTTTTTGGCACGATTTTAGCTAAATTTTAATCCTGCGAAAATGAAACAGATTTTTTAGATTTGCGAAAACAAGTTTAAAACCTAATTAAAATGAAAAAACTAATACTTCTAAGCTTATTTATTTCGGGAATTGGATTAAAAGGGTTTGCCCAAGAAAATGCGGCACCTGCTCCAAATCCAAACGCTGCAGAAATTACCTTCGAAAATGAAACCCATGATTATGGTACCATAAAACAAGGCGCCAATGGGACGTATGAATTTAAATTTAAAAACACCGGTAAGGAGCCATTGATCATTAGTAATGCGCAGGGCTCATGTGGATGCACTGTTCCATCCTGGCCAAAAGAACCAATACTGCCGGGACAGGGAAACGTGATAAAAGTAACTTATGATACAAAAAGAGTAGGCCCTTTCACAAAGACCGTAACCTTAACATCCAATGCAAAAACTCCTTCAAAGATTATTAACATTAAGGGAGTTGTGCAAGAGGAGCCGCAGGAAGAAACTTTTCCGGGCAAGAAATCAGCAGATGGCAGTCCATTTGAAATGAAATAATCAAAAATAAATAAACAACAAACCAACAATTAAAAACAACAAACAAATGAAAAAAGTAATTTTATCGATGGCTGTGGTAGTTTGCAGTGTATTTGCAGCAAACGCACAGGAAGCAGCAAAACCTGCTGATGCAGCAGCAAATCCAAATGCAGCTGAAATTGCATTCGTAACTGAAACAATCGATTACGGTACAATTGAGCACAATGCAGATGGAAACCGTGAGTTTAAATTTAAAAACACCGGTAAAGAACCCTTAATTATCACCAATTGCCAAGGTTCATGCGGATGTACTGTTCCAACTTGGCCAAAAGAACCAATTAAGCCGGGAGCAACCAGTTCAATTAAAGTGCACTATGCAACTGACCGTGTTGGGCAATTTGAAAAAACTGTAACGGTAACATCCAATGCAAAAACTCCTTCAAAAGTTATTAAAATCAAAGGAGTTGTGAAACCAGATCCTACACCGGCTGAAGCTCCTGTAAAAGATGCAGTTGCTCCAACTGAATCACATTAAGAAATAGGTTTAATTTTATAAAGGCCTGCTGTATTCAAATACAGTGGGCTTTTTGTTTTTGATTTTGTTTGATTTTTAATTTTTAGTTATCTAAAATATTGACTATCCTTGTTATAGATAAATAGAATACTCACCCCTTAAATTTCTCAACTATGAAATCATTTTTCTCAAGGGCACAAAATTGGAAATTAATTAACCTTACCCCCCCCCCCCCGATCTAAAAAATTCAATATCAGTTAGTTGCGTATTGGTTGTTCTGTCCGTTCTTCTAAATTGTAACATGGTACATTCCCAAAGTGCTCCACCACCCTTAAATTCAAATCATGATTCCACCTTGCGTGGCATGTATGTGAGCTGTGGAGATGAATTAATATTGGAGCTATTCCGAAATGCTAATGTTTATGACTCCACCGATTGTGGTAAAACACCAAAAATGTGCGGATTGATTGAGTTTTGTAACACACGATACATAAATTATGTAGCTGTATATTCATTAGGAAAAAAGTATACAACCGGCGACCCAAACCCGATAGTAGGAAATTTTGTATTTTTTGATGCTGTAAAACGATTTTTGCAGGTAATGCATGATAATGGAATTAAGGTAGGAATAGTAATCTCGAACAAAGAGTTTTTGGAAAGTCAAACAAACTTTGGAACTTTTGTTACATCTGATTTTTTTTGGGAGGAGCCAACACTTCCTTGGGATAGCACTTGTATTAGTTTGGGTAAGGGTGCACCAAATTCAATTGCTTCCGGTTCATTTCCTGATTATGGTTATTTAAATCCCGGACCAAGCTGTACCATTGAAGAGTGCCCGGCTCCTTATGAATTGGCCGAAATGCTAAAGCAGGTATTACGCGTATATCAGTACAGTTATTGGGTACGCGATTCTACTATTGCCAATGGCTGTGTTGGTTGTACCTCACGCACCAGCACCGTTGCACCGGCTTCACCCAAATATTTATTTGATTACATGAGTTTAGAGTATGAATATTGGGATTATAGTACCTATAAAAACGCAGACTCAACAGGTATAACCGGTAAGAAGGGAGGTTGGAATGCTTTTTTTCAAATATCGCAAGCAATGATTTATGTGTATGGACACATGTGCAACGCAATGAAAATGGAATTAGAATGGAGGTTAGCACCAGCTGATGAAGATGCAAATCGATCATATCCAGCAAATCCTGGTGATTTAGCTGCAGAAAACATGCTTCCAATCAGTATGCAAGCACAGTATATTGCTAGAGCGTTTAATAGGGTTTTAATGAGTGACTACCGTGCTTGGGATGATCTTGATTATCCCAAAATGATAAATAAAACGGGTAATATACACACTAAATTAGCCGATTGGCCAAACGATTTAAATGAAAATGACAGACATAAACTAATGCCACTTTTTTCAGCGGCAACAATTGGTGAGTATAAACAGTGCTTTGATACTTTAAAATTCAATACCGAAGTACCTCCTGATACATCAGAATGGGGAGATGATTTTTTTGGAAAGGGCTTAGCAAATGGAATGACGATGTTTGAATTTGAGAATTTATATATGGAACAATTAGAATCTTCTATTACAGATAATAAGCGATTTAGCAATAATTGGGAATATAAAAATACAGGAAGTACTCTAGATACAATCGACACACTTAGGCAAGATATTGCAGGCTTTATGTGGTTTAATTACAGCACTTTAAAAAATGTATGGCGCGATACGGTTGCTTATAATCGTCAATCACAAAATCAATTGCCAGCTGAACTTTTTTTAGCTCAAATTTATTTTAATCCGAACACAGCAATCCTAAGCGTCAAGACCGCAGACTATGAAAAAAGTGAGGCTGCTAATTTGCAACTATTTAATACAGAAGGCAAAGAAGTTTTAAAGGCAAAAATAAATAGCGGCCGGCAAAATTTGTCTTTAAGCTATCTCCCAGCTGGTGCATACCTGTGTAGAGTAAATAATGGGCATGCATCTTCGAACAAAAAAATAACCATCATAAAATAAGGGCGCTATGAAAAATATACTATTAACGCTAATCATTGCGATGTATGCTTTTAATGTTCCTGCACAAATCACTTTTGAGAAGACATATAAAAATTTAGCTCAAGATGAAGCAGCACATAGTGTGATTGAAGATGGCAATGGAGGATGTGTTATAGCAACCGGCGGTAAATGGAATTCGCCTAACAGCACACGAGAATTTGGATTAACACACCTAAATGGATATGGAGATACTTTATGGTACACCGTTTTTACACGTAGTTATAATTCAGAAGTACGCATGTTGCGAAAGTCAGCTACAGCTTATTACGTTGCAGGAGTAGCCGATGATTCAACGGTAACAGTAGATTTAATGCTCTGGCTTTGTAAATTCGACTTGAATGGAAATCTTATTTGGAAAAAAAACATAGCGGATATCTTTCTTCCTTTATTAGATTGGGGTTTATCCTTTAGTGTTGTCAATGATGGGCTCTTGTTCACAAATGGGTATAGCGGAGGATTTTACAAATTGGATACTAACTCAAATAACTTGGTTATTAAGGATTATAACTATTATCGGAGCAATTCTGATTATTTTCGAAAATCAGATATGGAAAAGAAGGGCAATAATTTCATCTATAATGCCGCATATCGTCAAGTAATCGGAGGCCCAATCAGCCCGCGAATTTTACTAGTAGATCAAAATGGAGATAGTATTAGCTCCTTTGCTGTAAACTTGGATTCAGCATGGGGGGCGCCCTACACGAATATTTATCAGGATAATTTTATAGTATTTGCTCAAATACCAACTGTTGTTGTTCCAAACGCTTATGGTTTTGTGCTTTCAAAATTAGATTCATTAGGAAATAAAATCTGGCGCAAGCCAGTAAGAGGTATTAATAGGTCAAATTGTTATGTAACTTCTCATACCATTTTACCCAACGGAAACTTTGTTATAAGTGGTTTTCCGGGTGGTTTAAACGCACCCGCAGGTAGAGCTTTTTTGTATTGCTTTGATACGAATGGAGATAGTTTATGGTTTAAAAAATTTAGCCCAAGCGATACCACTCTTAAAACTGATTTTTACGATGTAATAGCCACTAGCGATAGCGGATTGTTAGCATGCGGTCAAGCGATGCGACCCAATGGCAGTCGCGAAAGCTATATTGTTAAATTGGATGCCAATGGTGATTTGTTTAATCCACTAAGCGTAATTGAGAAGCGCAAGGAAAGTTATTTTCATATTTATCCCAATCCTGCTAACAATGTGGTAAGTATGCATTACATGGGTTTTGATAATAATGTTTTGCTACAAATTAAAAATACTATTGGACAAGTAATATTCAATCAAAAAATTAGCACCAACGATGAAAGAATCCAATTGGAAGCATCTATGTTTCCTTCCGGTATTTATGTCTGTAGCTTGATCTCAAATGAGCGAATTGTTACAGCTAAAAAATTGGTGATTGTAAAATAGTATAAAATCGCTAAGAAAAGTATTTTATTACTTTTGTCCCGCTCAACGTAAGTTGCAGCGGGATTTTTTTTCCTCCTTCGACTACGCTCAGGAGGACAATTTTGTTGAGGAGCGTTTGAAAGTAAAATAATTCAATTTTTATCTTAATACTTTGTACTAACATCTTTGTACTCTAACTATGCCAAAAGTATCCAATAAAGGCACCAACATGCCAGCTAGCCCAATTCGTAAATTAGTTCCTTATGCTGATAAAGCTAAAAAAGAAGGTAGAACCATTTATCATTTAAACATCGGGCAACCGGATATTGAAACCCCTGAAACGATGCTGAATGCGATACGTAATTTTTCGCAAAAGGTGGTGGAGTATAGCCATAGTGCAGGGATTGAGAGTTATCGAAAAAAATTGGCAGGTTATTATAATTCCTTTGGAATCAATATCGATTACACCGAAGTGATGATTACTACCGGCGGTTCGGAAGCCATTGAAATTGCCATGATGAGTTGTTTGAATCCGGGCGATGAGGTAATTATTCCTGAACCATTTTATGCGAATTACAATGGTTTTTCCTGTCAATCAGATGTAGTGGTGAAACCCATTCGCAGTTATATTGAAACAGGTTTTGCCTTGCCACCAATAAGCGAATTCGAAAAAGTGATTACGCCTAAAACAAAGGCAATCATGATTTGTAATCCGAGTAACCCTACCGGTTATTTGTATTCCCGACAAGAGTTGGAATCGTTGAAAGAGATTGTGTTGAAACACGATTTGTTTTTGTTTTCGGATGAGGTGTATAAGGAGTTTTGCTATGACGACAAAGAGTATGTGTCGGTGATGCATTTATCCGGTTTAGACAACAATGTAATTTTATTGGATTCGATTTCCAAACGTTACAGTGCTTGTGGGGCACGCATTGGTGCTTTTATCAGCAAAAATAAGGAAGTGATGGCAACTGCATTAAAATTTGCCCAAGCGCGTTTAAGTCCACCTACATTTGGTCAAGTGGGAGCAGAAGCAGCCATTGATACGCCGCAATCCTACTTTGATGCGGTAAAGAAAGAGTATACAGCACGTCGTAATTATGTGGTGAATGCATTAAATAAAATGGAGGGTGTATTTTGTCCTATGCCGAATGGAGCATTTTATTGTATTGCTAAGTTGCCGATTGACAATGCGGATGTATTTTGTCAATGGTTGTTGGAATCTTTTCAATATGAGAATCAAACGGTGATGTTGGCGCCGGCTACCGGGTTTTACTCTACACCGGGTGCAGGTTTAAATGAGGTGCGTATTGCGTATGTGTTGAATTTGGATGCATTGCAAAAGGCGATGAAGTGTTTGGAGGAGGCATTAAAAGTGTATCCCGGAAGAAGGATTTAAATTCAAATTTCTTAACGCCAATTTCTCAAAGGCCGGTCCTTTTCGTTTTTGATTGAGGTTTTGTTCAGCCGGAACATTCAAAAAAATTTATTTAGTTTCTGCCCTGAGGACTTGCTTACACTAGGGTTTTGTCGCATTCATCCTAATAATTTGGGAATTAAAATTTCTTAACGCCAATTTCTCATAGGCCGGTCCTTTTTCAGCCTTGGTTGTGACTTAAATAATTTAGTCAAACACTTAACATTAAAACGTTTTTCCGAAAAGGGATCTATTAGCCTAAATTTCGTTGGAATGAGAAGTTGCGTTTTTTAACTGGAAGCTGTCTTTTTCGAGGTAGTATGCAATTCCGCAAAAGCTGAGTAATAGTATTGTATTTAGGATTAATCGAAGGCTAAGAGAGAAAGTGCTAAATGTGGTGCTGATAAAATAAATGAGTATCGCGCCAAGCAGGTAGCCCAAAATTCGTTTTATATCATATTTAATATAATAAAAGCGCTGGCCAATAAAATAACTAGCTAGCATAATGCTCGCATAGCAGGCTAAGGTAGCCCATGCAGCACCTGCATATCCCCAAATGGGAATCCAAAAATAATTTGCTGCTATCGTAATGATTGCACCCAGTATGGTAAGGTAAGCACCATATTTTGTTTGCCCACTAAGCTTATACCATATAGATAGATTAAAAAATATTCCAAGGCAAAGATTGGCGAGCAATAAGATTGGAACAATAAATAAACCTTCTCTGAATTTTTCGCCCACAAAATATTTTACAATATCCATATACAGCAGTGTTCCTAAGAAAATGAGACAACAAGCAATTACAAAATATTTCATTACATGCGCATAAATTTCACTGGCATCTTTGTTTCTGGCCTCGGCAAAAAAGAAAGGTTCAGCGGCATAACGAAAGGTTTGAATGAAAATGGTCATGATGATGGAAACTTTGTAACAAGCACCATAAATCCCAATCTGCGCCATTATATTGGAAGAAGCCGGAAGTAAATATTTTAATAATATACGATCCATTGTTTCGTTAACCATTCCGGCCAAACCGGCAATGAGTAAGGGAATAGCATATATAAGCATGCGCTTTAAAAGTGGCTTATCCAATTTGTATTTTACATTAAGTAAACCGGGCAGTAGCATGAGCAAAGTAGCGATGCTTGCAAGCAAATTGGAAATGAAAATGTAGCCTACTCCGATTTGCGGAGAATAAATTTTTGAAACCAAAGGATAAAAGGAACTGTCGGGATGGCTATAAACACGGCTGCAAAAAACAATGAAGAACAAGTTAAACAAAATATTTAAAAAAATATTGCTGGATTTAATAAGTGCAAAAGCTTTGGGGCGATTGGCTTGGCGCAATTTTGCGAAAGGAATGGCAGTAACTGCATCCAGCACAATAATGATTGCAAACCATAAAATATATTCGGGGTGCGTTTCATAACGCATACTCTTTGCAAGCGGATGAAGAAAAATTAAAATGAAAAAAATAAATACAGCAGAGCTGGTAAATATTGAAATTAGTGAAGTAGAGAAAACTTTTTCCTTGTCGTCTTTGTTTTCGGAGAATCGAAAAAGTGCGGTTTCCATGCCATAGGTTAAGAGCACACCTAAAAAAGAAACATAGGCATAAAGCTCTGTAACCACGCCATATTCCGAAGGTGAAAATACATTGGTGTATAATGGAACCAATAAATAATTCAACAATCGACCTACAATTGTAGGTAAGCCGTAAATGGCGGTTTGAGAGGCTAGTTTTTTAAATGGGTTCAATTTATTTTCCTGGGAAATTAGCTTTACGTTTTTCCATAAAGGCACTTGTTCCTTCTTTGAAATCTTCGGTACCGAAACAATTTCCGAATTCTTCAATTTCAATTTCAAATCCGTTAACTCCGCTTAGGTAATTGGCATTCACAGCTTTGATGGCACTGGTAAGGGCTATAGGCGAACGTGTACAAATTTTGGAAGCCAATTCGATACATTTTTTCAAGAGTTCTTCCGGAGCAACAACATAATTAATTAATCCCCATTTTAATGCATCTTCGGCAGTAATCATATCCGCGGTTAAAATCATTTCCATGGCTTTCCCTTTTCCAACCAATTGCGCCAATCGCTGTGTACCGCCATAACCGGGTATAACACCTAATGAAACTTCGGGTAATCCCATTTTTGCATTTGCACTTGCAACTCTAAAATGACACGACATAGCTAGTTCTAATCCGCCACCAAGCGCGAATCCATTCACAGCAGCAATAATTGGTTTGGGATAATTTTGCACAAAATCGAACAATAATTTATGACCATCTGCGCTTAGCATAGCACCTTCTTGCACACTAAAATGCGCAAATTCAGATATATCGGCCCCAGCCACAAAAGCTTTGGCACCACTGCCGGTTAGAATAATCGCTTTAATCTCAGGGTTTGAGCTGTTTGCCTTTAGGGCATCGTGCAACTCTTGTATGGTTGCCTTGTTGAGGGCGTTTAATTTATCCGGACGATTGATGGTGATGGTGAGGATATTATTTTCGGTATTAAGGAGAAGATTTTGCATGGGTTACGAATTTACTTATGGTTACGGATAAACGAATGGTCATGAATTTACTAAATGATTCGAATTTTCTTTTGGTTTAGGTTCTTCGGTTTTGATTTACCCATGTTGTAATGTATTCTACAATTTCGCTAGTGTCGGTGCCGGGTGCGAATAATTTCCCAACCCCAATTTCCTGAAGTTTAATCATGTCTTTTTCAGGAATAATTCCACCACCTGTGAGGAGTACATCTTCCATTTTTTTTTCTTTTAGAAGGTGCATTATTTTTGGGAAAACAGTGTTGTGAGCGCCTGATAGAATACTCACCCCAATTACATCCACATCTTCTTGTAGGGCAGCATTAACAACCATTTCGGGAGTTTGGCGCAAGCCGGTATATATCACTTCCATTCCGGCATCTCGCAGAAATGACGCTATTACTTTTGCTCCACGGTCATGTCCGTCTAAGCCAACTTTAGCTACTAAAACTCGAATGGGTCTATTACTCATAATTAATTGTATGCACCAAAGTTATTATTTTTTTGAATTGATAACAGGCTTAGCTCTAACACCTAATCGGCAATCGGAAAAACAATTGAAAAGACAGTCCCAACATTTTCTTCGGAAGTGAAACTGATTTCTCCCTTACAGTTTTCGACAATACTCTTTGCCATCGCAAGTCCTAAACCCATTCCGGCATTTTTTGTTGTAAAATTTGGAGTGAAAATACTTTGCTTTTGATGTTCTTCAATACCTTTGCCATTGTCGCACACTTCCACTTTTATATTGGAAGTCAAGCGTTCAAATTTTATTTTGATAAGTCCTTTTCGGGAATCAGGAATTGCCTGAATGGCATTTTTAATAAGGTTATTAAATAATCGAATAAGTTGGTCCTTATCGGCAAAAACCTTAATTTTTTCGCATCCATTGAATTCGACTTCTACTGCGAACTCCTCTGAGTTTTGGTACAAACTCACAACACTTGAAATGATTTGAGATAGATTAATTTCTTCCAGATTTGCTTTTGGCATTTTGGCGAAATTGCTGAATTCGTTGGCAATGTTGCTTAGCGCATCTATTTGTTCGATCAGTGTTTTTGTAAATTTTTCGAGTCTTTTATCCCAGTCGGGTGCACCATCTTTGTAAGAGCGTTCAAGGTGTTGGGCACTTAATTTCATCGGCGTGAGTGGATTTTTAATTTCATGTGCCACTTGTTTAGCCATTTCGCGCCAAGCGGATTCACGTTCTGATTTAGCAAGCATTTCGGCACTGTTGCTAAGTTCTAAAATCATGCGGTTGTATTCGGAAATTAATTCGCCAATTTCATCTTTGTTTTTCCATTCAATGAGTTCATTTGATTTGCCTAATCGAATGTGACTAATTTTATTTTGCAGCAATTTTAAGGGCTCCATAATTCGGTTGGAGATAAACACGGCTAGTACAATTGATAAAACGAACAAGAGAACATATACATTTATTAAGGCAACCAGCACACTCGAAATTTCATTTTCGAGTTCATTTTGCTTGTTAAAATAGGGTAAGTTTAAATAACCCAATAATTCATTGTTGTTGCTGATAAAGGGCATGTAACACGAAAGAAAATCAAGTTCTCCAATTTTTTCGTTGTGTGTAAATTCAAACTGACGATTTACTTTTAATTGATAAAAGGCTACAGGGTCGATTTTTTGAGAAACGAGGCCTTGTTCGAATATTTGTGGACGAGATGAAGCGATTAGGTTTCCGGAGAGGTCGTAAAAATTAATGTCGGAGTAAAACACATTGCTTTGTTTTGAAAGCACGTAATTTAGGTATTGATTGCTGGTGAAGCTCAATGATTTTTCGTCGCCAATTTCGTGCGCTAATTCTGCATTAACAGAGTGAATTTTTTCGCTGATGCTGCTTAAGTTTTTTGCTTTATATTCTCGTTTCAGAAAAATAATCGTACCTCCGCCAATTAGCAAAATCGCGCTAAGCACCACGCCAACTAATACAACCTGAATGCGGTTTTTGAATTTATTTCCAAAGTCGGCAATGCGCATATTCCATCTAAACAATGCAAAATAAAGCAACATCATGCCGCTAAAAATGGTAAAGAAATAGGAGAAAATGGTTAATCTATTGAGCAGTTGCACCGGCTCTTTGCTTACCACAATTAGGTCGGAATCGCGGTTATTGAAGCGATAGAGATAATGGTTGTAGCCATTTAAATCGATGAAACTGGCACGATTGAGAAGGCTGTCGAAAATGCTACTGTTAAGCGGATACTTATATTTCCCGACTCTTTGCAAAGGAACAAAGGAGTGCTCTTTGTATTTGGCAAAAGAATAAGCTTCTTCATCGTGGCGGGGTACAATGGCTTTATCGAGCAGCAACTGGGGATATCCAATTTCTTCGGTAATGAATTTAGGTAGAAGTTCTACATAAAGCGTTGCGGGGTTTGAAAAATTGTTTTGTGGAACAATGAATTTAAGCTTTGCGAGAAGTCCGGCATTTTCATCTTGGTTCACTGGAATATAAAAAAGTGATTTACTAGCAGTGGGTGTGCCAGTTTTTTTAACCACTTCTTCGTAATGGTCGAGTTTGTCGTTTACTGAATTATTCGACTTCACTATAACGTTACAAAGGGAATCATAAACAATGTATTTTAAATCGTATTTTTCCCAATAACCGGTAAAATAATTTTCGCTGAGTGATTTTTGAAAGGCGCTATAGCCTTCGTTGGAATGCACAAGCAAGGAGGGGATTTTCTTATCGTGGGTGATTTTCTTTTCAATATCTGAAAATAAAAATTCAGCAATGGGGTCTTTTTCTTCTGAAAGATTTTCGGCAAAAAGCTTTCTATTGTCGTGTTCTTTTCTTCCGAGTTCTTTATAAAAGACATAGTCGGTACTTGCTGAAAAAGTAGGAGCAAAATAATTGTTTGAGAAAAACTGTACATGACTTTACGCATGCTTCTACCATAAAAAATAAGGGCAAGTGCAGGAACAAACCATAAGGTTATTAATAAATCCTTCCCTCCATTAAAATGCGCATAAGTAATATATCCCGCTAAGGGCAGGACTGCTGAAATAATGCCGGTAACTCTTGAATACTTGAAGAAAAATATTGAAGTTGCAATCTTATCCGCCACCAAAAAGAAAGACATAAGCAAAAGGCCAATGCTGCAAAAGGCAATATAACTGTAGCCATTTAAGCTTAAGAGATTATCAATGTTGAATGGGATTTTAGAATCTCTGATAATGCTGATATTTAATTGAATAATATACCATCCAAAGAAAAACAAGAAGGCTAGTAAAAGGGGTGGAATTAGGGTATTAAAAGTGTTTCCAAAGGAAATAGCAGCACGCTTAAAATTAACGCGTTTATAGAAGGAATGGGCCACACAAAAAATGAGCAAGCAATGAATTAATAAATCACCGAGTGATGCGATATAGATGGAATTGGCATAAATGGCCGGTGTAAATAATTCGAGTTTATAAAAAGCAGCAGGAAATGAAAAATAGATAGCCGTCGCACGCAAAAGGAGTAAACTACCGAAAGTACTATAAATGAAGAGGTATCTCCAAAACGCTTCGAAGTGCTATCAACAAGCATTTTGATGACCAACGCTAAAAATAAAATTCCAATTAAGTTGAGCAGTATTAAAATACCAAGGCGAAAATTATTTTCAGTATTCGGAAAAAGTTTTAGAGTAAATAGATAGCTGCCATCGGAGCTCAAAATTTTATTGGGATCCTTGTTGTTGGTATAAATCAGCTGTGATTCGGCAGCCATTGAAAAATCTTTTTGAAACTCATCTTCCAGGAAATGATTGTGGATAGGGTATTCCTTTTTAATGAGCATTAAGCCCAAGGTAGTTTTGTGCCCGCTTGTTTTTTTTAAAATTCGAAACCATCCGTTATTTAACTTCTCTACCGGCTGGTCGAGACAAATTTGTTTGAGGTAGTTTTCTACCGGAATGGAGTTATCGGACCAAAACTGAAGGGAATCGTTTTCATAAATAAGCAGCGCAAAACCTTCGGTGGAGAGCAGGTTATGGTAATAGTCGATATTTTCGTTGAGGAGTTGATGGTAATTTTTATTCTCTGCTTTTTGAGATAAATCGTTTACGATGCTTTGCAGCTTTTTTTCTTTGTTCCAAATGGTTTGCTGAAAATCTTGCTTTACTTTTTTATCAGAGATACGTAGCCACGAACTGCGATATTGCACCAAAGCAGCAATTATGAAGCAGCTTAAAGAGAGCAGGAAATAAAGTGAGAGGGAATGTTTTTTCAAAAGAACTTTCTTCTTTCTGATTTGTTATAAATGCCGACTTAAGGTCGTTACGAAATTACTAAACTAATCTATTTAAGCTTAACTTTACTGTCTTAAAAAAACATAATCCATTACCATCAGCAAAGGCAAGTGAGCAGCGTTTCGGGAAAAGCATTCGACTTCAAGATTTTTAATCGCATATTATCCTACACCAAACCGTACGGAAAAATATTTTATTCTACACTCACGCTAACTATTGTTATCGCACTGATTTCACCTGTTCGACCATGGTTAGTTCAATACACCCTTGATCATTATATTATTCGGCCAAATGCTGCATTGTTGCTTCAGATGACGCTAGCGATGTTAGGTTTGTTGATTGCAGAATCAGTGCTGCAGTTTTTTGACACGTATTTGGCAAATTTGCTGGGGCAAAGTGTTATAAAAGATATGCGGGTGCAGTTGTTTAAACACTTATTGCAATTTCGATTAAAGTATTTTGACAATACGGCTATTGGTACACTTGTGACGCGTGCCATTAGCGATATTCAAACCATTGCAGATGTGTTTTCTCAAGGATTTTTGGAGATATTGGGGGATGTCTTGCGTTTAGTTGTAATTATTGCGGTAATGTTTTATACCGATTGGCGCTTAACGTTGATAAGTTTGAGTACGATTCCGGTATTGCTTTTTGCTACCTATATTTTTAAGAATGCGATCAAATCGGCATTTCAACAAGTGCGTACACATGTGGCGCGCTTAAATGCTTTTGTGCAAGAGCATATTTCTGGGATGAATATTGTACAAATTTTTAACCGTGAAAAGGAAGAATTGGCAAAGTTTGAAAAGATAAATGCGGCACATCGGGAAGCGAACATTAAATCAATATGGCATTATTCGGTATTCTTTCCTGTGGTGGAAATTCTTTCATCCATAACCATTGGTTTGCTTATTTGGATAGGTGCAAAGCAAGTTTTGAAAGATGAGTTTACTTTGGGTAGTATAATTGCATTTATCATGTATATCAACATGTTGTTTCGTCCCATACGACAATTGGCCGATCGCTTTAATACTTTGCAGATGGGAATGGTAAGTTCGGAACGCGTTTTTAAAGTGTTGGATACTGTTGAAGTAATTGAAAACAAGGGAACAATAAGTGCAGCAGGCATTCGAGGAGCAATTGAGTTTAAAGATGTGCATTTTGCTTATTCGCATGAGAATTATGTGTTGAAGAAAATTTCGTTTCAAGTGAAACAAGGCGAAACGCTTGCATTAGTGGGTGCCACAGGCTCGGGTAAATCTTCCATTATAAATTTATTAAATCGATTTTACGAGTACAATTCCGGTTCTATTACCATTGATGGGAAGGACATACGTGAATATGAGTTGGGTTCTTTGCGCGCCAATATTGGTGTGGTTTTACAAGATGTTTTTTTATTTTCGGATAGTATTGAAAATAATATTTCTTTAAACAATCCTGATATCACTTTGGAACAAATACGTGCAGCTGCAGAACAAGTTGGTGCAGATGTGTTTATTCAAAATTTCCCAAAAGGGTATCACTACAATGTTATGGAGCGTGGGGCAACGCTATCGGTAGGGCAAAGGCAGTTGTTAAGTTTTATTCGTGCCTATGTTTATAATCCTAAAATTTTGGTTTTGGATGAAGCTACTTCTTCTATAGATACGGAATCGGAAGTATTAATTCAACGAGCTACTGAAGTATTGACAAAAAATCGCACCTCAATTATCATAGCGCATCGCTTAAGTACTATTCAAAAGGCGGATAAAATTCTTGTTTTGGAGAAGGGTGAAATTATTGAAAGTGGCACGCACAGCCAATTAATGGCGCAGAACGGGCAGTATAAAAAATTGGTGGATTTGCAGTTTAAGGAAGAGGTGCTTGAGGAAGTTAGTTAGCTTGTGCAAGATTTGCTTAAACCACTAAGGAAAGCACAAAGCGCACTTTTCGAACTTTAATAAAACAATGTGCCTAAGTTTATATTTTGTGCATTAAACAGCCATTACTTCATGCTTCTGCAGAAATAATTTCTTGCACTCTACCCACTTGTCGGTTTACCAGTTGCACTTTTATGCCTCTTGAATGATAGGGGGCGCTGGTTAAAATCCACTGCACTTTTCCAAGCGTACGCTTGCCGGTTTTTTGATCTTTTTTTAGCACAATGGCAACCTCCATTCCCAAGCGAATATTTTCTCTGTAATGGGCTTTGTTATTGCTTTCCATGCAGGGATGAACTATTTCAGGTAATTAAAATCGTGTCCTTTTTTAATTTGTTTAAGGCTTTCGTAAATCAATAAAATTACATTTTCAACATCCGTTTTATGCACTGCTTCTACAGTGGTGTGCATGTATTTCAGCGGAAGCGAAATAAGCGCAGAAGCAACTCCGCCAATTGAATAAGCAAATGCATCGGTATCCGTTCCGGTAGCGCGCGAAACTGCGGCACGTTGGTAAGGAATTTTATTTTTTTCCGCTGCGTCAAAAATCAATTTTAATAAATTGTTTTGAACTGCGGGTCCAACTGTTAACGATGGTCCTTTTCCGCAATGAATATCACCACTCACAATTTTATTCATCATGGGTGTTTGTGTATCATGTGTGACATCGGTAACTATTGCAACGTTAGGTTTAATACGGTGTGTAATCATTTCAGCGCCACGCAAACCAACTTCTTCTTGAACCGAATTTGTGATGTACAATCCAAAAGGTAGTTTCACTTTGTTTTCGTGCAAAAGGCGAGCAACTTCAGCAATCATAAAGCCTCCAATACGATTATCTAGAGCACGGCCAACATAATAGCGATCATTCAATATCATAAACTCATCTTCGTAGGTAATCACACATCCTACCTGTACGCCCAGCTTTTCAACTTCTTCTTTGGAGTTACAACCGCAATCTAAAAAAATGTTTTTAAGGGTAGGAGTTTCCTCTTTTGCGGCATCTCGAACATGAATGGCGGGCCATCCAAATACAGCCTTAACGATGCCTTTATCGGTATGAATATTTACTCTTTTGCTGGGCGCGATTTGGTGATCAGACCCTCCATTTCGTTTCAAGTAAATAAAACCATCATTCGTAATGTAATTTACAAACCAGGAAATTTCATCGGCATGGGCCTCAATTACCACCTTATACTCAGCCTTCGGATTTATTACCCCAACAACTGTTCCGTAGGTATCCACAATATGCTCGTCAATATAAGGGCGGATATAATTCAGCCATAATTTTTGTCCTTCTTTTTCAAATCCTGTAGGGGCAGCATTATTGATGTATTTTTCTAAAAAAGTAAGAGAGTTTTTGGTTAGGATAGATTGGGTTTTCTTGGCCATGTTATGATGCTGTTAATTTTGAAATAAAGTATGAAGTAAAAATATTTTTTGAGGATTGTCAAGTATAAACTTAAAATTCTGAAATTAAGAAGGCTGTCTCTTAGATGAAACAGCCTTCGATTACTAATTGTTCAAGTATATCATTACATTGTTTTAAGTTCAGCAACCAAGCTGGTCAATGCTTTTTTAGCATCGCCGAAGAACATGCTGCATTTGGGATCATAAAAGAGCAGGTTATCAATCCCGGCATAACCGGCATTCATGGAGCGTTTGTTAACTACAACTGATTTGGCTCTATCCACTTCCAAGATTGGCATTCCGTAAATAGGAGAGGAGGGGTCGCTCTTTGCAGCCGGATTTACCACATCGTTGGCGCCCACAATTAATACCACATCGGTTTGTTCAAATTCAGGATTAATGTCATCCATTTCGACTAATTTATCGTAAGAAACATTTGCCTCTGCCAGCAACACATTCATGTGACCGGGCATACGACCGGCAACAGGATGGATGGCATATTTAACTTCTACGCCGCGTTCTTCGAGCAGCATTTCTAATTCGTGAATTACGTGTTGTGCTTGTGCAACTGCAAGTCCGTAACCTGGAACAATTACCACTTTACGTGCATAATTCATTTGCACGGCAAGGTCGCTCACCTGAATATCTTTAATTGAACCTTTTACATCCGGTCCGTCGCCAATCGTTGCATTTCCACCGCCAAAGGCTCCAAAAATAACGTTGCTAAGCGGGCGGTTCATGGCTTTGCACATAATTAAAGTTAGCAATGTACCGGCTGATCCCACTAAAATTCCACCTGTTAACATTACTTTATTGTCATACAAAAATCCTCCGAAAGCGGCTGCTAATCCTGTGAAAGAGTTAAGCAAGGAAATCACAACCGGCATATCCGCACCACCAATTGGAATGGTAAATAAAATTCCGTAAACGGCTGCGCAAAGAAATAAAGTATAAGCAAGCATCATGTTTCCACCGGTGGCAACAAAGTAAGCTCCAAATCCAAGTACAGCAAGCATCACCGCTGTATTTATGATATTATAACTTGGTAAGCGAACCGGTTTTCCCATGGTTCCATTTAACTTTAGGTAAGCAATAATACTTCCCGAAAAGGAAACGGTACCGATTATTAATCCGGCTACGATTGCAATCATGGTTCCGTAGCCAGTGGTAGCACCGGTAACTTCGTTGTGGTAATGGTGATTTAATTCGATAAGCGAAATTAATGCAGCACAGGCACCACCCATACCGTTAAACATGGATACCAATTCGGGCATTTTAGTCATTTGCACTTTTTTAGCGGTAGACCATCCAATGGCAGTTCCGAGGGCAATGGCGCCGAATATTAATCCGTAAATTATTCCACTAACTTCGCCTTCATGCAACACAATTGTTCCAAGTATGGCCAATGTCATTCCGATTGCGGCAATTGAATTTCCTTTTTTAGCGGTTTTTGCATTCCCCATCATTTTTAAACCTAGTATGAAGGTTACAGAGCCAATGAGGTAACAGATTTCGAGCAGATTATGATTCATATTTTTGATATTGGGTAATCTAGTTTTTTAATGGTTACGAATAAACGAATGGTTACGAATAAACGAATCGTACCGAATTTACGAATACCGGTAGCCTGAATTTATTTCTTTTTAAACATGTCGAGCATGCGGTCGGTTACTACGAATCCACCTACCACGTTTAAGGTTCCAAGCACAACTGCAAGGAAGCCCAAACCTAAAGCTAGGTAATCGCTTGGATCTACGCTCATCATCACATATATTGCACCTACTACTACTACACCGTGTATGGCGTTTGCACCCGACATTAAGGGGGTATGCAAAACCGTTGGAACACCGCCAATTACTTCTACACCCACAAAAATGGAAAGCACGATGAAGTAAATCATATCCTTATTGTTCCCGATAAAATCTAATATTTCTGACATATTTTTTTAATTTATTGATTAGCCGATTAGCCGATTAGCTGATTTGTGACAGGTTTGAAAATTGGTTAACATTGTATCTAAATTAAGCAGTTACTGGCTTTGCAACACTGGTGTGCACTGCTTTTCCTTGGTGTGTGATAAGACTACCTTTTGTGATGTCTTCTTCCATTTCCCATTTGAATTTGTCTTTATCGGCAAGGTGAAGGAGGAGAGTTTGAATATTTTTAGCGTATAAATCGCTCGCGTTCATGGGAAGCATAGAAGGTAAATTACTTTCGCCAATGATGGTTACGCCGTGTTTTTGAACTGTTTTATTTAATTCGCTTCCTATTACATTTCCACCTTGCTCAACGGCCATATCCAAGATTACAGAACCATAGCGCATGCTTTTTACCATTTCGTCGGTTACGAGCAAAGGTGCTTTTTTGCCTGGTATGAGTGCCGTCGTAATTACGATATCGGCATCTTTCACGTGTTTTGCAACGGTTTCTTTTTGCTTGGTTAGAAATTCTTCTGAAACGCTTCGAACATAACCCCCTTCAACCATAATGGTATTATCGGAAGGAACTTCAATAAATTTACCGCCAAGGGATTCCACTTGTTCTTTAGTATCGGTGCGCACGTCGCTCACTTCCACCACAGCACCCAATCGTTTAGCTGTTGCAATGGCTTGTAAACCTGCTACACCTGCACCAAATATCACCACTTTCGAAGGGCGAATTGTGCCAGCTGCGGTGGTCATCATTGGTAAGATTTTACCTAGTGTATCAGCGGCAAGCAAAACACTTTTATATCCGGCTAAATTAGCTTGAGAGGAAAGCGCATCCATTTTTTGTGCGCGTGAAATACGCGGAACTGCATCCATCGAAAAGGCCGAAATTCCTGCTTTCACACAGGCATCTACTAAATCGGGATTGGTTGCAGCGAACATAAAAGAAATAAGCACTGCCTCTTTTTTCATCCAAGTGATTTCGGCCGGATGGGGTGCATTTACTTTAAGCACTACATCGGCTTCCGAGTAAACCTTATTAATTGATTCAACAATTGTAGCACCTGCAGCAAGATAAGCTTCATCGGGAAAATAGGAGCGTGCACCGGCATCTTTTTGTATGCGGCATTCGAAACCTGCTTTAACGAGGGCTTTCACAACATCAGGAGTAAGTGCCACTCGGTTTTCTTTTTCTTTGGTTTCTTTGGGAACAGATAGTATCAATGGGTTATTTTTTAATGAATTAGTAATTTAAAAAATCGCCCGCAAAAGTAGAAATTTTATTGAAAGAACAGGTCAGATATGCCTCAGGTTTTTGGACTTATTTTTTTGTATATTATGTGCCTAACACTAATCGTGCAGGACAATCAATTTTAAGCTTTTATAGGCGGCAGCAGTTTGAACCTTTAGTGTGTAAACCCCCGAAGCATAGTCGGCAGTAGGAAGAGTTATTTCATGAAGTCCTTTTTCAAGAATGCTATATTTTTTAAGGTGAATCATTTTTCCATTTTTGTCGCAGATGCTGAGTTGAACCGGGCTGGATTCAGTTATGGTAAATTGAACATTAGAGGTGGTATTGGAAGGATTGGGATGAATGGAAAGCGCCAAAGATGATGAAGCGCTAAGCTCTTTTATTCCGATTGCTGTTTTATCTACAATTGGAAAAATTGCAAAATCAACATCCAGCGGCCAACTTCTGAGCATGGTGTACCAGCGGCCATTACTTTGTTTTTCCCAGGATAGTTCTGTTTTTAATGCAGATGAGTCTTTTGTTGAATACAAGCCTACTCTATCTGCTGTATCCAAATGACTCATGTCGAAACCTATTGCGAATTTGCCTTTGGTACTCACACCCCATTCAAAATCCAACACGGTAGGGTGTCCGGCAATGGTATCAATTGAATCTAAAAATAATTTACGAGAGGCGATAATTGTATCCGGGCAGGCTTTTGTGGTATTTCCTGCAGAAAAGCCAATGCTGTCTATTTTATAAATATTAACCAATAGAAAGGAATCTTGTGCAGCTTTTTTCTTGGCGGCAAAAAAGAACATTACTTTGCGAATGTTGTAGCGAGCGGTATCATCCACTAAAAATTCTTGTGCTTTGGCAATATCCCCAAAAAAATTTGTTCCTACTGCATAACCACCCAATTGGTCTTTGTACAAAGCTTGAGGAGACGCATTATACGCACATAAACCCAAGGTATCTGCACAACTTAAGGTTTTTACAAAAGCAATTCCATTTGTTCCGACTTTTTGTTCTTTCACAAAATTGCGTTGAGCAAAGCTTGCGCATGAAATTAATAGTGCAAGAAAAATCAAAATAACATGTTTCATCCCATCATTTTTAAGAGGCGCAAACTTACTATTATTATGGGCAATAAAAAAGTAATGAAGTGAAAGCGCAGGCTAAAAAATCTAAATTTTACAAAATTTGGAATTGCCGATTAGTAAATGCTTCTTAAATAATATTCGCATTCGTTTCCTAAATTAAACAGCGCATCTAAAATACTTAGGTTGGGAACAAATTCGTACTTGTTTTCGAAGACTTGAATGTAGGGTGGAAAATTTTTTTGACTTTTGATTTTAGGAGTAAATAGATTGCGCGCATCGGTTATTGATTCCGGTTCCGCATCATAGTGTGGGGTTAGCAGCGTTTTTATTTTGATGCCCATAATTTCAAGAATCTTTTCTTGTGCGGCTTGATTTAAATCCAGTAAAAAATCAAATTTTCTTTCAAAAAGTGGAAATAAATCGTCTTGATAAAATTCGAAAAACGGGGAAGCGTTGTAGGCACTAGAAATGCTGCGCCAATGCTGCAATTGCCACGGTGTTTTGTAATCAATGCGGATGTCTTTTGTAAGGCTTTTATTTTTGCGTTCTTGAAGCGGAATACTTAGCGTTTGTTTTCCATTGGCTGCTAAAATTTCACAGCGGTTGCGAAAGGTTTGCTTTAAAAAAAATTCGTGCTGCTCAATATGAATGGTTTGATGCGCAAGCAACTCACTGTAATACTCCGCCGGCGCAAAGTAAGCAGTGCTTAACAAAATGGAGTCGTGTTGCATAAAATGATGCTTCTAATTCATCTAGCAATTTGAAATAGATGCAAAATCATACTTAAACTTTTGCGCCTTTTCGTCTTCTGTAAAGTGCTAATCCCCCATAAATTAAAGCAATTACACCTGCAATGGGTAGGAAAAAGGAATGCGTTACACCATAATCGGTAATAAAGGAGAATACTCTATTCCAGCGTATTTTTTTAAAGAGATTGCTTTCATTAGGATCTAAACTCAACCATACAAACACACCTTTTCCAACAATGTGATCAATAGGCACAAATCCCCAAAAGCGTGAATCGGCTGAATTATGGCGGTTGTCACCCATCATAAAATAGTAATCCATTTTAAAAGTATAGGAATTGGCAACATTTCCATTTATGTAAATTATACTGTCTTTTACTTCCAATTTATTGTGCTCGTAAGTCTCTATAACTCGGGAATAAAGTGCAAGGTTCTTTCTTGTTAAATTAACAGTGGCACCTTCCTTAGGAATTACAATGGGCCCATAATTATCCACATTCCAAGGAAAATTTCTATCGTGTGGATACATGCTCATGGTATCCGCAAGTTTTGGATTTTCGATATAAGGTTCCACACTTTTCACCACGGCAATTTGTTTTACCTTTTCGACTGTTTCTTTGGTAAGCATCATCACATATTCACCCGGAGTTTCGAGCGGATTACCATCGGTAATATTTAGTTCTTGAATCGTTTTGGGATTAAGCATGGTTCCATCGGTTACCACATGGTAACGGAATTGCATGTTGGCCGGCTTTTCGGCCATTTTATTGTTGATGTAAAGCGTGCTTTCTTTTACCTGCAATGTATCGCCGGGAATGGCAACACAGCGTTTAATATAATTTTCTTGTTTATCCACCGGTCTGAAATCCTCCATAGGATAATTGAAAACCACCACATCGTTGTTTTTAATTTCGCCCAATCCCGGCAAACGGTAGTAAGGAAGTTTAATCCACTCTAAGTAAGATTTTGTATCGTCGGTAAATGGAAGTGTATGGTGGGCAAAAGGAAACGAAAGAGGCGTGTTAGGAATGCGTGCGCCATAACTCACTTTACTTACGAAAAGAAAATCGCCCACGAGCAAGGATTTTTCCATCGAAGAGGTTGGGATGGTGTAGGCTTCAATAAAAAAGGTACGAATTAAAGTGGCTGCAATCACTGCAAAAATAATGGCATCGGCCCATTCGCGCCCCATTGATTTTTTTTTGTCGCTTTTGCGGAGGACGAAGTATAATCCAAACGTGATTAATCCTAAGAAGATAACCACCATTATGTTTTTCTTTTTTGATTCAGCCATATTTTTTAGTACAAAGATTTTAGTATTTAGTACAAAGACTTCTATTGTTTATTTAATCGTAACTATTTGTTTCTTCCTAATCATTCGTTAATTGTAACAATTCGTTTATTCGTTACGATTCGTTTATCCGTAACCATCCGTTTATCCGTAACCATCCGTTTATTCGTAACCTAACACATCTTTCATGGTGAACACTCCTTTTTTACCTAAGAGCCATTCTGCTGCGAGTACTGCGCCCAACGCAAAACCTTTTCGGTTATGGGCGGTGTGTTTTATTTCGATGCTGTCAATTTCTGATGTGTATGTAATTGCGTGAGTACCGGGAACTCCTTCTTCACGAAAGGACTCAATTCCAATTTCTGCTTTTTCAGTTGATAGATGGTTCACCCATTTCGTTTTTTCAGGCAACACTTTTATAACATCTTCTGCCAGTGAAATTGCTGTACCGCTTGGCGCGTCGAGCTTTTGGAGGTGATGCGTTTCCTGCATACTTATAGTGTATTCGGGATTATTCTTCATCAACTCCGCCAATTTTTTATTTAATTCAAAAAACAAATTTACACCCACACTAAAATTGCTGGCGTAAAGGAAAGATTGATTTAATTGAGTAGCAATTAGCTTAACATCATTTAACTTTTGGTACCAACCCGTAGTGCCCATAACTATTGGTATTGCACTATTAAAGCAACGTATGCTGTTGGCCGCAGCCCATTGAGGTTTGCTAAAATCGATGGCAACATCCGCTAATTTTATATCGTCGTTGGTATAGGTGGAAGCATTTTGGGAGCTAACCTTTAACACAATTGTATGCCCGCGTTGAAGTGCAATAGCTTCAATTTCTTTCCCCATTTTTCCATAACCGAGCAATGCAATTTTCATTCAGCTAAATGTTTTGTTTTTTTATTTGCGTGCAAAATAACGGTATTGCTGTGAGCTTGCAAAACTTTGTTTGGAATTGAGGGAATATTGATTGAATTGAGATTTTTTAATATGGGGTTGCATTAAGCCAGAGGCTTTAATAATAGCTCACGCTCACAGGATGCGGGCGAATGTTTTGTAGAGCGCATGGTTGTGTTTACACTCGCAGGATGCGAGCGAAAGTTTGTTTTAAGGAAAGGGCGAGGCTTGGGATTCAAAATTTCAACCTCAAACTAATTCCCGAAGCAAATGTAGCTCCAGGAATTACTGCGGGATTCCATTGCAAACTTAAATCATCACTTACATCAAAGTAATATAAATTGGCATCCACGTTGGCATCCACAATATTTAAGATGTAGAAAAGTGCAAAACCAATCACGCTTAAATCGCGGTTGCGGCGGTAATAATCTTTGTAATCGATAAGGCTTTGCTGATTGGGATATTGTGTGGCATAGGCATCCACTGTTGTTTCGTCGCCATCCGAACGAAGAATTAATGCTTTTTTGAATTTGTTGTATTTCGCATTGTTGCTCGTAAAAAAATAAGCCATCGCACCAAAACCGCCATAAACAATGGGGATTTTCCAATATTTTTTATTGTAGGCTTGTCCTAATCCCGGAAGAATAGTTGAATAGAGTGTTGCTTTGCGCGGGGAATGAGCGTGTAGTTCAGCAGTTTTAGTGCTATCCAATTTAATGGCGGGCGCACTTGCATTATTAATTTTTACGGTATCAAAATTGGCTTTTTCTACGGTTGAATCACCTTCGATATGGGTATATGGATTTTGTGCAAAGCTGAAAACATATCCAAACAGCAAAAAGCAAAGAAGGCAAAAAATGTATTTTGTTTTTTTCATCAAGCGCTTGCGTTCAGCCAAAAATTCACTCAAAGTGGGTTAAGAAAAATTGTTTTGCACTTAAACACCAAGCATTGAAAGCAACTTATTTAAATCTTCATCCGAATTAAAAGGAATCACAATTTTTCCTTTTCCATTTGGTAGTCTTTTAAATTCGGCACTTTTACTGAACTTGCTTTTTAATTCGGAAGCAATTTTTTTATGTTCTCCACTTAGCTCAATTAATTTTTTAGCCTTGGGAACGCTAGTAGCAATCACCTCATCCGGTTCTTTTTCGTTGAGGCTTTTTACCATTTCTTCCACTTGGCGAACCGATAAATCTTGCTCTGAAATGGCTTCAAATAAAGCGATTTGAGTTTCTTTATCTTCTACATTAATAAGGGTACGAGCATGCGCCATCGAGATTTTACGTTCGCGCACTCCCAATTGAATTTCTATTGGAAGTTTTAACAAGCGTAAAAAATTGGTGATGGTAGAGCGTTGTTTACTTACCTTATTACTCAATTCTTCTTGGGTGAGGTTACATTCGTCAATTAAGCGTTTGTAGCTTATGGCTACTTCAATGGCATCGAGGTTTTCGCGTTGAATGTTTTCAACCAAGGCCATTTCGAGCATTGCCTGATCGTTTGCAACGCGAACATAGGCCGGTACTTCGGTTAAGCCTGCAATTTGAGAAGCACGAAACCTGCGTTCCCCTGAAATAAGTTGGTATTTATCATAACCCATTTTGCGCACGGTAACCGGTTGAATTATGCCGTGTTTGCGAATGGATTCAGAAAGTTCGAGTAAAGCTTCTTCTTCGAAATGGGTGCGGGGTTGAAAGGGATTGGCTTCAATTTGCTCCACTTTCAATAAAGGAACTGAACCGGAAACGTGATGGTCGCGAGAGCCATCGTTTTCCAACTTAGTTTGGGTAATATCTGTTTCCGAATTTTCTAACAATGCGCTGAGTCCACGACCCAGTGCGCTTTTCTTAATGCTACTCATCTTGTACGTCTATGATTTTTTCTTCTGAAGAAATTTTTGTTAAGTTATTTTTTTGCAATACTTCACGTGCTAAATTCAAGTAATTGATAGCACCTTTTGAGCTGGCATCGTGAATGATAATGGTTTCGCCAAAGCTAGGGGCTTCGCCCAACTTGGTATTGCGTTGTATAATGGTATCAAATACCATGGATTGAAAATGTGTTTTAACATCTTCCACCACCTGATTGCTTAAGCGCAAACGGATGTCGTACATGGTAAGTAAAATACCTTCAATCTCTAAATCGGTATTGAGGCGGGATTGAACAATTTTAATGGTGTTAAGTAATTTTCCTAAACCTTCTAAGGCAAAGTACTCGCATTGCACCGGAATGATTACCGAATCGGATGCAGTTAAGGCATTGATGGTAACCAATCCCAAAGAAGGAGAGCAATCGATAATGATAAAATCGTAATCATCCTTAATTTTTGCAAGGGCAGCACGCATCATACGCTCACGGTCGGGAAGGTTTACGATTTCAATTTCGGCACCTACTAAATCGATGTGTGCGGGCAATAAATATAAATTAGGCGAAGCTGTTTCAAGAATTATATCTTGAGGCTCCACTTCATTGATTAAGCATTCGTAAATGCTGGTTTTAATATTGCGTGGGTCAAAGCCAACGCCCGACGTAGAATTCGCTTGCGGGTCGGCGTCCACCAGTAATGTTTTAAATTCCAACACTGCTAAACTTGCAGCAAGGTTAATGGCGGTGGTAGTTTTACCTACACCTCCTTTTTGATTCGCTATCGAAATAATTTTTCCCATCCTCTTATCGTATTTATTAAAGTTCAACTGATGCGCCAATTTTCATTAAAATCAGCTCTTTTCCTGCATCTCGGAATTTTGAAAGCGCTTCTTCGTGATCTATTTTTATAGGTGGAAATGAATCGTAATGCATTCCCACTAGTTTATCGCATTTAATAAATTTGCTGCAAATTACCGCATTATCAATACCCATCGTAAAGTTATCGCCAATAGGCAAAAAGGCAAAATTCAATTGACGAAACTCACCAATTAGTTTCATGTCGTAAGTAAGTGCAGTATCTCCGGCATAATAAAAATTTCCTTCGCTGCTTTCAATAATAAAGCCCATTGCCACGCCGCCGTAAGCACCATCGGGCATACTGCTGGAATGCACTGCAGCCACGCATTTTACTTTTCCGAAATCGCACATCCACTTTCCGCCTACGTTCATTTCATGTCCGTTTTTCAGTCCTTGTTTGCGTAACCAGGATACCACTTCATAATTTGCAACAACAGTAGCACCGCTTTGTTCGGCAATTGTCATGCAATCGGCGATATGATCCGCATGCCCGTGAGAGACCAAAATATAATCGGGCATTATTTTGCTGATGTCGACCGCTTTTGCTAGCTCGTTTGGAGTAATAAAAGGGTCGAACAGTAATTTTTTACCATTCACAACGATTTCAAAACAAGAATGGCCGTAATATGTTATCTTCATAAATTTGTATTTCTTTGTCTTGGATTTATGCTGACAAAGGCATTTTACTAAAGGGCAAAGGTAGGGTTTATTCACCTTTTTTAAAGGCATTGTTAATTTCTTTTAAACACTTTGATTGTGAATTATTTAGCTTATGATTACACTCATTAATGCCACCAATAGACCCGATAACCAAACGCAGATTGTAGCACGTGCCTATTTGGATGTGCTCGAAGCCAGAGGCTTGGAAGTAAAATATTTTAGCTTGCAAAACCTACCGTTTGAGTTTTTAAAACTGGACAGTGAAAAAACTGCAGCAGAAAAGGCGGGAATGGCTGCTATTATTCAGGAGTATATTGCTTCGGCCGATAAGATAATTGTTGTATCACCGGAATACCAGGGAAGTTTTACGGGTATTTTTAAGCTCTTTCTTGATTTTATCCGTCCAGAGTTTTTTCATGGCAAAAAGATAGCCTTAGTTGGGGTTTCCAATGGCAGGGCCGGTAATTTGCGTGGTTTGGATCATCTTACCAATATTTTCAATTATTTACAAGCCAATGTACTGGCTCAAAAGCTCCCCATTTCGTCTGTTCACATCCTGGTAAAGGAAGGTAAATTGCTGGATGCCGCAACCCTTAAAGCGATTGAGAACCAATTGAATTTTTTCGAGAAGTTTTAGCTAAAGTGTATTTTTGAATCCATGAAAATCAGAATCAGAGGAAATTCCATTCGCTTGCGGTTGAGTAAATCCGAAATAGACCGATTTGGAGAAGTTGGAAACCTGGAAGAAAAAACCGAATTCCCAAACGGAACTTTTTATTATGCTTTATCTGCTGATAAAAGTGCAACTGAATTGACAGCCCAATTCGAAGCTTCAAGAATGACGGTGTTTGTTCCATTAAATATCCAAAAGGAATGGACCACAACAGACCGGGTGGGTTTTGAAAATAAAATGAAAACAGCTTCGGATAAGCAGTTATTTATTTTGATAGAAAAGGATTTTGTGTGCCTCGATCATACCACAGAAGACCAATCCGATAATTATCCAAATCCCAATCGGAATTGTTGATTGGAATTTAAACTTAAAATTATTTCCCGTTTCGGCGGCGACGCTCCTTAATAATGAGACTTAATTCGCGACCGGTTTGGCCTTTAACCGAAGTATTTTCCTGCGCTCTGCGAATGAGGTAAGGGAGCACTTCTTTGATGGGACCATACGGAACATATTTAGCTACATTATAACCGGCTTTGGAAAGGTTGTAGCTGATGTGGTCGCTCATGCCAAGCAATTGCGAAAAATAAATGTGTTTATCGTTTTTAGCTATTTTACTTGCTTCGATAAGCTCCACTAAGCGTAAAGAACTATTTTCATTATGGGTTCCGGCGCAAAGCGAAATTGTTTCTCGGTTAAGTATACAAAACTCAACAGCTGCATCGTAGTCTTTATCGGTAGCTTCTTTTGTGTCCTGAATGGGTGAGGGGTATCCTTTTTCGAGGGCGCGTTCCCGCTCTTTTTCCATGTAAGCCCCGCGCACCAGCTTAGCTCCTATGTAATAATTTTTTTGTCGGGCTTTTTCAAATGATTCTTTAAGGTAGGCAAGTCTGTCTTTGCGGTATAGCTGATAGGTATTATACACCACCGCTTTTTGGGTATTGTATTTTTCCATCATTTCATTGGCAAGGTCATCAATCGCCGGTTGAATCCAGGTTTCTTCTGCATCAATAAATAGAGGAACACCGGCGTTGTAAGCTGCTTCACAAATATTTTTAACACGTTGATGCACTTTAGCAAAATCAATTTCTTCAGCTTTAGTCAAAGGTATTTTAGCACTCACCTTTTCGAGAAGGGCTAGGGGCGCAACACCTGTAACTTTGAATACACTAAAGGGAATATTTTTCTCGCCTTTGGCGCGGGAAATGGTCGCAATAATTTCGCGGGTGGAGGCATTAAAATCATCATCACTTTCTTTGCCTTCGACCGAATAATCTAAAATGGTTCCAATATTGAAATTTCCTAGTTCGGCAATGGTCTTGTTGCAGTCTTCAATGGTTTCACCGCCACAAAATTGTTTGAATATGGTTGCTTTAACAGCAGATTTTATAGGAAGGTTAATTGCCAATGACCATTCGGTAAGCACTTTTCCAAGGTTAACCATCCAAGGTCGGCTTACCATATTGAACAACCAGAAGGAACGATTTAAGTCTGCATTTTTTTTAGCTGAAAAGGCAATTTCGGTATTGTCAAATGAGATCATAAATTGAATTTTTGTGCAAAGATAAAATTTAATAGACTACCCGCTTTTGGGAATGGAATGATACTGCTCAAAAAAGCAAAATCCGACCAAGCAGGGCTAAATCGGATTTTGCATAGTAGCGCTAATAAAATTAATTCACTACAAATTTTTGATAATACACAGATCCGAAAATATGCACTTCTGCCATATACACTCCGGCCGCTAATTGAATGTTAGGTTGATACGTATAGCTGGCTTCTTCGTTGATTGTAAAGTTGTTGTAAAACACCTTTTTCCCCATTGCACTATAAATAACAAGCTCTGCTTTTTCATTTACGAAATTAACGCCATATAACTCTAACGAAAAAGATTCACCCACTTTGGAAGGATTAGGATAAATCACAAAATTAAATGAGTTATCACGTGTTGTCCCGCTATTTGATTCAAAAGGAGAATAGCGTGGAACTGTAGCTCCAGTTGTGAAAGTACACGCAGTACCATAAGCGCTCCAAATTCCGGCATAATATGCCACTTCGATGGTGTAAGTGGAATTCGGCAACAGGTTTTGTTGTCCGCAGCATTGTAATGTTCGAGATAGGCTAAATGTGTTATTTGAATTGTAATTATAAAACACTTTTGAATAGGCCACGCCGCCAACATTTGTGATGCGATACGCATACATACTTGCGCCAGGAACAGCAGTACATGTGAGGGTATTGTTGAATTGCGCGGGACTTAGTGTTGTTCCGCAAATTCCGGTTATTGAAGTACTTGGCGCTGACGGAGTAGTTACAGAACATGCCGAGCCATAAGTAAGCCACACACCACCCACAAATGGTTTCACGCGTACACTATAAGTGGTGGCATAGCGTGGACCACCAGGTACTGAAGGGCTTGTAGGAATCCAAGTCAAGCGAAAATCCGTATTTCCATTGCCGCGGTAAACTACTGCTGTGTATCCGGGCGCAGTAAATTCATACTCATAATTGGTTGCACCGTTAACAGGGTTTGTAAATATTTGTTGATTGAGCGAAGCCAAAAGGATGTTACAATTGCTTAGTGAAGTAGTTGGCGAGTTTGTGCTTAAATCTAATTCACATGTTGCACCATAATTGCCCCATTCGCCCGGACGGTTGCCAAATGCAGCATTTGTTTTCCCAACAAGCGCGCGTGTTTGCACATCGTACTTATAGCCAAATCTCACCCGATCAATAAGCGGTGAAGCCTGATAAGCCCATACCAATCGGTAATCGAGGTTTCCACTAAATCGCTGCCAAGTGTGGTCATAGTTGTAGGAATTGCCTGAATTGTTTTCTACTATTTTGTACATGTAATCATTCGCACCGGGAAGGGAGTCGGTAAATAATTGATAATTTAAATCACTTATAGTATAGTTACAAAATCCAGGAGTTACTGGATTGTTTCGCAATTTAATTGTTGGGAAGGCGCCTAATGATACAGGACACGATGCACCGTAAGGGCTCCATGTTCCATTTTTATAGTAGGCTACAGAAACGTCATAAGTATAGCCATAAATCACGCCGGGAGCCCATTTAAGGCGATAATCAGGGTTCGCATTGTTGCGGTAATGTTCAAAGTTATAACTGGATTGTGCACCGGAGCCAACAATTTTAAAGCGGTAATTGGAAGCGCCAAGAACCGGTTGGACAAAAATTTGACTGTATAAACTTGGAATAGTTGTACAATAAATTGGATTTAAGTTGGTAGTAGATATTTCCTTAACTTGTATATCATCAATATGTAAATTAGCCTGATTGGCATCACTGAATGCATGGAATCCAAAATAATAAGTACCGCTAAAGGATGGAATAAAAGCAGTTGAGGAGTCATTGCTATAAGTTGTATTTTGTATATTGTTTTTGCTGAAGAGCGAAGCATTTATTTGCATGTTAGCCGCATCAGCTAACAGTCCTGCAAATACTTCCAGTTTTTCGAGTTTTGATGCATTTGTTCCTTTGTACCAGAATGAAATTCGATAGGACTTACCAGCTAATAAATTAAGCGGTGCAGTAAAGAACCAATCCTCCTTCGCGCTAACAGCATCGGCATTCGCATTTATTGCCATGTGATTGTTGCCGCTGTGTGGCGCTAGCGTGGAAGTATGCCATTTTTCGATATCAGCAGGAAAATTGTCGTTGCTGATAATCATGCCACAAAACACAGCGGGGGGAGTAGCATTCTCAAAACCATAGGTATAGGGACTTGCAGCAGTTACGCCAACCGGAGCGATGCTAACAGGTGTTACTGTTACGACTAAACTATTTGAATTTGTGTTGCCACAAGAATTGCTATTAGTTACAAAATAAGTGCCGCTGCTAATTACATTTATTGCGTAACTTGTTTCAGTTGTATTCCATTCACCACCTGATGTATTGCCAAGTAAGGTAACACTTTCGCCTTCACAAAAGGTAAGTGGTCCGTTTGCCGTGATGGTACTTGCAGCCGGTAAAGCATGCACATTTATATTTGCATCGTCACAATCGCCGCTTCCATTTACAGGTAATAGCGAAGTATACCCGCTCCCCGGAGAAGTGCAAGAGAGTACAGGGGCGCCTGTATAATAGCCATCTAAATCGGCATCGAGATACCAGTTAAAAGGAATGCAATTGGCCACAAAGCTTGCACTTATGGTATGGTTGAGGATAACATTAGTAAAAGTATAAGAAGTAATTGCACCTTGTGAAATACCGTCCACAAGAACATCTTGCACTGTATAGCCGGCATCGGGTGTAATTGTGTAAGAGAGATCAGTACCACAATTTATTGTAGAGTTACCTAATGGAGAAATGATTCCGTTACTACCGGCGCTAGCACTTATCGTATTTGTTAAGAGGGTAACCACTTGGCTTGCAGCAACAGGGCACGTTCCGGCAGATGTTGCAGTAACAGTATAGTTTGTAGTGGTTAAAGGACTTGCAACAACACTTGTTCCCGAGGCTATATTTAACCCACTTGAGGGCGACCAGCTATAGGAAGATGCAGTTCCACTCATGAAAAATCGTACGTTGTTTCGTGCACTATACATATAAGTAGCACCTCCGCTATAGGTATCAACTGCGGCGGCGGTTACATTATCAGCCCGATAAAGCAGCGTACTTACATTTGTAGTTGTTCCATAAAGAGCAGTGTTTCCGGAGTTCCCGCCATTGTTGTTGGAATAATTTATTTCAATGAGTAAATTGCTCGTACCATCCCAAGTATAATTAGAATTAAATGTAATCGTATTCCAGCCATTGCCGCTAAGTGTATAGTTTGCTGCATTTCTGACAACAGTCCAACCCGATGTCAAGAATCCGGAGAGGTTAGTTAACGACGTATTTTGAATTTTTACTTGAAGGTTTTGCAGCACATAAGATGTAACTGCATTAGGCATATTCACCGCAAAACCAGATAGCTGTGCTCCTCCGATAATACCTAAACCATTTAACTCGGCAGCAGTAAAGAGCATTAACTGCTTTGAACCGCCATACCAGTTTTGCAGCGGGTTTGGGCCTAAAGTAGAGGAGGAGGAATTACCAACCGTAACAGAACTTCCATTTCCAAGTTCCACAAAACTTGGCGAAACACCTCCATTTGTGGTTAAATTAACATGTCCACCTCTGCAAAAGTCGGCCGAAACCGGGGCCGGTATTACAGAGAGCGCGGATTTAATTTGTGGAATGAGTTGAACTGCTTTTGAGATACTTGTTGATGAAGTAACATTTAAATTATCTGTGACGGTTAAGCTTACATTATAGTTTCCGTTTGCAGCATAGCTTACTGTTGGTGTGGGTGAAGTTGAAGTTGAAGGATTGCCACCCGGGAAACTCCAAGCATAAGAAACAACATTCCCCATAGAAGCATCACCATAGGTTACAGTATGTGCGCTGCAATCGGGATTAGCCTCATTTAATACTGTAATTTGTGCGTTAAGTGGACGCAAGTTAGCAAAGGAAGATTCCCAAACACCACGACCATAAGTATAGTAGCGAATTAGTGATTGTGAGGTACCATCATCATACAAAGTAAAATTTGTTGGAGCCCTTCGTCCTGGAAGATTTGTACTGTAATTTGTCCAAGTAATTTGACCTGCTTTTTTGTAGTACACCGCATTGTTGGTGGCAATAAAAACTAATTCCTGCGTACCACCAATTTCTTCAGCGATAATTTTTCTATGATTTACATTTGGCAGGTTGTAAGAAATATTTGTCCAAGTAGCTCCACCATCGCTCGAATAGTAAACTCTATTGTTTATGGATATATAAACTTTATTTGCATCGTTGGCAATAGCTGTAATACTAGCAAGTGAAGAGGATGCGGAAGGTAAATTAAAAGTGGTGAAGCTTGGGTTTGCCGCTAAAGCATTGGTTGAAACCTGAATTTTGCCATCGTTGGTTATCACATACAGTTGGTTAGGGTCGGCAACACAACTGTGCATAGCCATAACCGGAACTGTGAAAGTGAAAACAGAGGACCATGTGGGAGGAGCTGCTGAAAGATTTGTTGTTCGGTAAAGATTATTATCGGTAAACCACATAAATCCTAAACTGGTATTACTGCGATTAAAAGCAAGGTATTCCCAAAAATTTCCAGTGGTAGGAAGTCCGGATGATGACGTTGCTCCACTGCTTACTGACTTGCGATTGAGTTGTGTTTTTTCATAATAAAATCCGCCATTGGGTAGGTAGTCGTATTCTTTTTGTCGTGTATCATCGCCACCTCTATCGGTAAACCAACCGGCTGCATTTCTGAAAACTCGTCCATTGTCTTGTGTTCCTAACGTTACATAATTGCGGTCGGTATTACTGCTTTTTCCACAATTGTTGTAGGTTTCATAGGCATATAGTCCATTACTTTTGGTAGTCCAATTAAATCCGCCATCTGTGCTGAGCCATATCCCGCCATCGTTGCAACTAAAAAGTTTATTGGCATCAAACGGACTTTGCTGTACCTGATGCATATCCGTATGCACTTTTGTTGACCAGTGCGTAATTTCTGTCCAAGTGGCGCCATTATCAAGCGATAACCAAGTATTGTGTGCCTGTAACCATAGTTTAGAAGGGTCTGCTACATCCACCCAAATGGCGTTGTTGTAATTACCTTGTCCTGTTAAAGTATTATTGTTGTCGAAATCATAAAATGTAATATAAGGTAGGGATGCAGTTCCGGCACCTTCGGGTTTAGTAACCACAAAATTTAATCCACCATCGCTCGATTTATGCACAATTCCACCGCCACCAATAGCTTCAAAATAAACCACATTGGGATCGGCAGGAGTTACACCAATTCGACCACCGGCTTGAACAAAATTTACTGCAGTCGTAATTCCGGAAGTTATCTGCGTCCAATTGCTTCCAAAATCGGTTGAACGATAAAAGCGTGCACTATTTTCACGAGTACAAGCATACAAAGTACTAGAATTAGCCGCGGCATTTTGTTTTAAATCACAAAATTGTAATGCAGTTGAAGTAGTTGCCACCCAATTCGCACCGTTGTTGGTGGATTTGTAAATTCCTTTGTTTGTAGCTGCAACAAAAGTTGCGGAATTATTCGGATCTTGTATGATTTCAATAACAAGACAATTTGTTAAAGTCGACAAAGTAAATGTGTTTCCGCCATCGGTTGATTTGTAAATACCTTGTCCATTGGAATAATAATTGGCATCGCCTGAACCGAGATAAATAATTTGATCGTTGGTATAATCAATACACAAGGATGCACAACTACCGGTTAGATTTTCGGTGCCTGCTTTAACCGTCCAATTGGTGCCGCCATCATTACTTGCAAAAAAGCCGCCTTCTCCGGTAACTGCATATAATTTGTTGGGATCGGTGCTGTGAAATTTCATTTGACTAATGCGGCAAAGCCCATTAATTTGTCCCGAAACATTGACAGGGAAATTTGTAAATGTTGGATTTGAACCGGGTGTCCAATTCGCCAATTGAGCAAAAGATGTACTACCTGTTATTAAAAGAAGCAGTAAAAATTGGGTAAGTTTTTTCATATTCATTTTATTTCTTGAATTAGTTTTTGCCATTTTTTAATTCTTCTTCTTTCAATTCTTTATGTTGGGCATCAATAATGCGCTGTTGTTCATCGGGCGTAACAATTGAGCCGTCACTTTGCACCCAAGGTTGAACACTATAAAACCAACTTCTAAATGCACGCACTTCGGCAGCATAATTTGGTGAATTTGGTTTTTGTTTTCTTTTTTCACGTTCTTTTTCTCTTTCCTTTTCCCTGCTATTTTCATTACCCGTTTCTAATCCAACTTCTTTTTCGAATGAATCGGCTCCTTCCTGCATTTTTTCCCAAGGCTCTTCGGGTAAAAATCTATCTGTAAAAAAAATCCGAAACGCTTTAACGGTTTCAAAATAATTTTCATTTGGATCATTCATCATCGTTATCCATAAAGGGCTATTGCGGTATTCACTCTCTTTTGATGTATTTGATTGTGCTTGCGCTAAAGCATTGGTGAGTAGAATAAAAAGCAGCATTAGCTTTTGTTTTAAATAGCTTCGGAATAGTAGTTTTTTCATTTGGACATTTATTAAAATTTTGAGTGGGTAAATCTATTAGAATTTTAGCTAAGAAAACAGGACAAATGTTAGGTATGAAATCTACCTAAAATGCTATTGAACGTCAATATCAGGTTTTAAAATAATACCTATGAGGTTAATGTCTTACCACGTTAAAAAGTTTCTTTAAGACAATGATTTTGGACATTATGTTTTCTTGAAAAAAATTTTGTTCGAGAGTGATTATTAAAATTATTTTGTCAGGATAATCTAGACTATACCGCTTTTTAGTATAGAAGGATACCTTACTTAAAAACAAAATCCGATCTAGCAAGGCTAAATCGGATTTTGCAAATGCGAACCGAAAATTACTTCACTACAAATTTTTGATAGTGCACGGATTCCAGAATATGCACTTCTGCCATATAAACACCGGCTGCCAAGCGGATGTTAGGCTGATAAGCAAAGCTCGACCCTTCGGTAATCATAAAGCTATTGTTATAAACCTTTTTACCCATTGCACTATAAATAACAAGTTCAGCTTCTTGGTTTTTAAAATTAGTGCTATTTAATTCGATTGAAATACCTTCACTAGCCAAAGAAGGATTGGGATAAATAGAAAGATTAAAAGAGTTTTCATCTATCGTTACACTGTTTGATTCAAAGGGAGAATAGCGCGGAACAGTAGTCCCTGTGGTGAATGTACACGCAGGACCGTAAGCGCTCCATACACCGGCATAATAAGCCACTTCGATAGTGTAAGTTGCATTTGGCAAGAGGTTTTGTTGTCCACAGCAAGCTAATGTTCGCGCTAAGCTGAAAGTGTTGTTTGGATTAAAGTTGTAAAACACTTTTGAATAAGCTACTCCACCAACATTTGTAATGCGATAAGAATACATACTAGCGCCCGGAACGGCAGTACAGCTGATTGTGCTGCTGAATTGACCCGAAGATAGAGTTGTACCACATATTCCCAAAATAGTAGTGCTTGGTGCTGCCGGTGTAGTTACTGTGCAAGCTGCTCCATAATTAAGCCATACACCCCCAACATAAGGTTTAACCCGCACACTATAAGTAGTGGCATAGCGAGGACCTCCGGGCACTGCAGGACTTGTAGGTATCCATATCAAGCGAAAATCGGTATTCCCATTGCCACGGTAAACAACAGCTGTGTACCCGGGCGCCGTAAATTCATACTCATAATTGGTTGCACCGTTAACAGGGGTTGTGAAAATTTGTTGGTTGAGCGATGACAATAGGATGTTACAATTGCTTAGCGAAGTAGTTGGCGAGTTTGTGCTTAAATCTAATTCACAAGTAGCACCATAATTGCCCCATTCGCCTGGACGATTTCCAAAAGCAGCGTTTGTTTTCCCAACAAGTGCGCGTGTTTGCACATCGTACTTATAGCCAAATCTAACCCGATCAATTAATGGTGATGTCTGATAAGCCCACACCAAACGGTAATCGAGGTTTCCGCTATAGCGCTGCCAAGTGTGATCATAATTGTAGGAATTGCCTGAATTGTTTTCTACTATTTTATACATATAATCATTTGCACCTGATAGTGAATCGGTAAACAATTGAGCGTTTAAGTCGGAAATGGTGTAATTGCATTGCCCCGGGGTGAGCGGATTATTACGCAATTTAATTGTTGGGAAAGCGCCCAATGAAACCGGACATGAGGCGCCGTAGGGACTCCAAACACCATTTTTAAAGTATGCTACAGAAACGTCATAAGTATAGCCATAAATCACGCCGGGAGCCCATTTAAGGCGATAATCAGGATTTGCATTGTTGCGGTAATGTTCATAATTATAACTGGCTTGCGCGCCAGAGCCAACAATTTTAAAGCGGTAATTGGATGCACCCGGCACCGGTTGAACAAAAATTTGACTGTACAAACTTGGTATAGTGGTGCAATAAATTGGATTTAAGTTGGTCGTGGATACTTCTTTAACTTGAATGTCATCAACAAATAAATTAGCTTGATTGGCAGCGCTGAACGCATGGAATCCAAAATAATAAGTACCGCTAAAAGATGGAATAAAAGCACTTGAGGAGTCAATACTATAAGATGTATTTTGTATATTATTTTTACTGTAGAGCGGAGCATTAATTTGCATATTTGCTGCATCAGCTAACAGTCCGGTAAATACTTGCAATTTTTCGAGTTTAGCAGCATTAGTACTTCTGTACCAAAACGAAATTCGATACGATTTACCTGCCAATAAAGTAAGCGGAGCAGTGAAAAACCAATCCTCCTTAGCGCTAACACCATCAGCATTAGCATTTATTGCCATGTGATTGTTGCCGCTGTGTGGCGCTTGTGTGGAAGTATGCCATTTTTCGATATCAGCAGGGAAATTGTCATTGCTGATAATCATGCCACAAAACACAGCTGGGGGAGTAGCATTCTCAAAACCATAGTTATAGGGACTTGCAGCAGTTACGCCAACCGGAGCGATGCTAGCAGGTGTTACTGTAACGACTATACTATTTGAATTTGTGTTGCCACAGGAATTGCTATTGATTACAAAATAAGTGCCGCTGCTAATTACATTTATGGCATTACTTGTTTCTGTTGTATTCCATTCACCACCAGAAGTATTTCCAAGTAAGGTAACACTTTCGCCTTCACAAAAGGTAAGGGGTCCGTTTGCCGAGATGGTACTTGCAGCAGGAAATGCATGCACATTTATATTTGCATCGTCACAATCACCGCTGCCATTTGGAGGCAATACCGAAGTATATCCGCTACCCGGAGAACTGCAAGAGGCTATTGGGGATCCGGTATAATAGCCATCTAAATCGGCATCGAGGTACCAATTAATTCCACTACTTACCGTGATGCTCATTTGTAGGGCAATTCCATTTCCGCAAGCATTCGAAGGGGTAACAGTTAAGTCACCGGAAGTCGCTGAAAGCGAAAAATCGATGCTGATGGAATTACCGGTTCCAGAAATGCTTGCGCCTGTTCCGGAGTAGGACCAAGTGTACGTTACGCCAGCCACTGATGGAACTGTATAAGTCACATTCGTTTGACCAACACATACCGATGATGTAGAGGCGGTGAAGGAAGCAGGTTGCGAAGGCACTGAACCGTTAGTTCCAACTGAAAAATTTTGACTTACTGAACAACCTTGCGCATCTGAAACAGTTAAGGAGTAATTCTGTACACATAATCCACTGGCGGTTGCGGAACTTTGTCCATTTGACCATGCGTACACATAGGGTGCAATTCCATTTGAAATAACAGCACTTGCGGTACCATCGCAAACGGCAGGACAGGATGCGTTTACCGGAGTAACGTTTACAAGTAAATTACAAATAGGAGTATAGCAAACATTTAAACCCCACGTAGCTAGGCTACCACCATCTTGATCAGCAATATCGTTAACAATTAATTGCCACGTACCCGATAAGGCAGTTCCATCATAAATGCTTAGCGGATTTTTTGGTTTATAAAACAGTCCGCTTGTTGGTGGGCAAGGTAAAGCTGTATAAAGGTTTGCAGCTTCGTCGTCAAAATTTACATTAAAATTATCCTCACTTGCACAAATATTTTGCAACACAATATCGTTCACAGCACCCGGACTTCTTAGCGTAAAAGTTAAATCGTTTATCCACGAGTGAGTACCGGTTACGTTTACTAAATTAATATCGGAAATCGTTCCAGTAAACGGAATAACCAAATTGGAAGTAATTGTTGGAGCTCCAGTAGCTGAAATTGCAAGAGGAATATTTGTACTGTTAAATGTGGTGCAGTACACATTTGAAGTTGTAAAGCTAAATCCTGAACTAAAGTTTCCGGTAAAACAAGAATTAACAGCACGTACTCGCCAAAAGTAAACGGTAGATGAGCTGAGTGAACTTGCTAGGGTATAGCTGTTTGTGTTAATACCGTTAAACGTTTGCAATCCTATTGTAAAACCAGCATTTGTGGCGATTTCTAGATCATAGCTTAAAGCATTTGCACTTGAAGTCCATGTTAATGTTGGGAGCACACTTTGGCCCGTTGCATTATTAGCAGGGGTTTGCAAACTAAAATTTCCGGGGCTATCAAAAACGGTTAATCCGGTACTAAAATTTTTGTTAGAGCTGGCAGATGCAGCATCTACATTAAAAGTATAAGCACCACCAAGAGTTAAATTAGAAAGTGTGAGTGTACTGCTTGCCCCGGGAGTTATTGGATTGGGGCTAAATAATGCGGAAGCTCCAGGAGGTAAAGAGCTTGCAGTTAAGGTAATCGCACCTGTGTATCCTAAAATAGAAGAGGTATTAATAGTATAAACGGCAGCAACATTCACACACACATTTTGTGTACCGGGAGTTACAGAAAGTGTGTAATCCGGAATGGTGGGCGCGGTGATGGTAAAATTAGTATTACTGATATCGAAATAAACATTGTCAACTGCTTCCACTTTAATACGTGCAGTAGTGGTAGGAGAATTTGGAACAGTAATTATTTGAGAACCATCATTTGGAGTGTTCGCTAAAACTAGGGTAGGATAAGTGAAACCTCCATCGGTAGAAAGCAAAATATTAACATTCGCAGTACTAATAGGTGCTGCAGTGGTTCCACTTACATTCCAAGTAACTGTTTGAGTTGAATTCCCAATCCAAGAAACAGCTGTATTTGGAGCAGTCACTGCGAAGGCTCCCCCATTGTTCACCACATTAATCGATAAAGTTGTATCCGGATGCATTACACCGGCACCACCGCTCTTATTATCTCTTGCGGTTAGTCGAAAGTGTAGGGTACGTGCCACATTGGGCAATATTTCACCAATACTTGTCACGTTATTTACAATGTCTGAAATCTGCGGAAAAGTGCGTGATGGAGAAGTTGTGGGGCTAAATGGCCGGAACAGAGGAGCTGAGGCAAGGTTGGCATTCCAAGCACCGGCAGTTCCTAAATCGAATTGTTCCCATGAAAAGGTAAGCGGATCGTTATCGGCATCTGTGCCTGCACCTGTTAAAGTAAAAGGTGTGGAAATAGGAATTGATTTATTGGCGCCCATGCTGGTAACATTTGGAGCTGTATTTCCGGTTGCTGTGGTAACAGGACAAGTATTGCCGGTAGAAGTGGTGGAGTAAATTACAATTTCGTCGAAACTTCTTGTGCTAAAATAAGGAATACTATGTGGTGCCAAATCATCGGCACCACAAATACCGGCATAGGCCATAATTGTAATTCCACTTCCTGGTTCGTATGCTGAATTAGTAGATCTATTTCCACTACAACTTCCGGTTACACTATTAAAGGTATGGTTTCCACCGAACTGGTGTCCCATTTCATGCGCGACGTAATCAATGTCGAAATTATCACCAATTGGAGCATTCATTCCGGTAACACCGCGCGCTTTATTACCAGCATTGCAAATAACACCGAGTCCGGCAACGCCACCACCCCCGGTGCTAAATACATGTCCAATATCGAAATTGGCGGTACCAATAATGGTTGTAAGATTATTTTGGTTTTCTCCAAGCATGGTACTACCGCTGTTATTGGTGTAGGGATCGGTTGCAGCATTGGTATAAACAAGTAAATTGTTATTTGCTATCAGTACCAATCGAATGGCTACTTCACTTTCATATACTCCGTTAACGCGGTTTACGGAAGTAACCATAGCAGCAAGTGCAAGCGGAGTTGTACCACCGTGAAAAGCAGCATATTCGCCTGTGCAAGCTAGCGCCAAACGGTAGGTGCGCAAATTGGCGCCGGAAGTGCGTAATGCAGTGAGGTTAGACTCTATTGCTTTTTTTGAAATTATTTCGTTTGATGTTTCGCATTGAAAAGGTGAGCTTGACGGTGCATTTTTTTTATCATAACTGATATACTCTTCTGTAGTTCCTTTAGAATAGGGATCAATAACAATGGTTCCTTTCGGTGAAAGCACCAGTGCATGGAAACCATGTGGAGTAAAATCCAGTTTTATTTTTGCGCTTTTGTCATCTAATCCAACACCGGTATATGTTTTTATTTCAGGATATTTAGCGGCCAAATCGGGATGCATCACATTGTACTCGAAAATCTGAAATTTTTGGAAGCTGCCATCCGGAAAGGGAAGGTAAAATAGTTGTCCATTCCTCAGATCTGCAGTATTTGCAGGCTCATTTGGTGCGCTTGCAAGTTGATTTTGCAATTCTATTTTATTGATGTGAAGCGTGCGGTATGCACTAGGAATTGTAAACCGATCGGCTTTATTTACTATTTCAGTTTCAGGAATATCGGTCCAAACTTTTAATGCATTTGCATCTTGCGCAACTAATTTCGCACCACTAAAAAGAAATAGTAATACGAGTTGAATACGCAACACATTGTTGCTGAAATTGCGCGTAATTAAAGTGAAGTAGTTATTTTTCATAATGAGTTGAATGTTACTGAATGAAAGCGTTTTATTACCGGAAAGAATAAATTAATTAATGGTTGAATATAGAATAAATATTGCCGAATAAAAGTGATTTAGATTAATTTTTTAAAACTTATGATAAGTAATTGCAAGGATTGCCAATTGCAGCTCAAAAGGTGTATTATTTTTTTGCGTTTATCAAGTAGCAAGACTTTTTTTTAAAGAACATGATTTTGGACATATTGTTTTCGTGAAAAAAAATCTTGTTTTGTGGGTTTATTAAAATTCTTTGTCATGATACGATACACAGCCTACAAGAAATATTTATACTATTTGAATCATTTTTCAACTCCTAAAAAGTTATTAAATATACTTGAAAATAGAAGAGAATACAAAAGCGGAAAAGCTCGTTTAAAGAGTTATCCTTACAAGTATACCTTCGACCCTGGTAACGTTTGTAATTTGCGCTGTCCGGGTTGTCACACCGGTATTAAGCATGCAGAAATGGTAAAGCCGGCCTTTATGAAATTGAACGATTTTAAACACATGTTTGATCAAGTAAAGGATCGTGCAATAAGCATTGCGCTTTACAACTGGGGTGAACCTTTTTTAAACAAGGAAATTTTCGACATTATTGCCTATGCCAATGAGCAAAAAGTGGGAACCACTTTGCATTCCAACTTTAATCATTTTAATGAAAGTATGGCGGAGGAAGCTGTGAAATCGGGACTTACGCACTTGTATTTATCAATTGATGGAGCGAGTCAGGAGGTGTATTCGAAATATAGAGTGAAAGGAAATATAGATACCGTAACAAATAATCTGCAGTTAATGGTGGATGCTAAACGAAAAGGTAAAAGTTCGCTTCCCTTTGTCACCTGGAAATTTTTAAAATTTCCACACAATGAATTTGAATTGGAAACTGCAAAAGCAAAAGCAACCGAAATTGGGGTGAGCAACTTCGAGGTTTTTGATGCGAATTTAAAGTTGATGGATATATATGATGAAGCGGAAAATTACAGAAAGGATCCAGCGTTACTTGATGGCTTAACCAGCAATTGCAAAAGTTTATGGGCAAGTATTTATGTAGGTGCGGATGGAACAGTATTTCCTTGTTCCCTTGCTTTTCGACCAAGTGAATCATTTGGGAACTTATTATCTTCGGATTTTAAAACGATATGGAATAATGAAAAATACGTGACCTCCAGATCTATGTTTTCAGATCAATCAAAATTAGATAATGTACCTTTGCCTTGTAAAGGTTGCAAGTATTTTTTAAAGTGCAGTGCACCTTCAAAACAATTGCAAGAAATACTTGTTGTGTAAACAAAAAAATTATATGAGTTCAAAAAGGGTAGTGGTAATAGGGTCGGGATTTGCGGGATTATCGGCAGCAACAAGCCTGGCACAAAAAGGATACGAAGTTACCTTACTCGAAAAGAACAAAAATTTTGGTGGCCGTGCTAGCATCTTGCAATTGGATGGATTCACTTTTGATTTGGGACCAAGTTGGTATTGGATGCCCGAGGTTTTTGAAAATTATTTTGCACAATTTAATACAACTGTTGCTCAACAGTATGATTTAATTCGCCTGGATCCCGCTTACCACATGTTTTTTGGACCGGACGATATTTTTAAAATTCCGGCAAATTTGGATCAATTGTATGCACTTTTTGAGAAAGAAGAAAAGGGCAGTAGCGCTCACTTAAAAAAATTTTTAGCCGATGCTGAATTTAAGTACCACGCCAGCATGACCAATTTTATTCATAAACCCAGTTTAAGTATTTTGGAGTTTATGGATATTAAAATATTGAAAGCTCTTTTTAAAATGGATTTGTTTAAGTCTATTAGCAAAGACATTCAGAAACATTTTAAAAACCCACGCTTAATACAATTGCTGGAATTTCCTGTTTTGTTTTTAGGAGCTAAACCCAGCGAAACGCCTGCCTTATATAGCATGATGAATTATGCCGATTTGGTTTTAGGTACTTGGTATCCGATGGGTGGGATGTTTAAAATTGTGGAGGCAATGGTGAATGTTGCTCGCAAGCAAGGCGTTAAATTATTAGCGGGTGAAGTAGTTGAAAAAATACAAGTGGAGCAGGGATTGGTTAAAGGAGTAGTGTCGAATGGTGTTTTCATTGCGGCAGATGTAGTGGTTGCTGCTGCTGATTATCATCATGTAGAACAAAAATTACTTGCTGCCGAGTATCGAAACTACAGTGCGGAGTATTGGTCGAGCCGAAAAATGGCGCCTTCTTGTTTAATGTTTTATGTGGGCATTGATAAACGCTTAGAGCGACTGGCGCACCACAATTTATTTTTTGACAGTTCTTTTTCAACGCATAGTGAAGAAATTTATGATCGCCCACAATGGCCGAGCGATCCGCTTTTTTATGTTACCTGTGCTACTCAAACCGATTCGAGCGTTGCTCCGGCAGGCAAAGAGAATTTAGTACTGCTTATTCCCATTGCAATTGATTTAGAAGATACAGAAGAAATAAGAGAAAGGTATTATAACATCATTATGAAACGTTTGGAGCATTTGACCCAGCAATCTATATTGCCACATGTTGTTGTGAAAAAAAGTTTTTGTATTTCTGATTTCAAGCAAGATTATAATTCATTTGGTGGCAATGCTTATGGCTTGGCCAATACCCTTATGCAAACTGCTGTATTAAAGCCTTCCATCCGAAACAAAAAGCTTAGCAATTTATTTTATACCGGACAATTAAGTATTCCAGGTCCGGGCGTTCCCCCAACCATAATATCGGGGCAAATTGTTGCGAAAGAGGTGGCGAAAAATTTTCCGCTTTAAATCTTTCTTCCTTTTTAATATTGTCGATTTTCATGATAATGGTCATAGAAGGTCGTACTTAAAAAACAGAATTTTGTTTCCTGCTAGCATTCCTAAATTGGATGTTAAAAATAGCATGCTTCTTTAAAAGAGAAGAACCTAATGGAAACGTTTGAAACAACTTCCTTATCCGAGCGCTTACCACTGAATCAGGCTATAATCAGTCTGTTTGAAAAGAATCAAAATGGTTTTTGTGCTTGCGGAATGCAAAAAAATTCGAACCTTTTGCATTCGCCATATTTCTCTTATTCAGTTTTAAAAGTTACTCGTCAGAAGAATCAACAAAGTTTCGAACTGCGTCGAAATCTGAATCATACACCTTTATATTCATAAGCAGTGTACAAGCCACTAGTGTTTCTTTTTTTATTTTTTCTTTTTTTGAGTTACTCCTTTTTAGTTTATACAAAAGGAACTTCCACAGCTATTGTGCACATGAACCCTGAAGCGGTGAAAGGAAAATTACTGTATCAAAAATTCAACTGCACAGCTTGTCACCAAATTTATGGTTTGGGCGGATACCTTGGACCTGAATTAACTACCTGCATACGGGCAAGAGGAAATAACGACAGTTACGCAAAAGCTTTATTGGCAGCGGGATCGCAAAGGATGCCCAATTTTAATTTGAGCGAAAATGAAATTAATGAAATGATAGCGTACTTAAAATATATTGATGCAACTGCAATAACATATCCTACTAAAAAATAAATTATGGCAACACAATTAAAACGCTCATGGGCAGAACCCTATAAAATTAAAATGGTGGAATTGCTTAAAATGACCACACGAGCAGAAAGACAAAAAGCAATTGCAGCAGCAGGTTACAACACTTTTTTATTGCGTTCGCGCGATGTGTATATTGATTTGCTTACCGATAGTGGAACAAGTGCTATGAGCGACAAGCAATGGTCGGGAATGATGATGGGGGACGAATCGTATGCAGGGAGCGAAAATTTTTATCACTTAGAAGAGGTGATAAAAAATTACTATGGCTACAAATATGTGGTTCCAACACATCAAGGAAGAGGAGCAGAAAATATTGTTTCAAAGCTTATGATTAAGCCGGGTGACATTGTTCCGGGCAATATGTATTTCACCACTACACGTTTGCATCAAGAGTTGGCAGGTGGAACTTTTATGGATATTATTATTGATGAAGCGCATGATTCAGTAAGTGAGCATAAATTTAAAGGCAATGTAAATCTGGAAAAACTGGAAGGGATTATCAAAAAATTTGGAGCCAAGAAAATTCCCTATGTGTCTTTAGCAACTTCCGTAAATATGGCAGGTGGCCAACCCATTTCGATGGAAAATTTACGAGGATTAAGAGCTTTAACCAATAAGTACAAGATTAAAATAATACACGACATGACGCGTGTGGCAGAGAACGCCTATTTTATTCAACAAAGAGAAGCCGGTTATGCAAAGCGTACCATTAAATCGATTGTGAAAGAAATTTGCTTGCTTACAGATGGTGCTACCATGAGTGCGAAGAAGGATGCATTGGTGAATATAGGTGGATTTTTGGCCTTGAATGATAAAGCACTTTATGAGGAAGCAAGCAATTTGGTGGTGGTGTATGAAGGTTTACATACCTACGGAGGGCTTGCAGGACGTGATATGGAGGCCATGGCGATTGGAATTACCGAGTCGGTGGATGACAATCACATACGTGCAAGGGTAGGGCAGGTGGAGTATTTGGGAAATAAATTAATCGATGCCAAGATTCCAATTGTGAGACCTATTGGTGGTCACGGAATATTTTTGGATGCTAAAAAGTTTCTTCCACACATTAAACAAAAACAATTTCCAGCGCAAGCTCTGGCTGCCGAATTGTATCTCGATAGTGGTGTGCGTGCTATGGAAAGAGGAATAGTATCTGCCGGAAGGAATAAAGAAACAGGAGAAGATTACTTACCCGAATTAGAATTGGTACGCTTAACAATTCCCCGCCGTGTATACACGCAAGCACACATGGATGTTGTTGCTGAATCGGTGGAGCAGGTGTATTTAAATCGAAAAAAAATTAAAGGATTAAAAATGGTTTATGAGCCGCAATACCTGAGATTTTTTCAAGCCAAATTTCAAAAATTAAGCTAATGGAAAATTCAATTCAGTCGTTTATTTCAGCGGAAAGCCAACTCACCCTATGCACCGTTTCATTAAATGCACCTTATTGTGCAAGCTGTTTTTATGCATATATGCAGGTAATAAATTTCCTTATAATTAAGTCCGACAGAAGTACGAAGCACATTCAAAACGCACTAGAAAATAATGCGGTTGCAGGTACCATCACTCCCGGAACACACAAAGCAGGTGTTGTAAAAGGTATTCAGTTTACTGGAAAATTTTTAGAGTTAAATGATGATCTTCTTGCAGAAGCGAAGAAAAGGTATTTTTTAAAACATCCGGTTTCGATAGCAATGCATGGCGATTTTTGGGCAATAGAGTTGCATAGTATTAAAATGATAGACAGCACACTTGGCTTTGGAAAAAAATTGAAATGGGAGATTGGAAAAATGGAAAAGCCTGAAATTAAAACGCAATGAAAAAATATAAAACATCGGTAGATTCAGAAGTAACGATGTCGGAAGTTGTTTTTCCGAATGATACCAATCCAATGGGTATTGTGCAGGGTGGACGTATCATTCAACTGATGGATATTGCGTGTGCAATATGCGCGCAAACACATGCGCAAAAAATTGCGGTTACTGTATCCATCGATAAAGTTTCGTTTATAAAACCGGCAAAATTGGGCGACATCTTAACTATTAAAGCAAAAATTGCAAGGGCTTTTAAGACTTCTATGGAGATTTATGCAGCAGTGTGGGCTAAACGTCTTCCAACTATGGAATCCGTACTAACAACTGAGGCCTATTTTACATTTGTGGCATTGGACGAACAGGCAAAACCAACCCAAATCTGTGATTTTGCGCCGAGCACTTCAGAAGAAAAAAGACAATTTAAATTAGCATTGAAACGAAAATCAGACAGAACCAAAATAAATTAATTATGAACTTTAAGACAATTATCGAGCCTTTTCGAATAAAAACGGTTGAGCCAATAACCATGAGCACTGCCGAAGAGCGCGTGCAATTTTTGGAAGCAGCGCATTACAATACTTTTCTGTTAAATTCAGATCAAGTAATTATTGATTTTTTAACCGATAGTGGTACGTCTGCCATGAGCAGCGACCAATGGGCGGCAATGATGCAAGGTGATGAATCGTATGCCGGTGCCAGAAGTTGGCAGCGTTTTGAAAAAGCAGTGCACGCATTAACCGGAATGCCTTACTTGCTTCCTACACACCAAGGACGTGCAGCTGAGCGCATTTTATACAGTCACATCGGAGGTAAAGGAAAGTACTTTATAAGCAATACACATTTTGATACCACTCGTGCAAATATTGAATTCAGTGGAGCTACTGCAATTGATATTCCTGTAAAGGAAGCAATTGATTATACTTCTAATTATCCCTTCAAAGGCAACTTGGATACAGTGAAGCTTGAAGAATTAATTAAACAATACGGAGCAGATTCTATTTCAGGAGTTATACTCACTGTTACCAATAACAGTGGTGGCGGGCAACCGGTGAGTATGCAAAATGCAAAGGAAGTGAGCAAGATTTGCAAAGCATACGGTGTATTATTTATTTTGGATTGCTGTCGCATCGCTGAAAACAGCTATTTCGTGCATGCCCATGAAGCGGACTACAAAGATGTTTCATTTGAAAAAATTGCTCAAGAAATGTTTTCACTTGCGGATGCTTGCATCATGAGTGCCAAGAAAGATGCGCTTGTTAATATGGGCGGTTTTCTTGCCTTAAGAAGTAAAGAGCTTTCGGATGCTTGCATGCAATTGCTAATTATTACCGAAGGATTTACCACTTATGGAGGTCTTTCAGGACGTGATATGGAAGCAATTGCTGTTGGACTGAAAGAAGTATTTGAACCGGATTATTTAAAGTATAGAATCACCAGTACACAATATTTGGGTGAAGCTATTTTAAAAAAGGGCATATCCATAATTTATCCTGTGGGAGGGCATGCGGTATATATTGATGCAAAAAAATTGTACGATCATATTCCTGTGGAGCAATACCCTGGCCAATCTTTGGTGTGTGAACTTTATAAAATTGGTGGAATTAGAAGTTGTGAAATTGGTTCGGTAATGTTTGGAAAATACGATGCATCCGGAAAATTAATTCCTGCACCGATGGAGTTAGTAAGGCTGGCTATACCTCGCAGGGTGTATACTCAATCGCATATTGACTATGTGGTGGAAGTATTTGATGAGATTATGCGCACTAAGCAAAATGCTAAGGGTATAAAAATTACAAAGGAACCTCAATTTTTGAGGCATTTTACAGCACATTTTCAACCCATTAGTTAAATACAAAGAATTAAAAATCTAAAAAATGGAAACGCAGTCAGCAATTAAAAAAGATGTTCATCAAGTAATTACCAAATGGGAAGGCAAAATGCATTTTACAAGCGAAGTAAATGAACATACTATTCACTTGGATAAATTGCAGCAACACGGTGGAGATAATTTTGGTCCACGTCCCAAACCGCTTATCCTATCGGCCATTGGGGGTTGTGCAGGAATGGAAATTATGGGCATACTCGATAAAATGCGGTTAAAGATTGATGCATTTGAAATGGAAGTGAGTGGCGAACTTACCGATACTCAACCTAAAATGTACAAAGAAATTATTCTAAAGATAAATATTAAGAGTGCAGCAACTGAGCACCAAAAAATTGAAAGAGCAGTACATTTAGCTATTGATAAATATTGTGGTGTAATAGCCATGGCAAGGATGTTTGCAAGCCTGCATACCGAAATTAATTTTGTGAATTAATTTGCTGGTCAGTCCTCAATGCTAATGAAAACTTCGCGCATATCGTTTCTTTTTATTGCTACCGCATTAGTAGCATTATTAGCAGGATTGTTTGCGGGAGTTATTGGTAGTTTTCAGTATATACTTCCTGAGTTTTTGAAAGAAGTCCTTCCATTTAATAAAACGCGACCAATACATGTAAGCCTTGTTATTACTTGGATATTTACAGCAGCCTTGGGTGGAGTTTATTATTATTTGCCACAAATCGGCGGGCGTAAATTGTATTCCATGTTTCTTGCTCATGCACATTTGGTGCTATTACTTCTTACCGGTGTATGCATTTTAATTGCTTATTTATTGGGGTATTTTGGTGGACGCGAATATTTAGAATTTCCCCCCATTTTTGCGCTCCCCATGTTACTCACTTGGCTTTTGTTTACAGTTAATTTTATTTTCACCATAAATTGGAATCTGCGTGAATGGCCTGTTTATATGTGGATGTGGGCAACCGGCGTATTATTTTTTCTGATAACATTTGGAGAATCATACATGTGGAAATTTGCATTTTTCGGGAATGATGTTGTTCGAGATATGACTGTTCAGTGGAAGGCGAATGGAAGCATGGTAGGCTCCTGGAATATGCTTATTTATGGAACAGCATTTTATGTGATGGAAAAAATAAGTGGGGACAAAAAGTTGGCAACAGTTCCGAGTACTTTCTTTTTTTATTTTTTAGGATTAGCAAACTTGATGTTTAATTGGGGACATCACACTTATATTATTCCTGCAGCACCATGGATTAAGAATACTGCATATATTATAAGCATGACGGAATTGTTGATTTTGGGAAACATCATCCGAAATTGGAGTAAGACAGTTAGCGCTTCACTAAAGCATATTCATTTTATTCCCTATCGATTTTTAATGGCGGCAGACGTTTGGATATTTTTGAATTTAATACTTGCCATCTTACTATCTATTCCGGCGGTGAATCAATATACGCATGGCACACACATCACTGTTGCACATGCCATGGGCACTACTATTGGAATAAATTCAATGCTCTTGTTGGCATCCATATTTTATATTTTGTCATTGGAAGATAGCCGGTTCATTTCCGCCAACTTAGTAAGATTAAAATTAGGACTATGGTTAAGTAATATTTCATTGCTTGTATTTTGGATTGCCTTACTTGCGGCAGGCATTACTAAGGCAGTTCACAGCAGCCCCGGTGAGGTTACAAATTTTCAAGCGCTCATGCATAGTTTATCAGTGGTATTCGAACTATTTACTTTTGCAGGAATCGGTTTATTAATTGGATTTTTTATTTTAGTAATACCTGCCATCAAAAGCTTACTGGCAATAAAATCTGCATCCTAAGAATGCTACCCGCATTTAGAGTGACCGCAGTTTTTACATTTTAAACAGCCCTCTTCATAAATTAAACCTTCGGGATCACCGCATTCTCCGCAAGCATGATCCGCTGCTAGTGTTCCATTGGGAATAAACTTTTTTAATGCGCGTTCAACACCTGCTTTCCAGGTATTTATATTTTCATCCAGCAAATGTAACTCCTCAATTAAGTTAGCAACTTGCGGAAGTGGCATACCGTGACGAAGTACGCCACTTAATAGTTTTGCGTAATTCCAATATTCTTTGTCAAAGGAGCGCGAAAGGCCTTCAATGGTGACGCGATATCCTTCTGCATCCATGTATTGGAAGTCGTAACGCGATTTGCCCTTTCCGTTTTTTTCTTTGATAATCCAACCCTTTTCAACCCAATTTGGAATACTAAAAGCATCTTGTGCTTTGCCGGTAAATATTTCATAAGGCTTATTGTTTAACAAACCAACATAGGCAATCCATTTCTCATCAGCGTTTTGAAAACGGATAACAGAGGCATCAATAACCTTTGGGCGAATGGGGGCATTTGTTTCAACAATGCTGCTGCTTTTTTCTTGACTTTTGGGTTCATTAGCGGCTACTAAAACACCCGTGCGTGAACCGTCGCGATACACCGTTATGCCTTTTAATCCTTGCTCCCAAGCATTCAAATAGATTTTGCCCACTTCATCAATACTGGCTTCCTTTGGTAAATTGATAGTGGAACTGATAGAGTGTGTGGTGTATTTTTGAACAATACTTTGCAGTTCAATTCTACGTTCACTATTGATGTCGTTAGCAGTGGAACCATAGTACGAGCTATTTTCTATATTTTTATCTCCTGTGGTCTTCATCGCAATTTTTAGTTTGGGATGATACACTGTAAATTCTTGCCAAGCATCACCCATTGGGTCTATAAAATCGATGCTTGCATTCTTGTCATGTATATTCACTTTTCTTCGACGCTTGTAGGCCAGCATAAACACCGGTTCAATTCCCGAAGAAGTTTGTGCTAGAAGGCTTAGTGTTCCGGTAGGAGCGACAGTACTGAGCGAAATATTTCTTCTTCCAAATTTCATCATTCGTGCATATACATCGGGAAGCTCAGTCTCTAACATTTTAATAAAATCGGATGTTTTTTCTATTGCGGGATCAAAGGCTTCGAAAGCACCACGTTCTATGGCCATATCAATGCTGCTATCAAATTCGGCGCGGCATTTTTGCTTCATGATTTTATCAATTTCACTCAGGGCGGCTTCTGAATCGAATTTTAAATTAAGCGCTGCCATTGCATCTGCAAGTGCTGTAAATCCAAGTCCTGTGCGACGTCCTTTTTTACCTGATTCATAAAGCAACTTCCATGTGCGTAGCTCCGTTTCTTTAATATAATCCGGCTCTTTGTCACTTTTTATTTTTTCGAGAATGCGCTCAATGGCTTCTAATTCGAGGTCCACCAAATCGTCCATCAAACGTTGCGCTTCATAGGTTTTTTCGTAAAAATTTGAATAATTAAATACTGCATTTTCGGTGAAGGGATGCTCCACAAAATTATAAAGGTTAAGTGCCATTAATCTGCAGCTATCGCCTCCTTGCATTGCAATTTCGGAGCAGGGATTGGTGGAAACATTTTTAAATTCGGGATACACCGAAGAGGTGGAATAATGGTGTTGTCGATCCCAAAAAATTAGTCCGGGTTCAGCAGTATTGTGTGCACAGGTAATTATGCTGTTCCATAAATCGGAGGCTTTAACTGTTTTTTCAAATTCAGGATTTGGGCTGTCAATTGGAAACTGTAGTTTAAAGTTTTCATTTGCAACCACTGCCTTCATAAACTTATCGGATAAGCGAATGGAAATATTCGCACCGGTTACTTTTTTTAAATCTTGTTTTAGGGTGATAAATTTTTCAATATCAGGATGCGCTATATCCATTGTAATCATCAATGCACCGCGCCTTCCGTTTTGGGCTACCTCACGGGTAGTATTCGAAAATCGCTCCATAAAAGATACTGCCCCTGTGGTAGAACCGGCTGAATTGGAAACAAACATACCTTCCGGTCGAATCGTGGAAATATCTAATCCAACCCCACATCGTCTTTTAAAAAGCTGTGCCATTTGCTGATCGGCATAAAAAATCCCTCCATAAGAATCATACACTTCCGGCAACACAATACAATTACTTAGGGACGCAATAACAAAGGGATTACCTAAAGTGGACATTACGCTCCCTTGTGGTATCACATATTTAAATTGATGAAAGAGTTGAAAAATGGCTTCTTCCTCGAGCATAATCCGTTTTTGTCCATAGTTTGACAGGTGTTTAAAACTACCATTTAAGCTTAATTTGCTTTTACTCAAAGCTTCTTTGCGTGCAAATTCACGAGCCATTCGGCGATGCATATTTTCGGGGGTAAGTTCGGTTAGCTTACCCTTCTTATTTTTTACCGCATATTTATTAAGCCAAGTTGTAGCGGCCAATTCATCGCCATCAAAATAGTTAAGCGAAGCTGCTAGTGCTTCTTCATAGGTGAATGTTTGTTGTGTGTTTGTATTTACAAGCGTTTGGGATTGCACAAGTGTCATCTTTTTGGGAGTTATAATTAGTGTCAAAAATTTCCTCAATAGTAGAATGGAAGCGGAATGAAAAAACTGATTGGAATCATATCCGATTGAATCTTTTCAACCCAAATTTGTTCAGAATTTGCAATTCCTTGAAGCGGTTTTGTTGGCGTGAATTTATGATGCTCGTCATTTTTTATGATTGGAATTACAAGTAATTTTGCGCCCTCTTTTCGCTTCTTGTGCTGAGTAAAATGGAACCCAACACTTGTTCTTAGAAGCATTTACAATCTCCATTTTAAAATTAGCGGACAACAGCATGTACCAAAAATCAGCACATACCTTTCACATCCCGGTGATGGGATTAGCTTATACTATTGATTCTCCAATTAAAGTCGCTAAATATGGCATTTCGTCGGTGATATCAATCATTGAAGATCGATTGATTGAAATGATGCGCAAACATTATTATCCGCTTTCCGGATTGACCTATGTTCCTATAACAGATCAAGAACCGGATTATCGCGCAAAGCGCATTTGCGATTATTTGAATTTGGTGGATTTGCTCGTTAGCAAGCAAGTGGAAGAACTAAAAGTGCAGTCTTTTGAGGCAGGCAGCGATTTGTGTAAATATTTTGAAATGTTGCCGGCAACGAGTCATTTGGCTATTTTATATGCTGAAATGTTGAACTGTGCTGATTTAACAATACAAAAGGAACAGCAAGAGTACCTTGTTTCACAGGTGGTAGCAGGTGGTATTGATGTGAACATCATGACAAAAGTAGACCAAGAAACACTCGATGTGCAGGGGAATTCAATTCCGGATGGATCCGAAGCGGTTGCTGCTTTGCGCGGATATATCAACAGTTCACTGAGCAATTCCTCCATCATTTTTTCGGCAGGTATGAATCCGCGATTGTATAGTTACATGGAAAGTGTTAGCGCATTTGATCCCGATAAGGATTTTAATTTTAAAAAGAGAGTGGTGATTAAAGTGAGTGATTTTCGCTCTGCTTTAATTCAAGGAAAGTTTTTAGCAAAGAAGGGAATTTGGGTAAGTGAGTTTAGAATTGAATCGGGCTTGAATTGCGGTGGGCATGCTTTTGCTACAGATGGCTTTTTGTTGGGGCCTATCCTGGAAGAATTTAAAACTAAACGAAATGAATTGGCTCAATCCATTTTTGATATTTATAAAATTTGTATTGAAAAAAAGACGGGCTTCCTGTTTACTGATTTTCCTGCGATTGAAATTTCTGTTCAAGGTGGAATTGGAACAGCCGAAGAGGATTCATTTTTGCGCTCTAATTACCAAGTGAGCAGCACCGGTTGGGGAACGCCTTTTTTGCTGGTTCCTGAAGCTACCACAGTAGATGAGCATACTCTTCAATTACTTGCAAAAGCAAATAAGGAAGATGTGGTATTGAGTAACAATTCACCTTTAGGTGTGCGCTTTCATTATTTAAAAGGCACAACGTCTGACCTTGAAAAACAAAAGCGAATAAAGGATGGAAAGCCGGGTAGTCCGTGTACAGAAAAGCATTTGAGTTTTAATACCGAATTTACCAAAGCGCCTATTTGCACTGCATCGCATAAGTATCAAAAACTAAAATTGGAAAGTTTGAGCCAACAAAATTTGCCTGAGGCTGATTATGAAATGCAGAAGTCTGCAGTACTTGCTAAGGAATGTTTGTGCGTTGGCTTGAGCAATTCCGCTGCATTGAGTTACGATGAACCATTTCTTAAAAATTTAAAATCGGTAAATGTTTGCCCCGGACCTAACATTGCAAATTTTTCGGAAGTGGTAAGCTTAAAAACCATGATTGATCATATTTATGGAAAGGTAAATATTATCCGAAATGCAGAGCGACCGCACGTTTTTATAGCAGAGATGAAAATTTATTTTAACTATCTCACGGATGAATTAAATCAATTAAAGGGGGATAGTTTGGATGCCAAAAGAAAAAATCATTTTCAAAATTTTATTAAGAATTTGGCCGATGCAATTGAGTATTATCAAAACTTGAAAGAGAGTTCCTTTAGTAATTTTAAACTATTTAGAGAGGGCTTGCAGCAGGCCTTGATTGAATTAAATTCGATAAAGTTGAATTATCAATTTAGTTAAGATTTTGTCTTCTTTTCTATCTTACAATTTTTACTGAAAGGAAATTAGTTTACTCCCAAGTTCCTGCCGGAGAGAAAAGGAAATCGGTAGGAGAATCGATATCGGAATACAAATATTGATGCCCTTTGGTTTCTTTGCTGCAAAAAGGTTTCAGGAGCTCAAGCATGTTAATGTAGCCCTCCAAGGTTAAATCGCAATAGAAATTCGTAGCATCTTCTGAGGTAATTCCTTCGTCGCTATTTGCCATACGTAACGTAAGTTTACAGTTACGTGATTCAATAAAATCAAGACTTTCAAGCGCCAGGTTATTTTTTTGCAGCACCAACACTTCATGAATTTTATCGTGAAATAGTTTTGCTTCCGCTTGATTAAATGCATAAAGCCGCACCAAATCATCTTTGTAAGAATTAATATTGGGAATATAGTCGAGTTTCATTGTATTTAGTAGAAGGTAAAACTAGGCTTAAATGTGTGGATGTGCTAAAAAAAATAGAATTTAAAGTTTTTGTTTCTTTGTGAAAAATATTTCTATGAAAGCTACCGAAATAAAATCCACAGGTTATTCTGTTTATATCGGTTCAGATTTTTATGAGCTAACTAACTCTTTTTTTTCGGGCGCACAAAGCAACTATTCAAAATATGTAGTGCTGCTCGATGAGAATACGAGCAAGCATTGCCTCACTCCACTTTTAATCGAAATTGATTATTTAAAGGATGCACTTTTTATTGAAATTGAAAGCGGTGAAACGAATAAGAATATAAGCACCTGTTCACGTATTTGGGAGCAATTGGCAAATTTTAATGCCGATCGAAATACACTCTTCATAAACCTAGGCGGTGGCGTAATAAGCGATTTAGGCGGATTTGCAGCAAGTACCTATAAAAGAGGAATTGATTTTGTTAATTTCCCTACTACATTATTAGCTCAAGTGGATGCCTCCATTGGCGGCAAAGTGGGTATTGATTTAAATGCGCTAAAAAATGCTGTGGGATTATTTTCGAATCCTAAAGCGGTTTTTATTTATCCTCCTTTTGTTAATTCATTGCCTCTAATTCAACTAAAATCGGGGTATGCCGAAATTGTGAAACACGCGTTGATTACCGATGAGGAATTGTGGCAACAAGTAAAGTCCAATACATTAAACAATTCAAACCTGGAATCACTTATTAAGCAAAGTGTGCGCATAAAGAATCAAATAGTTAAACAAGATTTTTTAGAAAAGAACATTCGAAAAAGTTTGAATTTTGGGCATACTATTGGTCATGCGCTAGAGAGCTTTTCTCTTCAAAAGGATAAAAAGCCACTTTTGCATGGTGAAGCAATTGCAATTGGAATGCTTTGTGAGAGTTACCTTTCGACTAAAATATCAGGTTTAGCCAAAAAACAATTCAACGAAATAGTTGAATACTTCATCGCCGATTTCAAGCCATATAAAATTAAGACTCAAAATTTTGAAACATTGATCCGCTTTATGCGTAACGACAAGAAAAATGAGGGAACGCAATTTAATTTTTCCTTGTTGTCGGAAATTGGAAAGTGCGAAATTAATTGCCAGTGTTCAGAAGCATTAATTCTTGAATCGCTTGAGTTTTATAGAAAATTGATTGGATGATATACAGAATTTCGAAGTCGCCTAAAAGTTTAATCGGAGAAATACACTTACCCGCTTCCAAGAGCGAAAGCAATAGAGCCCTTATTATTCAGGCGCTCTGCAGTGCAAAATTTAAAATCAATAATCTTTCAACCGCAGATGATACAGTGGTGTTGGATGCGATTTTAAAATCTGATAAACAGGATATTGTTATTGACGTTGGAGCATCCGGAACGGCTATGCGTTTCTTAACAGCTTACCTTTCATTAGTTGAGGGTAAACGCGTGTTAACTGGATCGGAGCGGATGAAGGAACGACCTGTTAAATTATTGGTGGAAGCACTAAACGAGTTGGGTGCACAAATCAAGTATCTTGAAAAGGATGGATATCCACCCTTAGAAATTATCGGAAAGAATTTAGCAGGAGGTGCTATTGCAATAGATGGAAGCATGAGCAGTCAATATTTATCGGCACTTGCGCTGATTGCTCCCACTTTGCCCAGTGGACTTATTATCCAGTTAAAAGGTGAGATTATCTCAAAACCTTATTTGGCAATGACCTTAAAAATGATGGATTTTTTTGGTGTAAAATCTACTTGGAAAAATTCTTTAATTGAAATAGCTCCACAAGCATATAATCCTCTTAACTTAAAGGAATACAACATCGAAAGCGATTGGAGTGCCGCTTCGTATTGGTATCAAATAGCTGCCTTTGCAAAAGAGGTGGATTTTAAAATTTGGGGATTAAGAAAAAATAGCTTGCAGGGCGATTCTGCGCTCGTGGATTATTTTGAGCCTCTTGGTGTGAAGACTACTTTTATTGAAGGCGGAATTCATCTTACTAAAAAAGCTATCACTATTCCAATTGCCAATGTTCATCTTGAATTGATGAATACACCAGACATTGCTCAAACACTTGCTGTTACTTATGCTGCAATGGAAGTTTACGCGGAGCTGTATGGCTTACGCACGCTTAGAATAAAAGAAACCGATCGTATAAAAGCAATCATCATAGAGCTAAAAAAAATTGGAGTATCTGCTACCGATTTGGACATTGGAAATCTCTTAATTCCTAAAATTAAAAAATCGATTCATGCACCTACATCCTTTTTCAAAACCTATAACGACCATCGAATGGCCATGTGTTTAACTCCGTTATCGATGCTCTTTGATGAAGTGGAAATTGAAGATCCGCTAGTGGTAACTAAATCTTATCCTAATTTTTGGAAGGATTTACGCTCGGTGGGATTTGTGGTGGATGAGGTGTAGGAACAGAGTTGCCATTTTTTTTTAACACATAGACACATAGAAATATAGGTTTCACATAGTTTTTAGTTCGGTAATTATCCTATCAGCCAATCAACAAATACGCGTTCCATTCCACCCTCTGCCCCCGCCTGCGGGGGATACAAAATTCAGCTAATCGGCTAATCAGCTAATCACCAAAAGAAATTATTTAAAAGCTGATTCTCACCTGAACTTTTATTTCCGATTTTTTGTTTCCGATTACGGTATCCAAGCTGCCTGAATCTGTGATGATAAATACATTTGGATTGGTGAAATAAGTTTGGGAATAGCGCACCCATACCTCAACATTACGACTGATATCGTAATTTACTAAAGCAAATATGCGGCTTCCTTTTCCGCTAAAAAAGGGAATGGAATTGGAATACAAAACATCATTTTCGTAAGTATATACACGTGAATCGAAGCTTTGTGTTTGAAACAACATGTAGCGTGCAATCACCGAAAGTTTATATCCTCGTGGTTTGAATTTTATATCCTGATAAATTAAATAGCCGGTGCTACTTGGGGAGCTTGATTCCTTGTATTTAATAAGTTCAACCCGATTGGCAAATTTCCATTCCGGACTTAAGGAATACGAAATATTAAATCGGTAATTTGTTTTTTCTGTGTTGACTAAATAATCAATATAATCAACTGTTTCGGGAGTGTTTTTCTGTTTGAGTTTGGTGCGCACTCTCACATACATATCTATGGTTTTAGAAGGGGTATAATTAAGTTGGGCAAGGTAATCGTAGCCATGAGAAGGCGCATACACTTGGTATTTCAACCAAGGAAAAGTGAATCGATCGAAATATCCTGCTAAAGTAAACTTGGGCAGAATTTTAGCACTTGCACCAATAAATAAACCTTGTTCATTAAAATTCGTGTAGCTTTCTCCAAATGCTTTTGATTTTGATGGCTGGTAATCTTTGCCATAATGCCGATGCAAAACAGAAATAGAAAAGCGTTGATCCAAATTTATCAAAGCGCCATTCATGTATGCGATACCACCATTTTCGCTGCGGGAGATTTCTCCAAAAATATTGAAGTTTCGCCAGAGATAATTGTAATCGGCTCCAATATTTAAGTTGTGATTTTGATTGAATTCAAATTTATTGTACACCCCTAAATTTCTTTTTAAGCTGGCTTTATACTCTGTTTTTACTCCGGTAATTCCGGCCGAAAAACTGCGTGTCACATACGATACATTGCCTCCAAAAATATTTTCGGTAACAGCATCTTTATCGGCTAATTCAGTTTTGGTGCGGTGTAAACCCGATGTTTGAAAAGCACTAAATTCTTCTGCATTATTACTTAGTGTATCTAAAACAGAAACATTGGCATCAATTTTTTTTGTGCTACCAAAAGCAGTGAATTCAAAATTTTTAATGGCAACTGTAGCGCCACCGCCACGCAAAAATAAATTTTCATCCACCGAGTTATAGGCACTTAAACCTCGGGCACTTTTTTTTATCACCGTTGGGTCAGCTGTTTTTCCAAAGGCTAAACCGCTCCAAAACGTAATGCCTTGACCGAATTGCGCTTGAAAATCGCCAAGAGCAAGTGCTTTAAGTTTTCCAAATTTTTTGAGAAAGAGATGAGCCGAATAAAAATCGAATCCGTTTTTTTGTGAACCTTTAAAGAACTCTTCGCCCGGATCTTTTTCAGCTACCACGCCAAAATTTATCTTATTGGCATAAGTAAAATTAAATCGTTCATACAATTTAAATTGTGGTCCGAGATAATAGTAATTGGGGTGTTCCTTTTTTACGCTATCCGACAAATGATTCGCCGCATAATAGCCCAATTGCTGCTCCAGTACTTGCTGGTAGCGTGATACTAGTTGGAATTTTCCGTATTTAAAAATTTCACTAAAGGAAACATGGGGGTTGTCAAAATTATTTTCAACTTTCACGTAAGGAAGAATTCTAAAAATCAAATTCAAATCAAAACCTTCTATGGTTTGCAATTCGTAAATGGTCATTAATTTTCCATTTTTATCGATGTGTTTTAAGAGGTAATTGATTTGAATATCGCTGAGTAATTCCAATTTACTGAGTTCGTCCCGATCTGTATAATTTAAGTTAATAGGATGTTCTTGATAATATTGAAGTTCATCCAATAAAATAGTGTAATCTGTTTCTTCATTTTCTGCATTTTCAGCAGCATTTTCGATGCGTTGTTGAATGTCTAGTTTGGTCTCTTTATCTTGTGCCAACAGGGCATGGGGTAAAATAAATACAAGTAAAAAAAATAGGAAAGTTAAAAAAGTGAGTCGATGCAGTTTCATGCGCTCCTTATTTAAAACCATAACTTAATCCAAGATGAGGGGTAAAGCCAAGTTGCTCATGGTAATTGGCAGCCACATCTAACTTGAAGTTTTTCAATACTAAGCCAAAGCCAAAAGAACTTAAGGTAGGTTGTGTGCTGATGCCACCGCGTATGTATAGTTGAGGGACTACACGATATTCTATACCGGTTTTAAAATTGGGCTTGTAATCAATGTCTTTTTCGGATTCGATGGCCCAAAATACTTTATCTGAGAAAGCATATTGAGCGCCAACCTTAATAATAGTTGGAATTTTTTCTTTGTTGTAATCCGCACTTTTGGCGCGGGTTGGATTAAATACATGCGCACCCACTGAAAGGCCTTTCACCAGTTTTGCTTGTATGCCGAATTCGGCAGCAATTGTTCCGTTTTTTCCGTAACCATCCCCAATAAATTTACTGAGGTAATTGAGTTGTACAGCGGCTGAAATATGATCGCCCAATTTTTTTGCAAATGCAATTCCAACTTTATTTTCGTTGTATTTTGAATACCCAAAACGAGAATAACTCAAACCAAAAGTACCACCTTTAATGGGCAAGGCACCGGCAAAAGCATTATAGGCAAGTTGGGGCAATAAAAAATTTCGTGTGGCATACACGCCAACTTCAATAGTATCTAATTGTGCCAGACCTGCCTGATTGTTTTGGGCACTCCACAAATCGCTGAGGGTAGCACTTGCTCCTCCTAACGCGGCCGAACGTGCACCAAGTGGAAGGTTGTCATTTCCTGCAAACGCTATACTCCAAAGTGCGCTAAATAAAAGGAGGGAGCTTATATATTTTTGCATCAATTGTGAGTATAGATTTATGATTTCGTTTGGAATTTATATCCCTTATCGCTCACTTCTTTTTGCGACAAGTTCACCTTGATTTTTAATTCTTCTTTAAACGTGATGATACGGTTTTGAATTGCGGCATCCCCAGTACCTAAAATTTGGGCAGCAATAATTCCTGCATTTTGAGCTGCATTTAAGGCAACAGTTGCCACCGGAACACCGTTTGGCATTTGCAAGATACTTAGGATAGAATCCCATCCGTCAATGCTGTTGCTTGATTTTACGGGTACTCCAATCACCGGTAAGGGACTTACCGCTGCTACCATTCCAGGTAAATGTGCTGCTCCACCTGCTCCGGCAATAATTACTTTTATCCCACGTGTATGAGCAGTATGTGCATATTCCATCATTTTTTCGGGTGTTCGGTGAGCCGATACAATATTGACTTCAAAAGGAATTTCCAGTTTTTCGAGGAGTGTTGCAGCTTCGCTCATGATAGTATAATCAGAGCTGCTACCCATAATGATGCCGACGAGTGCTTGAAACATAGAGGTTGAAAATAGGATTATTTTTTTTCTTAATCAAAACAAAAAATGCAAGCTACTTTATTTTATAAGCAGCTTGCATTTTTTGGCAACCAATTGGTTGGGGATTAATTTTCGGAAACAGTAATCTTTTCCATCACATCCCCCATGCGCAAATCATCAATAATATCGAGGCCTTCTACGACTTTTCCAAAACAAGTATGGTTGCGGTCGAGGTGTGCGGTATTGCTTCGGCTAAGCACAATAAAAAATTGTGAGCCGCCGGTATCTCTTCCTGCATGAGCCATTGAAAGCACGCCTTTATCGTGGTATTGATTTTCACCGTCTAATTCACATTTAATTTTGTATCCCGGACCACCGGTGCCATTTCCTTTAGGGCAACCGCCTTGGACTACAAAATCAGGAATAACGCGATGAAAGGTAAGTCCATCGTAAAAGCCTTTTTTGGCAAGGTCTATAAAGTTTTTAACTGTATTGGGAGCATCTTTTTCGAAAAACTCCACTTTTAAAGTTCCTTTGTTTGTTACAATCTCTGCTGTCTTCATGATAAAAAATTATTGTATGATTTTTGAGTATAAAAAAATTCCCGTTCAGGAAATTTCCTCAAAAGTATAAAAAATTAGCAAGCGCCCGCCAAATCATACTTTCGGACTTATTAACGAAACTTAACAGCAAGTTTATCCCAATTGGGCTAAATATTTTTTTGATATTAAACATTAATTAATATTTTAGCCGCAGTTAAAAAACTACCATTCATCGAATTTGTAAAAATAATTGAGTTTGAAAAAAGGTTTAACACTGGTACTAGTCTTTTGTAACTTGCTTTTAGTAAGTGCATTTGCGGGCAGCGAAAAGAACGCCGGCCCTTCAACTGCATCTGCCGACAGGGGCAAAGACACCCTTATTTATCCTATTTCACCTGAAAATTTTATGAAAGCGGATGATATCGAGAGTTTTGATGATATTGATAATTCTGATAACATTAACGAATCGGAAGCCAGCAGTTACGATCCTAACTTCGATTATTACGGAATTTGGGATACGATAAGTGTAAATCCTTATAAAATTGATTTAACCCTAAAAAGTGATACTTCCTTAATTATATTACAAGATAAATACCGTTGCGATTACAATCATCCGTTTTCGGGTGTCATTACCTCTGATTTTGGCCCGAGAAGTCGCGTGCGTTATCACTATGGTGTAGATATTAAGTTGGCCACCGGCGATTCGGTGCGTTGTGCATTTGAAGGAACAGTTCGAATTGCCCGCAGAAGTTCCACTTTTGGAAATGTAGTTATGGTGCGTCACCGCAATGGTTTGGAAACTATTTATGCGCATTTATCTGCTATCCATGTTAGAATTGGACAGCATGTGGAATCGGGCGAATTGCTTGGATTGGGTGGCAATACCGGACATTCTTTTGGTAGCCATTTGCATTTTGAAGTGCGTTACAAAGGCATGCCCATTAATCCAAATTCAATTATTTCGTTTTCTGACAGTAGATTGATGATGGATAGTGTGGCAATTGACCGTAGCTGTTTCCATTATTTAGTTGATTTTAGAGATCATTCAAAATATGCCTCTAAACACGGAAAGCATGGAAAATATTATGTGGTGCGAAAAGGTGATACCTTAGGAAAAATTGCACAGCGCAAAAATATTCCGCTTAAAAAATTATGCCGTCTAAATGGAATAAAATCCACAACTGTGTTGCGTCCCGGCAAGAAGTTGCGATTGGTTTAATTTCAGAAAATTAATTTCTTCTTTTTATTTTCAACGAATCAATTCTCCATTCGTATCAGTAGTGAGCACTTCACTCATATAATCAAGCCAAGGGCGCATTCGTTTAAATAGTTCGTTTACCTTATTTACAAAATCACTGGCCAAAATTTCGCTGTCGTTAAGAGGGTGTCGAAAAATAAATTGTTTATAACGCAACAATTCAATTGCTGGATGTTCTTTTGGAAAGCCTTTGGGTGAAGTTAGTAGCTTTTCGCCCTGCATTGCACCAAAGGAATTTTTGAGTTTTTTCTGGGATAAAATTTTATTCCAATCTACATAATTCAGTTCAATATCCTGTCGTATTCGTTTTAAATCTTCTGGATTAGGAGCAAAAAATCCACAAGCTAAATAAGATTTTCCGGGTTGAATATGGATGTAGTATCCGCCTCTACGTAGTTTGGTAGCACGTTTCAAACCAAAGGCAAAGCGGGGAGAGTAGGGCGATTTATCTTTACTAAAACGGACATCTTTATAAATGCGGAATAAACTCTTTTTACCTGATTCGTTCTCGAGTTGGTCGTGTTTGTTCATTTCCTTAATCAAAGCATCTGCAATATCGCAAAGGTTTTGATGGCTACTGAGGTAGGTATTTTTGTTGCTGGTAAACCATTCCCGATTGTTGTTTTCACTGAGTTTGGTTAGAAAAGTTAAAGTGCTTTTATTCAACTGCGCTCGCGTCATTTTACTAGTTCCTGTTTAACAAACAATTTTAAAACTATGAATGTACTAATAAAAGCAGATTCAGGAATAGATGCGCATTTGATCAAAATCAACGTAAAGAGAGGAGTTACCTATTTATGATAAATTTTTTACTGTGTTGCTCTTTTCCATCATTTATCAGAACTGAATAGAGCCCCGGTAAATAATTTTGAGTGTTAATGTCTAAGCGATAATTAGCGGTACCATTTTGTATGAAATGGTTCTCTATTATTTTTCCGCTAGAATTAAAGATTAAGATGGTTATAGGAACACTGCTTTTTTGTGTGTAGCGTATTGTAACAAAAACATTGGCTGGATTAGGGAAAATACTCAAGCCATGCAGTGCTTCTTCAGTTGCTTCTATACCAACCGTATTGCAGGGGTTACAAGCTTCAAAACAAACAGTAGGCAATGCAGTATTTGATTCCGGCACATTTAATTGTCGATTATAGCCTCCTAAACCATTGGGAAAGCCGCATTGAGCAGGAACGATTTCGTCTTCCCCAATTCCAAATGCATTGCCATTTAAAAATTTATATTGCACTACAAGTGTGCTATCCAAACTGATAGAAGCAGCGTATACATTAGCTCCAATAGGCATCATTTCAGTTGAATCGGCATCAAAGCCATTGAAAGTTCCAGCTAAATGAACTCCTTTGGGTGATATGCTATTTCCGCTCAAATCGACACGAAATTGAACGTTTATATAGGAAGCAGGAGTTGCACATGCAGTGCAAGCAGCGAAACAAACTGGAAATAAAACTGTGTTTTGTTGCGGTACATTTAGACTTCTGTTATAACCACCGAAACCATTTGAAATACCACAAGTACTGGGCACACTTTCTTCGTTTGAAAAAGTGTTTCCGTTTAAGAATTTGTATTGGATACTACTTGTTGAATCCAATGCTAGTGTAGCCTCATAAAGATTGCCACCTACCGGAATCATTTGGATGGAATCGGCATCCCAGTTTACAAAACTACCTGTGAGGTGAACACCGTTTGCGGATGCCTGCAGATTGCCTAAATTCACTCGAAAAGTTACGTTTACAAGAGGGGAATTTGTTGGGCAGTTATTGCAAGAGGAAAAGCAAACCAAAGGAAGTGTAGCATTTGCCTCCGGCACTTTGTAATTACGATTATAACCTCCAAAGCCATTTGATAAACCGCATGCCTGCGGCACCGTTTCTTCTCCTGAAAAGGTATTTCCATTTAGAAATTTATATTGAATTGTACTCGTTGAATCGAGTGCTAATGTTACTTCATAAATGCCGGCAGTAACAAGTGCCATAGCAGTTGAATCCGCATCCCAATTATTAAAGCTTCCTGCAAGGTGAATTCCGTTCGGAGAAATTACTTGATTGCTCATATTCACTCTAAAAGTTACATTCACTTTTGGGTTGGAAGTTGTGCAGTTGCTACAATTGCTAAAGCAAACAGAATTTAAAGTAGTTCCAAATTCAGGTACCGCTAAATTTCGATTATAACCTCCAACACCATTTGATACGCCACATGCAGCAGGAACCAGTTCATCCATACCAAAAGCATTACCATTTATAAACTTATATTGAATAGTAGCACTCGAATCCAACGGAAGCGTAACCTCATATATTCCTAATCCTATCGGATTCATAGCAGTACTAGCTGCATTCCAGTTATTAAAACTTCCGGCAAGATGAATTCCATTTGGTGACACTGATTCATTGCTCATGTCAACTCGAAAAGTAACGTTTACATTTGTTGATACAATGCAATTTGTGCAGGATGAAAAACAAACAAGCGGCAAAGTAGTTGAAGTTTGTGGGATTGCTAAGCTTCTGTTATAACCTCCTACACCATTAGGTACGCCGCATGATGCAGGGACTTCTTCATCAAAACCAAAACTATTACCATTAATGAACTTATACTGAACAATAGAAGTACTATCTAAATTGAGAGTGACAGTATAAATATTGTTACCACTTGGAGACATAAGCGTTGCATTGGCATCCCAGTTATTAAAGCTACCTACCAAATGAACCCCATTGGGTGATACAGATACATTGCTCATATTTACTTGAAAAGTGATAGCTGAATTTCCGGGTGATGAGCAATTGGAGCAGGATGAAAAGCAAACTGTATTTAGAATAGTATTATTTTGTGGTACTACTAAATTTCGGTTGTATCCGCCTAAGCCATTCGTAATTCCGCATAAGGCAGGTACCGTTTCTTCACCTGCAAAAGTATTTCCATTAATAAATTTATATTGTATGGTGCTAGTAGTATCTAAACTAACAATTGCTTCATACACATTGCCTCCTATAGGCAGCATGGGCGTTGCATTGGCGTCCCAATTATTAAAACTTCCCGCCAAATGAACTCCATTGGGTGAAATTATTTGATTGCTCATGTTTACGCGAAATGTTGCCTCAATATTTGGTGAGGATACAATTGTTACGGTGTACTCCTCAGTTTCCCCTGTTGTAAAAATTTTGCAAGCATCCACCGCTGTAATTTGAAAGCTTGGACTGGTTGCTCGAACCCGAACTGCGGTTGGCCCCGATAGTGCACTAGCCGGAATTGTAAAGGGAGCAATTGATGCGCTTCCCGGACTACTTCCACTTGAAATGAGAGTAAATTCACTGGCATCAAAAGTATGACTGTGATCATAATCCACCCAAGCAGCAATGGCATGGCTGGTAGGAGAAGCTGCGCTAAAATAATAAGTGGTATTTTTTTGAAGTGAGGTGGTTGTATTTCCACTAGGTGGGTAAACTTTAAAAGCCTTATTGTTAAGTCCCGAACATCCGGTTCCATTATTTACTAATGAAGTTCCAACAATGGAAAAATCATTTATGTTATAAAGTCCGTTGCATTGCAAGCCACCATATAGTATATCACAATAATCATAAATCGTTACTAGGTAATCTTCGGTTTCACCATTCGTGAAGTTTGTACAATAGTCGCCTGATCCATTATAATTTCCGCGGTAACGTGCCCTTACACGCATTCGTGTTGCACCCGTAAGCGCGTTTGTAGGAATAGACATGGTTGCTGAGGCAGGCACCCCTGCTGTGGATGCAGTACTAATTTGCTTCCACTCCAAAAAATCAAAATCATTGTCGTGATTAAAGTCAATCCATACCGAAATTATACACGAAACGGAAGTTGTTACGCTAATGGTGTAGGAGCCTCCTTTGGTTAATGAAGCGGTGGTATAATAGCTGGGTGCATAAACGGAATATCCCATGGAATTTGTGTTGGCACAGCCTGTACCGGAATTATTGAAGCCAGTTCCTGCAATGGCAACTGCATCGATGTTTTCGACAAAGCAATTCGAAAAAGGGGGAATACAATATACTTGGGAAGCATTAATATTTCCAATTAAAACAAAACTTAAATAAGAAAACAGTATGTTTCTAAATAGTCCTGATGGAAGGTTAAAGTTATATTTCATGGGAATTTTTTTGTTGTGTTAAATTTCATTTGAAAGCTACCTAAAATTACAACTAAAATTATTAGTTTGTTTGACCATGCTAAGTTCAAAAGGATTTGATTGACGATAGTCCTAGTGTTAAAAAGTTTGAAACACCTGAAGATATTGGATATTTAACTTATTACTTAGCACAGAGGCCCATTTTATTTTGTGAAAAAAACCTATTTAACGGTAAGTTGAAAAAGTGATTTATGCGAAAGAATTGTTTGTAAACAATTAATTGAGGTAAGGAATAGCTTAGTTTTTCTTTGCTACAGGAATCCATACTTCTTCTTCAGAGGAAGGGTCATTGTTTTTATATTTTCACCTAAAATTTCAAAGTGGGGTCTTTGAGCTAGCGCATAGCCCGAAGCGGGCAACCAGCTTTCAAAAATATAACGGAATGTTTTTTCTGCTTCACTGGCCGGACCTTTATGCAAGAAAACGGCATACATACCTTCCGTTAAAATAAAAGTTTTCATGCCTTCCGGAACAAACTCAAAGGAATTCACTTCGGCTAGAGCCCATTTATCAAAAGGGGCAAAAAATTAAATTGTTCGAAATTGAAATCGGCTGGATATACTTGGAGTGAAATTAATTCTGCATTAATACGATTTTTAACTTCATTTCTGCGGGGCATAAAACTGCGCCACAATTCGACCGTTTTATTTTCTGCTAAGCTCATTTTTAGGCTTAGTCCAATTAATTTTTTTTCTGAAAGTTGGGTTATCCGTGAAAACATGGCAAAGAATTTTTGGAAAAGTAATAACAAAATTTTAAATTCATTTTGAATAGAGAAATTTTGCAGCTGTGATGTATGCTACTTTTTTTATTGCAATTAATTTTTAACTTGGCTTTTAAAATTTCACTCATGGAGCAAAGTGCAGATACTCAAGCGCAGCAAGAAGTAATCAGAACGCTGGTTGCACAGGGGCATGACAATGTTTTTATTGAGCAACATTTGCTTGAGAAGGGCATTGATAAACTCTATGTACCCGAATTGCTTGCAAGTGCTAAGCGCATGCGTCATGCAATGCGTACACGCAACGGGAGTTTGTTAGTGGTATTGGGGGTATTGATTTTGGGCATGGGTTTTATTTCGTGTGTGATTATCCATAACACAGGTGGTGAGATTGGTTTGCCACTTTATGGCCTAACCATACTTGGATTGTGCATCGTGTTTGGTGGTTTGGTTTTTATTTTTCAATAGCACATTTTGTAACTTCAATTCTATCTAAATTCTATTTAAACACATAGGAGCATAGGAAACAGAGGAATCACACAGCATAAAATCGGCTAATCAACTAATTATCATAAACAATCATAATCATCATAAAAAATCAGCGTTCTATATCAGAGAATTGAATTTGAAACGTGATTCTATATAACACATAGGCACAGAGGAAGCATAGGCTTCACATAGAAATAAATTAGCTAATTGGCTAATCAACAAATCAAACCTATTTTTCTGAAAAAAAAGCGATTAAGATTTCTTCGAGGGTTTCTTTTGTTAAGGGTTTTGTTTTAAAATCTGAGATTATATTAATTTTTTCAGCCTTTTTTTTATCGTCGGGGTTTTGTGAGGTGGTGAGCATAACCACAACGGCCTGACTTTTTAATTCTGAATCTAATTTTTGATATGCCTCCAAAAAGTCCCAACCATTCATGCCCGGCATATTTATATCGAGTAAGATGAGTTCGGGTGGTGCCTCACCGGCTTTTTTAGCAGCTAAAAAGTCGAGTGCTTCCTTTGCTGATGTTTTTGCCAATACTGAATGTGCTGCATTGCTTTTTTGAATTACACGTTCGTGGTAAAAATTATCATCCGGATTATCGTCAATCAGTAATATGCAATTTAATTTTTTAATCATGTTTCTAAAATTGGAATAGTAAACGTAAATGTTGTGCCTTCTCCGAAGATAGAATCTACCCAGATTTCGCCTTGATGCAGTTCTACAATTTTTTTGCAATTGGCTAATCCAATTCCGCTCCCTTCGTATTCAGTATTGGCATGTAAGCGTTGAAAAATATCGAATATTCTCTTAAAATTATTCGGTTCAATTCCAATCCCGTTATCACTCACTGTAAATTGCCAAACAGTATTTACGTAAGCTGCCGAGATTTGGATTTTGGGAACAATGCTTTTTTTCTGGAATTTAATTGCATTGGTAATTAGGTTTTGAAATAATTGCCTGAATTCGGTTTCATATATCATCAATTCAGGAAGCTCCGAAACAATTATTTCAGCACCGGAAGCACTAATAGTGCTGTTCAAATCAGCGATCACATCCGAAACTAATTTGGTACAACTTACTTTAATCAAGTTTTTATTTCGGCCTAAGCGGGAATAATCTAACAGTGCTTTAACCAGTTGACTCATCCGTTTGGTTGCATTGTTTACGGAAGTAATGTATTTACGTGCATTCTCATCGAGTTGATCTAAATAGTCTTCTTCAAAAACTTGCATGTAATTGGAAACAGTGCGCAATGGTTCTTGCAAATCGTGGGAAGAGATGTGTGCAAAATGCTCGAGTTCCTTATTTATGGAGGCCAGTTCTAGTGTTTTTTTATGTAAGGCCAATTCAATTTGTTTTTTTTCGGTAATGTCGTAGAAGATAGAAACTACGCATTGTTCGCCATTTATTTTCATCACCGTTAAGGAGATGAGTGCATCCATCAAGGCGCCGCTTTTAGTGCGAAAGGTAAGTTCAAAGTCGGGTGTTTTACCTGTTTCATTAATTAGTTTAAGGACCTGATTTCGTTGATCCATATTGGCAATGATGCCCATTTCGGAAGAGGTTTTTCCAATAACCTCATCTTTGCTGAAGCCCAAGGAGCTTAAAAATTTTTCATTGGCTTCCAAGATGACTTTATCGGAGAAGCGGCTAATGGTCATGCCCACCGAACTGGAATGAAAAATGGAATAGAATTTTTCCTCGCTTTCACTTAAGGCAATTATTTTTTCATCTAATTTTCCAATCATCCCATTGAAATGGCTTGCCAATTGGCCAATTTCATCCGTAGAATAAATATTTGCCCGGCTCGAAAAATTACCTTCACCAACTGCTTTCGAGGTGTTAATGATTTCGTTTATTCCTTTGGAGATGTTGCGACTAATTGAGATAGAAAGCCAAAGGCCTGAAATTTCAACGGTTAGTGCGATGAGCAATAATATTTTCAGAATCAGGTTTTCGAGCCATCGTGAGCCTTCGCCGAGGGTAAATGAAAAATCATCTTCCAACTGCGTGAGTTTTTTATTTATGTCATTAATGTGTTTTAAATTTTCTTCCATTTGAGCCGCATTTACGCCCGATGCCACAATTGCCGCATGTAATTTAGCAGCTGTAATTTGCATTTCTGCGATGGTGGAATCCGCCTCTGTCCATATTCTTATGGCTTTATTGATATAGGTAATGGAATGAAAGCGCAAAAATAATTGTATCATGCCATCCACATCATCAGGATGATTTCGGCCTTCAATAAATCCTTGCCGCATAATTTCCTTATCAGGATTGGCTTTGCCCATTTCGAGTCGCGTTTTGCGATCACCCAATGGAACCTTCATGAAGTGCAAAAAATCTTGATAATCTTTTTCATTTCCCGAACGGGTATACTTACGTAAATGATAAATAGCATCTTTTTGAGCTTTTGACCAAAGCCCTTCTGCTCCCACAAATGCGCGCACTGAAGAAAGGGTGGAAATAGAAAAAAAGAGAGTGGCTAATTCCACTAAAATCAGAAAGGCCATCACGCCCACGGCAAAATATAATTTCTTAGAAATGGAAATATTTTTGAACCAATTCAGACGCCCTGATTCCATAGATATGTGTAAGAAAGTTAAATTGTAAGAAAGTGCTGATTTTGTATTCCAAAATCAGTCCTTCGGGTAGAATGAAAATTGAATTACTCGTTTAAAATCTTATCGGGACTTAACCAATACCTGCCAATTTCGTCCACCACCTTTGCAAATTCTGCCGACTCGATTGGTTTTTGAATGTAGCGGCTTACTCCCAATTCACGGCACTTTGCTTCATCTTCTGCTTCCGCTGATGCTGTAAAAACTACAACTGGAATTTTTAATGTACAATCATCACCACGAATTACTTTCAGCACGGAAAGTCCATCAATGTTGGGCATTGTGAGGTCGAGGATAATTAATTTAGGAACATTTTCTATTTTACGATACGAAAAGTCGGAGGTTGCAAATAAAAAATCAAGGGCTTGCAGTCCATCCTTGACACGAAAAATCAAATTACTGAGCCCTGTTTTTTTCAGTGTCCGAATACAAATCTCTGCATCGGCATCATTGTCTTCTACAAGTAAAATATCTACTATATCCATGGTTTGAATTTAGGGGTTGGTTAATCATTGAGTTGATTTTTATACGAAGAAAGCAAGATACTTTCAAATTATCAAGCATATTGTGCGTTTTGGTTCGGTATTTAAATGATTGGACTATATCAACCATAAATCATTTTAAGTTGATACACCTTTTCTAAACATCTTGCGACTTTGACTGTTGGGTTTACATATTTTAATTTAATGTTTATGAAAAGGTATTTAAGTTTTTTGCTGCTTTTAGTTGGATTGGCGACAGCCTGTAAAAAGAAGGATAATGAGATAAGCCCGGGAGCAGCTCCGCTGGCAATACAAGACACTACAGCAATGGACAGCATTGTTGTGAAGTATACGAAACTCATTTTTAGCATAAAAACATTTAATTCGAATAGCGGGAACGTATTGGCAGCGCTCTTTAATTCTCCTTCAAATTACACTAACAGTGTTCGTTTCAAATCATACACCGCTCCGTTGCTTGCAGATAGTATTGTAATTCGTTTTGATAGCATCCCGTCTGGAACCTATTGCATGAGCTGTTTTCACGACGCGAATTCGAATAATGTCCTCGATAAAAATTTCTTTGGTGCCCCCACGGAGGGCTATGGTTTTTCGAACAATCCGGGAATAACATTTGGAGCTCCTTCCTTCAATCAATTAAAATTTACAGTGGATTCGTTGGATTCGATGAAGTTTAATGTGAGTTTGATTTATTTATGAGAAATGTTGCTTGATTATAAAGTTGTAGGCACGCGCTGCAAGTGCGCGCCAGTGTCAGTTGCAAGAAAGGTAAGTAGGTAGGCACGCGCTACAAGCGCGCGCTAGTTATGGAAGTCACGCGCTGCAAGCGTGCGCCAGATATATGCAAGCGCTTCACGCGCGTGCCAGATGTGGTAAACTAATTTTGTACAGTTAATTTTATTCCTTCTTGATACGACGTGGTTTTGAAATTAAAGCGACTATCAAATTTTGAAGAATCGAAAACATAATCACGGTCATACTGATACATCATTTCGGGCATTTCGCGCATAATGGGAATAAACAATCCGATTAATTTTATCATCCACATGGGTAGCACCATTTCCTTTTTGGAGCTGTGCATCTCGGCATTAAAAAGCGCAATGATTTCACTCCCTGTTAAAGTGTTTTTATCGGTAGGCAAATGCCAAACTTGATTGTATGCATCAGCTGTATTTGCTAATAATGCAGTAGCTTTTGCCGCATCCGGTGTAAAAGTAAAAGAGTGCTTTTTGGAAGCATCCATTATCCATTGTGGTTTTTTATTTTTTTTGAGGTTGTTGTAAACCAATTCCAACAAAAAGCTTTTTTCATTTTTGGGTCCGTAAAAATCAGCAGAACGTGCAATCATTGCAGTTAATTTTCCTGCTTTAACTTCTTGCATTAAGAGTTCCGCAATGTGTTGCCGAACGGCTCCTTTTTTGCTGGGCGGATTAATTTTGGATGCTTCAGTCATGTGCCCAATTTCAGATACATCGTATAAATAAACGTTGTCGAAAAATACCAATTTGGCTTTGTGTTTTACACAGGCATCGATTGTGGCGCGCATCAGTTTGGGCCATTTATCTTGCCATACACTCAGTTTATATTCAAATCCTACCAACAGATACACTACCTCCGAGCCTTCCACGGCTTTATCTACTTGACTTGGGTTGGAAAGGTCGGCAGGAAAAAGTTCATCTGTTTCGTTTACTTTTTTGGGATTCCGACTCACCAATCTGATTTTGCTGGTATAGGCAGTTAGTTCTTTTGCGAGCACACTGCCTATTGTTCCGTTTGCGCCGAGTATTGTTTGCATGAAAATTTTAATTAAAAATTGGTCCCTAAAAATAGTTATTTTACATAAAGCTTATCTAGAATTATGTTAAGCTATCTTTACTATTAGCAGCCTAACTCAAACCGGCTCTCGCTGAATGTCTAAACGAAAAGCGGGTTCATTTTTTATTGAATGGTTATTAATCCGGTAATTTGCCAAAATAATTTAATGAATATACTTTTTATTAAGGACACCACAGGGTATATTTTACAGGCGTTTCAAATGCTATTTTATTTCTTTTTTCTTGATAAAAAAGAAACAAGAAATCAAGGCTTATGATAAATCGACTAAAATCCAACCAATTTTTAGCTACGCAATCCAAGCGCTCAATAATAGGTAGGTATAATTACCAAATTGCGTTTTCGCTCGAGGATTGCTTGGCGCCAGGCCAACGCTTTAAAAATTAATTGGATTTCTTAACGCCAATTTCTCATAGGCCGGTCGTTTTCGGTTTCGATTATCAGTTTAAAGTTGGAGAGTGAAAATGTTATTAGCGTTAAGGAATTAATTGATATATTATTCCTTAACAAAATGTCAATAATATCGAGCATCTGGTCCTTATTCTTCTTTACACTTGAAAAGGATTATCCAACACATTAAGCGAACCATTTTGCTGATTTTCTGCTATGTTGCGGATATGAAATTCGAGTTTATCACTAGTTCCACCTGCATGTTGGATAATGTTTACATGCGGATTTTGTAGCCTAAATAATTTGCGGTATTTAGCTTGTGTTTCTTGAGGAATCCCGCTACCTAACACCACAAAATCAAATTTGTATTGATGAAATAATTCAATTGCTTTTTCATCTTCGAGCGTTCCGATGGCTTCCCAATTTTCGATTTGATTTAATTGATTCAACAGCAAGTCAAGAATAAGATCATGACGTCCAATAACGAGAAGGGTTAATTTTTTCATAGTGTCGTTACAAATTCTGAAATCGCTTTGCGTGTTAGTTTTGATAAGTGATTATGAGAAAATGCAGGTGCACTCCAATGATTTTTTATTTCGTCTATCACAGGGTAAAGGGTGAAAGCTATTTTTAAATTTTTCATTTTGATATTAATTAAATTGTCATTGGCACTTCCATCAGCAAAAGTTCAGCATTGCTATCGGCTTTTATGGTGAGTGCATCAGTGTTCCAAAAACCCAGGCCATCTCTTTCATTTAATGCGGTATCATCAATTGTAATATTGCCTTTAAGTACAAATGCATAAACACCGTTTCCTGCTTTTTTTATCTTGTATTCGGTTGAGAATCCGTTATCAAAGCTTCCTAAATGAAACCATGCATCTTGATGTATCCACACTCCTTCATCGTTTTCATTGGGTGAGAGTATCTGTTGCAGTTTATTGTGACGATCGTCCACGTTAAGTGTAATTTGATCGTAACGCGGTGTAACATTACGTTTGTTAGGAAGTATCCAAATTTGTAAAAACTTAACTAGTTTATCTTTATTTCGATTGAATTCGCTGTGCTGAATCCCGGTGCCTGCGCTCATTACTTGGATGTCGCCATTTTTAATCACCGTTTTATTACCCATGCTGTCTTGGTGTTCCAAATCTCCTTCTAATGGAATCGAAATTATTTCCATGTTGTCGTGCGGGTGCTTTCCAAAGCCCATACCTGCTTGCACTGTATCATCGTTGAGCACACGAAGCACCCCGAAATTCATGCGATCCGGCTGATAATAATTGGCAAAACTAAAAGTGTGGTAGCTATTTAACCAGCCGTGGCTGGCATGTCCGCGCGTTGCTGCTTTATGTAATACTGTATTTTTCATGTTTCTAAATATTGTGCGACAAAGGTGCGATGCAAGTGCAAGCTATTGCAATAAACAAGGTTAAGAAATGTACTTAACCTAGATTAAGTGAATTGTTGTTTATGCATTCAAATTAGTGGATCGGAAAAACTATCAAGGATAAGCCGGTAAGCAGTGAAAACATCAATCCAAAAAACAGCACTAAACTTAGGATTATTTTTAGTATTCGCGTCACTAAAGAAATATTTTTGAAGAATTGCATGAGCGACCAAAACACCAGTGAAATTCCAACAATATCAATCATTCGCTCAACGGGTTTTAAATAATTTTCGGCATGAAAAATATACAGGGGCGGCAAAAAGAGTATGTGCAACATAAGACGCTGTGCCGCTAAAAATGTATGCAAAACGCAGTGTTCAATAAAATTATAGCCTGTTGATTTAAAGGTAAAATAAGTTCCAACAGCAAAAAGGGGGACTTCAATAAAAATAAAAAGGGAATAGTGTTGCGAGAGCCAAATTCCAAAATTAGAGACTTCGTTTTTTAATTTATCAGCCACTTCACCAGTTCCAGTGACTTCAATTTTATTGGCTAAAATGTTTATGTCGAAATAATGTGAAAGAATTCCAAATACCCCGGCCAGCACAATTATTAAGGAGAGGGGTTTAAAATGCTGCACCCGTTTTCCGGAAATAAATTCTTGAATGCTATATCCCGGACGGGTAAACAATTCACGCAAAGTGAAAAATATCCCTTTATCCACATGCAACAAACCGTGTTGAATATCGTGCCATAAGAAGCTTAGATTTATGCGGTGGGTATTGGCAGACTGCCCGCAATTGCTGCAATACTTTGTGTTTATTTCAGTTCCACAATTGAGGCAATTTTGTTTCTTCATAATAATTTAATTAAGCGACACATCACAGCAAAAAAAGCTGCTCTTCAAAATTAAAAAAAATGATTTGCTTAACTAATTATTCAGGCGGAGGAACTAGTTAGATTCAATTATGGTTCTAAAAGTAAGATTGATGCGTGCTTGCGAAATCTTTTTTGTAGGCGGTAAGCGATGCAGCCAATTGTTTTGGGTGGTTCCTTTCATTACCAACAAACTGCCGTGTTCGAGCAACAGTGAAACTACTTTTTTGCTTTGCTTGTGTTTAAATGCAAATTTTCTTTCAGCACCAAAACTAAGTGAGGCGATGGCACCGTTCTTTTTTAAGTCCTTTTCACCATCGCTGTGCCAGGCCATTCCTTCTTCTCCGCTATGGTATAAATTTAATAAGCAGGAATTGTAAGTTTCTCCGCTTGAAGTTTCGCAAAGTGCTTTTAATTCCAGTAGTTCTTTAGTCCATGGAAGCGCCTGTTTAGTAGTGTTTGAATAGGTATATTCAAATTGTGAATCGCCATACCAGGCAACTTTTCTTTTGGTAATAATACGTTTTCCAAAAATGATGGCTTGGTCGTTTTCCCATTGGATGTTGGCTAACAAGGCAGTATAAAAAGCATTTGCTGCGCTTGTATTCATAAGCTTTCCATAATATATTACTTCACCGTCAAAGGGTAATATAGTGGAAATAACTTCAGTATTGAATAAGTCCATTTGGGTAAATTAAGGAGGAATCATTTATGTTAAAAGTACGTAACTTCTTTTGATAGGATTTAATTATATTAGACTTGATAATTGTTCTTAACTATAATTATGGTCAGATTCAGAAGTGTTTTATCCTTATGAGACACGTTTATAAATTTCGATTTCCTTTTGGGTGTGATATTTTTTGATTTTGTCTTGACAATAATTCTAAATTCACTATTTTTATGGTATTGTGTTCATAAATCTAATTCATTATGTTTCGTTCCCAAATAAGCGCTATCCAAGCTATTTGTCTATTTTTCGTTTTTGTAGTTTCGTGTAAAGAACAAAATAAAACCCATCCAGTTTCTATTGCATCAAAAACTATTGAAGTTAAGGGATATATTGTCCCAAAAGATAGTGTAAGTGAGGCTAAAGTTATACCTGTTGGATCACCGGAAATTATTAAGGTTGGCAAGCCAAATGTGGTTCTTGCGCATTTAAATACGCACGTTGCCGGTGTCCCATCAACAGCAATACTAAATACAGATGCCTTAAGAAAAATTACCCCGGGTGTTGATACCTTTTTGTTACCCAAAATAATTCGTGCTAAAGGCAAAGTATTACCTGCAGGTAAACCGGAAATTGTGCTTGCTAAAGATGCAGACACCAAAGACAATAACCCGGCAAGTTTTTCTTATTATAAAACCTTACAAGGGCTTAAGCATAACAATGTTCGCTGTTTGCTTAAGGATAAAGCGGGTAACCTATGGTTCGGCACAAGAGGCGGTGGAGTGGGATGTTATGACGGGAAATTTTTTACAAATTTTACTGAGAAAGAAGGTCTGAGCAACGATATGGTGATGTGCATTTTTGAAGATAAAAGTGGTAAGCTTTGGTTCGGTACCAATGGCGGTGGTGTGTGTTGCTACAATGGTAAAACCTTTACCACTTATACTGAAAAGGAAGGCCTATCTAATAATTATGTTTGGAGTATTTCAGATGACAAAGATGGAAATCTTTGGATTGGAACTAAAGAAAAGGGAGTATGCCGCTTTGATGGAAATTCTTTTACGAATTTTACTGTGAATGAAGGCTTGTCCAATAATTTTGTCACCTGTATTTTTAATGATAAAACCGGAGCGCTTTGGTTTGGAACATATGGCGGTGGTTTGAATCGTTACGATGGAAAATCATTTACAAATATTACTGTAAATGAGGGCTTAAACGATAATTTAGTTTGGAGTATTCTTGAAGATAAAATCGGAAACCTATGGTTCGGCACAAGCAACGGTGTTTGTCGATATGATGGAAACAGGGTGGAGGCAATTCAACGCGGTGAAAAAATACCTCAGAAATACCAAAAGGATCTTCAAACACTCCATGGTAAATTGGTAAAAACTTTAACTCGTTATACCGAAAAGGAAGGGTTATCGCACAAAGAAGTACCCTCAATCATACAAGATAAAGTTGGAAACCTTTGGTTTGGCACCTATGGAGGAGGCCTGTGTCGATTTGATGGAAACCGTGTAGATGCAGTTGAACGTGGAGACAATATTCCATTAGATCAACAATTTGATCTTCAAAAAATAAATGGAAAGTTGGTAAAAACCTTCGTTCATTATACCGAGAATGAAGGATTGTCAGATAATATTATTTGGAGTTTGCTGGAGGATAAAAGTGGAAACCTCTGGGTTGGGACTTATAACGGAGGGCTCAATCGATATGATGGAAAGATCTTTACCAATTATTCAGAAATAGATGGCTTAACCAACAATTTCGTTACCTGTATTATAGAAGATAAAAGTAAAAATTTGTGGTTCGCAACGAATAATGGACTCTGTCATTATGATGGAAAAACCTTTACCAATTTCACAGAGAAAGAAGGCTTGCCAAAAAAATTTATTTTTTCATTGTTAGAAGATAGAAATGGCAATATCTGGATTGGATTTAATGGTGGTGGTGTATGCCGTTATGATGGTAAATCGTTTGCTGTTTTTACAACTAATGAAGGCTTAACTAATAATTTTATCAATACTATTTTCGAAGATAGGGAAGGAAACATTTGGTTTGGTTCGGATTACGGAGTTTGCAGATATGACGGAAATCGAGTTGAAGCTATTGAACGAGGAGAAAATATTCCAATAGCAGCGCAACACAATCTAATAAAACAAAATGGAAAATGGATTAAAACCTTTACTAACTATACAGTAAAGGAAGGTCTATCCAGTAATCTAATTTTGGATATTTTAGAAGATAAGCAAGGAAACATTTGGTTTTCAACGGAAGGAGGTGGTATTTGTAGCTATGATGGAAAAACCTTTACCCATTATACTGAGAAAGAAGGATTAGCTAATAATTCGATTTCAAGCATGTGCCAAGATAAAAGTGGTCACCTTTGGTTAGGCACATCTGAAGGATGTATGTTTTACGACGGTAAATATTTAACTATTTTAACTGAGAAGGAAGGGCTCGTGAATAATGCTGTACAAGGCATTATTCAGGATGTTGATGGAAATATGTGGTTTGGTACAAGGAAAGGATTAAGTAAAATGGGCGCAGCTCAATTGAATAAGTTGAGCCAAAAAAGCAATCCCTCCGTCGCTTCAAATGTGTCATTGTTTTATAACTATGGATATAATGATGGATTCTTTGGATTGAACTGCCGCCGTAATTCAGTTTTTCAAGATAGTAAAGGTAGAATTTGGTGGGGTGCAGATGTACTTACTTGTTATGAACCCAAAGAAGATCATTTAGATACTATTGCTCCCTTAGTGAATATAACAAGTGTAAAATTATTTGGTGAAGAAATTGAATGGTCAAAATTAAACTCTGTTAGTGTTGATAGCCTAGGAAAGGAAATAGTTAATGGAACTATGCGAGATACAATTTTATCAAATGGAATACAGTTAAAGGAAATAAAATTTGATGGGCTATCACAATGGTACAATTTGCCTGAGCATTTGAGTCTACCCTATAAAAACAACAATCTTAGCTTTTCTTTTATAGGTGTACATATGCAAAGCCGAAATCACATTCTGTACCAATATAAATTAGAAGGCTTAGATTCGGAATGGAGTGCCATCACAGATAAAACAGAAGCAACTTGCAGCAACTTACCCAATGGTAATTTCATTTTTAAAGTTAGAGCCTTGAACCAAAGTGGTGTTTGGAGCCGGCCATTTGAATTTAAATTTGTTGTTCGCCCTCCATGGTGGCTTACCTGGTGGTTTCGTTCATTTATGGTAATCGTTTTGATTATGGCATCTTATGGATTTTTTCAATGGAGAACAGCACTTTTAAGAAAGGAAAATGAAAATCTCGAAAGAACTGTCGAAGAGCGAACAGCTGTTGTTATTGAACAAAAACAAGTTATCGAAGAAAAGCATAAAGAAATAACGGATAGTATAAATTATGCAGAACGAATTCAAAGAGCTTTGCTCGCAAATAAAGCTCTTTTGGATGAAAATTTAAAGGAGTATTTTATTTTCTTTAATCCAAAGGACATTGTGAGTGGAGATTTTTATTGGGCAACAAAATTGAACGATAATAATTTTCTTCTTGTTACTGCAGACAGCACCGGACATGGTGTTCCAGGCGCTATTATGAGTATTTTAAATATTGCAAGTTTAAGAGAAGCATCTTCAAAAGGAATAGCACGACCCGATTTATTGTTGAATGAAACTAGGAAATTGATTATTGAGAATTTAAGATACGATGGAAGCGAGGAAGGCGGAAAGGATGGAATGGATGGAAGTATACTTAGTTTTGATTTTAAGAACAATATTTTGGAATGTGCTTGTGCTTATAATTCAGTTTGGTTAGTTCGTAATAGTGGGATGGAAGGCGATGTGAGCGAGTACAAATTAATAGAAATTAAGGCTGACAGAATGCCGATTGGAAAGCATAGTAACGATATGAACGCATTTACTAGACATACCGTAAAATTGCAAAAGGGGGATGTAATATATGCGCTTACGGATGGATTTCCTGATCAATTTGGTGGAGCCCGCGGTAAAAAGTTTAAAAATAAGCAACTGCAAGAGTTATTATTATCAATTAATTACGAGCCGATGGAAGTGCAAAGAAACATCTTGAATGATGTTTTTGATAATTGGAAAGGAAATTTAAAACAGGTGGATGATGTTTGTATAATTGGTGTAAGAGTTTAAAGAAATGCAAAGAAAGCCAATTGACTTTTAGCTTCAAATATACTATTCACATTCGTTGCAAATTAACGCAAATACTACACTGAAAACCAATAATATTGCGAACTTTCACGATTAACTCGTTGCCCAAACGGTATATAAAGTATTGCATCCAACACACTGAGTGCCTTATTTTTTTAGTTCATTAAAATTTGCATCCTATTTTCGAACGCGCTGGCAGTATGTAATTCATCAGTTTATTATAAATCACTTGTTCAATGATTCATGCTTATTTTTTGATTTGAATAAAATACCAATTACTTCGTTTCACCTTTGTAACCGCGCACAAACACAGTACTAAATTAAAGTCAAAAAGTAAACTCTCGATTAAGGATCAAATCATAAACTAAAAAGGGAAGACACGATTTAACTCGATACTTCCCTTTTGCGGTTTTAATTGGGGTTAGAGCGTTATCTTAATTTTTTACAAATTTTGAACTTAAAACTTGATTGTTTTGCATCACGGATATGAAATAGATTCCGGATGCCAATGCGCTTAAATCAAGTTCGGTTTGATTTTTAACATAAGCAACTTGTTCTCCGAGTTTATTAATTATTCTCACCTCAAATGGAGACGTTTGAGTTAAGTTAAGTTTTATACGGTTTGCAGCAGGGTTAGGGGAGATGTTAAGTTGTGATTTTGATTCATTTGCTTGAATTGCTGTAGTGTTGGTTACAAAATTAAATCCAACATTGTCAACTATAAGTCTTGTTCCAAAAGTTGGTTGTCGCAATCCGGGAGTGGCGGTGTAAAAATTGTGAATGCTTAAACTGTAAAATGCCGCATCACCGGCAAGGTAGTAATTAATTGGCGCCGCAGCCTGTGTATAGGTACTAGCTGAATCAGAAATGATTAAAATTCCACCGGCCAATTGATTGCCTAGACTGTCCCACAGTGCAATTTGTGCATAGGCTGAATCTCCATACACCGGAAAAAACTTATAGGTAAAGCCAAAATTAATTGGCGCAAATGGTGTAAATGGAGTGGAGTGGGTGGGAATCAAATTAAGCAAACCCCAAGAACTGAACACTGAATCTTCATCGCACGCTACAGCTCCCGCAATACCTGTATTGGTGGTATAATTGAATGCATTAGCAAGTTGAAGTGCATGCGTGCCACCAAATGCGTCATTTACCGGTGCATAAAAAGGATTGTCGTACACAATTGAGTCGTTGTGGCTCACTCCATTTGAATCAATGAAGACGGAAAATATATACACATTACCCCAATTGCAAAGGCTTCCATCCGGATTTATTTTCTCAAAACTACTGTTGGGAATTTGAGCTAAACTTTCAAATGAATGAACTATAAAAGTGATACAAATTAGGATGCCAAAAGTCTTCATTTTTATTATTCCGGTTTTGATTGCGTTTTTCATTTGCGTGCTGTTTTGGTAAATTCTTGCTTTCATAAGGTTCTATTTTTGGTTAGTATTTTCCTTCAACTTTCAATTTAGTTGAACAGGATAAAACTACAGTGGCCTTTTACTTTTTCATAATTTTAGAGGTATACAGGAGGTAGACAAGTTTGATTTTTAATGTATGCAAGAGGTAAACAAAAGTATTTATTTTAGATTTAGTATAAAATCAGTAAGATTATCTTCGGTATTTAATTGCAATTTTTTACGTAAACGATAGCGTGCTGTTTTCACGCTATCGGGCGAAATATTTAAAATGCCTGCCATTTCTTTTGTGGAGAGATTGAGTTTTATGAGCGCACAAATGCGTAAATCATTCGGGCTAATATCCGGATAGGATTGTTTGAGTCGTGCATAAAAGTTTTTGTTAATGCTTTCAAAGTGAGAATTAAAATCGGTCCATTCCTTATCGTGATTTAATCCTTTGTTTATAAGCTTTGTGAGGGAATTATCTTTTTGAAGTTTCTCATCTGATTCCACTTTTTCTTGAAGTTCATGCATCAATTCGTTTTTTGAAGCATTTGTAAAGTCATGGCGCTCAATTGACTTTCCTTAAATTCAAGCTCATTTTGCAATTGCTGTTCCTTTAATTTTTTTTGCTCTTCCTGTGCGATGAATAGCGAAGCATTTGCGGCTAAGAGTTGTTTGTCGCGCGCATTTATTTTTCTTAAAAACAAAATTATTCCGGCTGCAATTAGCAACAAGGAAGCGATTCCAAGGTACAAGAGGTAATTGGTGAGTTTTGCAATGTCTTTTTCCTTTTGTAATAAGCTTAGTAAGCGATCCTTTTCGGCAACATCGAATTGCACTTCCAGGCTTTTGGTAACCTTATCTTTTTCCCAATTGGCGAGCGAATCTTTTAAAATGCGTATTTCTTCATCCAGTTGAAGTGCTTCAGCAAAACGACTTTGTTGCTTTTTTAATTGAAGAAGTGCATTCAAGGCATTCAAATAAAATGATTTATCTGATAAGTTACTTGCGATTTCTTTCGCTTGCTGATAATTTGCCTCCGCTTTAACATCATTTTTTTCGAAATGAGAATGCCATTTCCCCAATCCAATCCATGCCGATACTTGTGCTTGGCGATTCCCTGTGCTATCTGCAATAGCGAGTGATTTGGAAAATAAAGCTAAACTCAAATCCTTGTTTTCGTGTCGCAATTCAATTTCTGCCACACTTAGATAAGAGCCGGGTAAGTACATCCAATTGTGGGTTAGTATTCTTTCATTTAGCGCAAGTCGGTGAAAATATTCGGCCGAATCATGCTGGTTTAGTCGGGTATAAGCAATTCCAAGACTATTGTAAATTAAGCCTAAGTAAGAACTGGTATCGTTTTTATCCGGAAATCCTTTTTGAGCTTCTTTGCTTAATGAAATGGATTCGCGGTATTTTCCTTGTCGGCTTTTAATAGTGCTGATGAGTTGAAGGCATTTGGAACGCCCGGTGAGTGCCTGTTGCGGATTGCTTTGTTCGAGTTTTTTTAAATTCAGCCATAGCATTCAAACAAAACTTAAGACCATGGCTGTAACTTGCACCAAAGCTGCAAATACCCATGTTTAGCAGCGCTGTTGCAGCGTTTAGTGTATTGCTTTCGGCTAAAGCCGATTGATAGGCTGATTCGAAATTTCGCAGTGCCGTAGTATCGTTGTCTTTTAATAAATTGGCCCAACCCTTTTGAATATGTATGTCAGATTCAGCAGTAAGTGCTTGAAAGCATTGTACAATAAGAAACAGGAATGGGATTATTTTTTCACTTCAAAATTTAGCGCAACAATTCAACACTTCTCTTTAAAAGGAGCACATCACAAATGTGAAGATATTTTTGTGGATTTTATTAAAAATGGGAACATATTGATAAATGTATACCATTTGTCTACCTACTTTTAACAACAAAACTCTTTTTTAAAGCTTGCGGTAATAAAACGAATTGCTTTTTAAATCTTGAAATGCGATAACACCGTGTGATTTGTTGCTATACATTTTATATACAAAATTTACATTTAATCCCGGGTCAACATATGGGTTGTTTGCCGTGTCAACTGTATGTTCAACTACCTTAGAATAGGTTTGACCACCAACTGAATAGCTGGGCAAAAGAATGTCGTTTCCTGAAAGTTCGATATCCGGATTTAGATGGTAAGTGCTGGTTCCATCCAAAACATGGTATGAAATAGTAAAGCCATTTGTTTCATCGCCATATATATCCACATAAAGATCATTAAATAAAAGTATGGTTTTTCCGGCTGAATTTGTTTTTCGATATGAAGTATCATTCGTATGAGCCGAAGCGCCTGCTCGCGGGTAATTATAACACTCACAAGGCGTGGGAAAAGATGTTCTACATGTTCGTTGTTCGAATGCTGTTGCGTACTTCGCTTTTCCTATAAAAATTATTTGCTGCCCAATTGAATCTGTAAATCGAATTGTGTCTCCTTCATCGTATGGAAGCCAATCCAAATGTGATTCCGGGAAACCGGGACAATCAATTACTTTCTTACGTTTACAAGCAACAAACGGTAGTAATAAAATTAGTGCAAATATTATTTTATTATTCAATTTCATGAATCAAAGCATTCTTGAGGAGTACATTAAAGTACCTTCTTAATGCTAAATTATAAATTCTCATGAAACGAAAGAAGCGTTTTGATGTCCTTCCACGAAATACATATCTATTTCGCCTTTATTTTTGCCTCAATTTTTCCACGGTAAGTGCATATAAATTGATCTTTAATAAGTGCATAAGTACTTCCACTGATATTTACTTTGCCGGGTTCGCCGCTGCTCTCCATGCGTGAAGCAGTATTTACGGCATCACCCCAAATATCGTAGGCAAATTTTTTGATGCCTACAATTCCTGCTACTACCGGTCCGGTATGCACGCCAATACGAATTTCGAAAAAGAGTTCACCTTGCGCTTCGCGTTTTATTTTTTCAGCAAGCATAAAATCACGAATGGCTAGTGCCGCGCAAATAGTATCTACAGCATTCGTTGAATTAGCCACAGGCAATCCGCCTGCGCACATATAGGCATCGCCTATCGTTTTAATTTTTCGACACCAAAGCGCTGCACAATTTTATCGAATTCGCTGTAACAAAAATTAATTTCATTAACCAGTTCTTGAGCTGATTTTTGCTCACTTACCTTGGTGAAATTTTTAAAATCGGTAAATAGGATGGTGACTTGATCAAAATCTTTTGCTTTTGCTGCACCTGTCGATTTTAACTCTTCGGCTGTTTCTTGGGGTAAAATGTTGAGTAATAATTCATCGCTTCTTTGTTTTTCTTTGAAGATGCGGTTACGCTGCCTAAATACAACTCCGGCAAATAGCAGCACAATTGCAAAGCCTGCCACAAATCCATTACGCATGAGTTTTTGTTTCGCTATTTCGGCTTTAGATATGGCATCTTTCTTTTCTTGTTCACTTTTTAAAACGGCTTCCTTTTTTTCGTATTCATACTTAAACTGTGTTTGTAAGGCAGCTTTTCTACTTTTATCATTTTCAACACTGTCGCGCATTTGAATATACAGGTCGCTCATTTCAAGCGCATCCTTGTATTGCTTTTTTTGTCGAAATAATGCATCTAAATTGTAGGCTGCATTTCTGATATTTTCAGGATAACCCAGTTCACGGGCTAGTAACAATGACTTTTTTAAATACACTTCACCTGCAGCATTCCCTTCGGCAATTAGAGTAGTGCCATATAAATCGCTAACAACGGTAAGACCTAATTTATCACCCATTTCTTCAAAATTTTGTAAACTCTTTAGGTAATGGTTTTTAGCATCCTCCTTACGATTCAATTTTATGTAAACATTTCCTATGTTTTTTTAGTGTATAGGCAATGCCTTGTTTGTCGTCAATTTTAGTTCTTACTTGAAGGGCTTTTTGATAAAATCCTAGGGCAGCATCTAAATTATTTTGTTCCTCATACAATCCTCCCAAAGCATTTAAGGAGTATCCTTCACCATAATAATTTTGTTGATTTTTATAGATGCGAAAGGCTTTATGAATGTATGCGGAAGCTTCGGAATATTGCTTTTGCTGTTTGTATAAGTTTCCAAGATTATTTAAAGTGGTTGCAATTCCATCGCTATCATTTATCTTTTCGAAAATTTTTAAGGCTTTACTAAAGTAGTCGAGCGCCAGCGGTATTTTTCCTTGCGACTGGTAAATAAATGCGAGATTATTGTATGATGAACCCTGCCCCTCTATATCGTTAATAGCGAATTTTATTTCTAAACTTTTATAATGATAGCGAATTGCTTCCGGTATGTTTCCCAAGTCTTTGTATATAGCAGCCATATTATTTAAACATGCTCCAATAGCTTTTTTTTTACCTGATTTAGTCGCAATAGCCAAAGAAATTTGGTAATACTCAAGTGCTTTTTTTAGTTCTCCTTGTTGTTCATATAAATAGGCCAACCAGCCCAAAGCAACTGTTTGTCCGTTTGTATAGTAAAGACTATCTGCGAGTGTCTTAGCTTTTAGGCAGTAGCCTATAGAAATATTTGGAGCACTCATATAATATTCTTCTGCAAGCTCTATGTATAGAGCAACCCGCAAAGTATCCGCTTTTCCAATCACCAGCTGATTTACTAATGAATCAATTTTTGTGTTGTTTTGAGCCAAACAAATAGTCAAGCTAAAGCAACATAAGAAGAGAAGTAGTTGGCGAATGAAATGGGGTGATTCTTTCATAAGCAGTGGGGTGTTTTAATGTCGAAATTTGCAAAAAAAAATTATAACGGTTAATTTACTTTCGGGAAACTTGCCAAATATATCGGCAATCAAAATAATATTACAAATGAGTAAATGGGATAGGATTATCTTTTTTTAAAAAGCAAGGTTAATATTCTTGGTAGGTCATTCTCAGCATCATAAAATTCATTTAAATCAAGCAGCCGGAAATTATTTTTTTTCGCAGTTTGAATGAAAGCTGAAATAGAATGGGTGTAACAATCAGGATAATGCATTTCCCCAGAACTTTCAAATCGGGCTTTTGATCCTGCATATTGTTTATAAGGGTGTAATTCTCCAATGTAAAGTAGTCCATCCGCTTTTATTGCTTTAGCGCATTCTGAAAAAATATGATCTAAATTTTCTATGTGTTCGAGCACTAAACTAAAAGTAGCTAAATCAAATTTTTCCACACCAAAGTTCCATGCTTGTGTTAAATCGGCCTTGATAAATTGTATGGAGCTTGCCTTAGTTTTTTAGCACGTGCAAATGCAAGCATTTCTTCCGAAAAATCAACTGCAAGGTGTTCCTTTGATTTTGCACTTAGCCAACTTGTGTTTTTGCCTGTTCCACATCCTAGTTCTATACTAGAAGTAAAGTCATAGTCTTTTAAAATAATTCGCAACGCTAAGGCTTCAAGATCTCGCGTTTTATTTTCATTGTTATCATATTGTACTGCCCATTTATTGTATGCTTCCTCTGTGTTCATGGCTATTTAATTTTGGTTGGATTGGGTATAAACTAATCTAAAAAATAAATCATCTATATTCATGGTAATGCCAATCTACATAATCTTGATGGTATTTAGCTCCTTTAAGAATAAACCGTTTACAGTTTTTTCACTTTTGTTCTTTCCAATAAACTCGCCTCTTTGCAAATAGCCAATTTATTTTATGGTTTTGAATAAAAAAAGCAACAGCTGTAATGGATTTAATTAATGATCAAAACTGATTACGCGTGAAATTTTCCAACCATCGTTTTGTTTTTGCCATATCATCACAAACTTAAAAACACCAAGTTCTTCTTTTCCATTTTCCATGTGCCTAAATTCATGTGTGCCAATTTCGATTGCGCCAAAATCTTTTATAGGATGAACTTCCAAACTTCCATTAACTAATTTGCGGCTCAATTTATTTTCTTTTTAAAGTTATCCGAAAAATTTTCAAAAACTTTTGGATAGGGTATCAAACCTTCATTGTCTTGATACCATTCTAAATCCTCTGAAAAGAGTGCTTTAAATGGATTTAAGTTTTGTGTGTTGAAATAATGAAACAAGAGGCTATCCATTTGCGCTATTTCGGTATAAAGCGCTAGCGGAGTAGGAGCAACTTTTTTAGTTTGTGCTGTAGATTGCAAGAAGCCAAATTGCAAGGATAGAAGGAGCAAATAACTTAGTAATCGATTTGATTTTTTCATGGTATACTATTTTGTTTATTACTGTTTTTAATTGAGGTAGTATGCGATTCAAAAAATTTTGTGCATCACCTTATTGTCATACCTATTTACTTCCATTTGAAAGGGTGCATTCCCAATCCATTTATAGTGCTGACGTTCATAAAATTTAATTGCCCTGCTATTGGATTCCAGCACCCAGAGCCACATCTCATTTTTTCCTTTAGATTTTAAAAGATGTTCGGCACGCTGCAACAAGGCGTGTCCAATACCTTTACCACAAAACCATTCGAGAATATATAGCTTGTTTAATTCAGGGGCTACAATATTATTTATGGGACATTTTTTATCATACTCCAATTCTAATACACCTACTAAGTTGTTTTTATAAGCAGCTACCAACAGGGTGTCTGGCTGATTTTGAATGGTTTTTTCAATTTTTTCGACTGCAAATTGTTTGACAATAAAATTCGCAAACTCGTCCGAAACCCCTTCCTTTCCGTAGGTTTGAATATATACCTGTTTATAGAGAATCGAGAGTTTTATAGCATCTTCAGGAATTGCGTTTCTGTAAAGTATCTGTTCATTCATATTCTTTACTTTATAAAATAAGATTGCGAATTAAGTTCAAAGATTAGTATATCCAAATTCATTTATCGAAATGCTTTTGTGTTTAATTATTTTTTAAAAGGTAATAAATATTGATTTCCAATACGTAAAAATTTATCAACAGCAGACTAACTATTTCCTCGGACTTGCTTTTGAATTTTGGCAGAAATAGGAAGGTACTTCAAAATTCATTTATTGTATTAAAGGTGCGCGGTGAAAGGGATTTATGTGTATCAACAAAAATAGTATTTAGGAATATGCCAATGAATTTATAGTAATCATTTTAAATATATTTTTTCATATGAACCAAAATTATTTCGGTTGGCAACTTTATTTTGCGAAAGGAATAATATTTTTATAAATTGCTCACTAATTGCAAAAGGAGCTTTTAATTATAAGAGTAGCAATTAACATTTTCACACCCCTTTTGTCACACCATCGGCAAGTTTATTTTATTGATTTAAGAGCAGTGGTGTATGGTTAGACTTTTACTCATCAGTTTAGTATTTCTTTTTTCGCTTGAGTTTTCATCTGCTCAAAGCAAGCTACAGGATTTTCAAAATCTTAATATTCTTGATAATTCTTCTCTCGAAAAGGCTATATATGCCAACCGCACAAAGGGCTTGTCGCCGTTTCATGCTGTCTCCGTTTTGTATTCTATCAACATTAGCAGCATAAAAATTTCACCTGAAACTTCCGCTCAATTCATAGCAGCCCTGAGAAACACAAAGGGGGTGATAGATTGTTTTTTGGATTCTAAAAGTTTTATGCTATACGTGAAATCGGAGAAGGAAATTAATTATGTGCGTATTGAGCAAATAAAGGAAGTGATGCAATTACACACCAAATGGCAAATTGAACAGTATAAAGAGGAACTTTTTACGCATGAGTAAATCTTGGTTTGTATTGAAAACGAAGCTAAAAATAGGAATAGCATTGAGCGGATTTTTTCGGGCAGGTATCCTTACGTTGCTTTTTTTTATTTCACAATTTAGCATTTCTTATGCCGCTCCCTCTAACGATGATCCCTGCAATGCAATTAGTTTACCTGTAAATGCTTCTTGTGTATATACTACTTATACAAATGTGGCTGCCACAGCTACTGCAGGTCAAACTACACCCAGCTGTTCTAGTTATTTGGGGGGTGATGTTTGGTTTTCGATAGTTGTTCCTGCATCCGGTTCGCTTACAATTAATAGTCAAACCGGAAGCATGACAGATGGTGGAATGGCCTTGTATACCGGCACATGCGGAGGCACTCTCACACAAGTAGCTTGTGATGACGATGCGAGTGCAAATGGCTTTATGCCAATGTTTACGGCTACCGGATTAACTCCCGGCTCAACTGTTTTTTTGCGTTTTTTTTCATACGATAATGCAGACAATGGAACATTCGGATTATGTGTTACTCAACCTCCACCGCCTCCCGCAAATGATAATCCATGCGCGGCTATTAATTTAACAGTTGGTGCTACCTGTAATTACGCCATTTATTCCAATGCAGGAGCAACTTCAACTCCAATAGTTCCAGCACCAACTTGCTCCAGCTATTTAGGAGGAGATATTTGGTTTTCGATAACCGTACCGCCAAATGGTTCACTCGATATTAATACTCAAACCGGGACTATTACGGATGGTGGAATGGCTGTATACACCGGATCTTGTAATGCACTAACCCAAATAGCATGTGACGATGATAACAGCCCGAACGGATTAATGCCGGAGCTTGTTTTATCAGGCTTAACTGCTGGTGCAACCATTTACATTCGCATGTGGGAATATGGAAACGATAACAACGGTACTTTTGGTATTTGCATTACTTCTCCCACACCGCCACCGCCGCCACCTACCTGTTTAGCCAATCCCGCGGCGAATGATTTATGTGGTTCAGCTACTCCCATTTGTAATTTAAATGGTTTTTGTGGAAATACTAGTGCCGCCTATACTGCAACTGGTGGAGGAAATTTGTCTGCTGTTTTTTGTGGTTCCATTGAAAATAATTCTTGGTTGAGTTTTGTTGCGAATGCAACAACTGCTACTTTAAATATATGGGTTTCGAATTGTGCCTTGGGATATGGTATACAAATGCAAATTTATTCAACTGCCAATTGTACAAATTTTACATCTGTTTCAAATTGTTGGAACCCCGGCGTAATGCAGAATGGAACCATTTCAGCAACAGGACTAACAATTGGCAATACTTACTATTTAATGATTGATGGCAATGCCGGGGATAATTGTGATTTTGTAATTGGCGCTGCTTCTGGAGTTGTTACCAACCCTACAGTGAGTGCAAGCAACACTACCGTTTGTATGGGTTCCAGTACAACCCTTACAGCTTCTCCTTCTGCAAATTATTCCTGGACATCTGTGCCTGCTGGAGTTTATCCTATTGGTCCTTCCATTACTGTTTCACCTACCGTACCCACTACCTATACAGCTGTGGCGGTGGGGAGCTGTGTTGCACCTGCAACTCTACCCATTGCTGTTGCTAACGTTCCGGTAATCACTGCCGCAACTGCCACCTGCGATGCAAGCGGTACGTTTTACACGGTTACTTTTTCAATTACAGGAACCGGTCCGTTCACTGTAAATGGTGTGAGTGGCACTTTAACAGGAAATAATTTTACCTCATCTGCGATACCAACCGGCACCAATCCTGCTATCACTGTTACTGCCGGAACATGCACATCTGCAGCTTATCTGCCAAATGCAAATTGTGCCATTGCTAATTCATGTAGTTCAGTTACCGGATGTTTTGGGGCCAATTTAATTAGCGATGGAAGTTTTGATCCTGCTGCTTCTTTTAGTACAAGCTTTCAAAATAATGGCGCTTGTGTTGCCGGTGCGAACCCGCTTTGTGGCGGTACATACATGTGCCAGTATGCTTATTCGGTTGGAACTACGCCACCTCCATGTAATCCAACCTGGGCTGCAATTGGCGATCATACTACAGGTTCAAGCAACATGTTAATTGTTGATTATCCGGTTGGACCCGCTTTTTTCAGCCCTTTTATTGTAAATCAGTTACGCTTTTGCCTAACACAGATTATTGTTTTAGCGCATACTTTATTAATTTGGATGTGCCTGGAACAGGGGTACCAGCTCCTTCTGTGAGTTTTTATGTTAACGGTGCAAATCTTTTTACTACTCCACTTATTGCCGAGGATGGTGTGTGGCATAATTACGGCGTGCAATTTAATTCGGGTGCCGGAGGGGTTATAAATGTGTGTTTATATAATGCCAATTGTGGTAGCATCGGCTTTGATTTGGGTGTTGATGATATTTCCCTTTACCCAACAATTGTTGGTGCTCCACCAAATGCATTAAAAGATAATGCTGCAGTGTGCAGTGGATCAAGTGTATTAATTCCTGTATTGGCAAATGACTTGCCCGGTGGAAGCGCCATCCAAAGTGCAACACTTTCGATATCGGCTAATCCAACATTATCACAAGGTACTGCGGTAATTAGCGCAGGAAAAATTTTATTTACGCCCACAGGTGGATTCACAGGTAGTGCTTCTTTTACTTATAGGGTTTGTGATGCAAATGGATGTTGTGATACTGCAAGTGTAACGGTAATTGTAAACCCATTACCAACAATTACTGTTAGTCCAACAACTGCAACTTTTTGTAGTACGAGCAATGTTGTGTTATCGGCTGGTGGAGCTGGGGCAGGAGGTACTTATACTTGGCTTCCTGTTGGTGGATTATCCATTTCAACCGGGCCATTAGTTACAGCAAATCCGGCACTTGCAACAACTTATACAGTTACCGGAACTAGTTCTGCAGGGTGTTTTTCTTCAGCGACTACTGCAATTACACCGGATGTTTTGACTGCAGCAATTACAGCTTCTACAAATGTTTTGTGCTATGGCGCATCTACCGGAAGTGCTAAAGTTACAGTGAGCAGTGGAGTTGCACCTTTCACGTATTCTTGGAACACAGTGCCGGTTCAAAATGCTTCAACTGCCATCGGATTATCTGCCGGAAATTATACAGTTACCGTGAGTGATGCAAATAATTGTAGCAGCACGCTTCCTATCACCATCACCCAAACGCTTGATCCACTTGTGATTTATGCTCATGGTGTGAATCCAACATGTGCAGGCGTTTGTAACGGTACCGCAACGGTTGATGTTTCCGGAGGTACATCGCCATACACCTACGCATGGACAGGAAATCCGAGTACTTCACAAACAATTAGTGGCCTTTGTGCAGGCACTAATATTGTGACTGTAACAGACGCTAATGGTTGTGTATCTTCTACTCAGCCAATAATTCCGGCTGCTTGTGTTCAAATACAAAGTATACTTGTTGATGCATGTTCCCCAACTGAATCAGATCAGGAGATGGTGTTTTTTCAAGTTGGTCAAAACCCATTAAACTTTAGCGGCTTGTCAGTTACTTGGCCAACTTTTACAGTATCAGGTGGTGTACAAGACCCTTGGTTAGGTTTATGCACTAATCCTACTTTTATTGCTAATGTAAATTCTACTATAACCGGAGGAGGAATTGTTTTACCGGCTCCTCCAAGCGGTATTTTGCCGGCTGGCGCAAATGCAGTTTTACTCACAAGTAATACACCTACAAGTTCCTTTAACAGTTTTGCAAACCTAAGTGATACGCTTTATGTGTTGTTTCAATGCGCTGGTAATACATTTGGACATTTTTCAAATTATACTGCAACTGCAAATACCCTAAGAAATTTGGTGATGAATTTTGGTGCAGGATGCACTGATAATGTTACTTATAATGCCAATTTTCTTGTCACTTAAGTGGCGGGCATAACACAGCGAATGATAATGGTGCTGTAGTTAATTTTAGTGGAAGTGGTGTAGCAACTTATTTAAATAATACCTGTGTCATACCTTATACAATACAAACCGATACAGTGAATTTGGTTGCACCAGTGGCAATAACCATCTCCTCCGCACTTCAGCAAAATGTTTTATGCAATGGAGGCAATACCGGAAGCATCACGATTAACGCAACAGGCGGCACTGCTCCACTTCAATATAGCATAAATGGCGGCACAAGTTTTCAGGCAGGAAATGTATTTTCAACACTCACTGCAGCTGCATATAACATTGTAGTAAAAGATGCAAATAATTGTCAAGTTACAACTACAGTTACAATCACAGAACCACCGCTTATAACCATCACCTCCACACCACAACAAAATGTTTTGTGCAATGGAGGCAATACGGGAAGCATAACTATAAATGCAACAGGTGGCACAGCACCACTGCAATACAGCATAAATGGTGGCACAAGTTTTCAAGCAGGAAATGTTTTTGCAGCACTCACTGCCGCAACTTATAATGTGCTTGTGAAGGATGCAAATAATTGTCAAGTAACATCAACAGTTACAATCACAGAACCACCCCTTTTAACCATCACCTCCACACCACAACAAAATGTTTTATGCAATGGAGGCAATACGGGAAGCATAACTATAAATGCAACAGGTGGCACAGCACCACTGCAATACAGCATAAATGGAGGAACAAGTTTTCAAGCAGGAAATGTTTTTGCAGCACTCACTGCCGCAACTTATAATGTGCTTGTGAAGGATGCAAATAATTGTCAAGTAACAACAACAGTTACAATCACAGAACCTCCACTTTTAGCTATCACCTCCACACCACAACAAAATGTTTTGTGCAATGGAGGCAATACCGGAAGCATCACGATTAACGCAACAGGCGGCACATCCCCACTGCAATACAGCATAAATGGAGGAACAAGTTTTCAAGCAGGGAATGTATTTTCAACACTCACTGCAGCTGCATATAACATTGTAGTAAAAGATGCAAATAATTGTCAAGTAACATCAACAGTTACAATCACAGAACCACCACTTTTAACTATCACCTCCACACCACAACAAAATGTTTTGTGCAATGGAGGCAATACGGGAAGCATAACTATAAATGCAACAGGTGGCACAGCACCACTGCAATACAGCATAAATGGCGGCACAAGTTTTCAAGCTGGAAATGTTTTTGCAGCACTCACTTCAGCTACGTATAACATTGTAGTAAAAGATGCAAATAATTGTCAAGTAACAACAACAGTTACAATTACTGAGCCTCTGGTTTTGGCAATTACATCTACACCACAACAAAATGTTTTATGCAATGGAGGCAATTCGGGAAGCATAACAATAAATGCAACAGGTGGCACTTCACCACTTCAATACAGCATAAATGGAGGCACAAGTTTTCAAGCTGGAAATTTGTTTGCAGCACTTACTGCAGCTACGTATAACATTGTAGTAAAGGATGCAAATAATTGCCAGGTTACAACAACAGTTACAATTACTGAGCCTCTGGTTTTGGCAATTACATCTACACCACAACAAAATGTTTTATGCAATGGAGGCAATACCGGAAGCATAACAATAAATACAACAGGTGGCACAGCACCACTGCAGTACAGCATAAATGGTGGCACAAGTTTTCAAGCAGGGAATTTATTTTCAACACTCACTGCTGCAACTTATAATGTGCTTGTTAAGGATGCAAATAATTGCCAGGTTACATCTACAGTTACAATTACAGAACCACCTCTATTAACCATCACCTCCACACCACAACAAAATGTTTTGTGCAATGGAGGCAATACGGGAAGCATAACAATAAATGCAACAGGTGGCACAGCACCACTGCAATACAGCATAAATGGAGGAACAAGTTTTCAAGCAGGAAATGTTTTTGCAGCACTCACTGCCGCAACTTATAATGTGCTTGTGAAGGATGCAAATAATTGTCAAGTAACAACAACAGTTACAATCGCAGAACCACCCCTTTTAACCATCACCTCCACACCACAACAAAATGTTTTATGCAATGGTGGCAATACCGGAAGCATCACGATTAACGCAACAGGTGGTGCTGCTCCACTTCAATATAGCATAAATGGCAGCACAAGTTTTCAAGCAGGGAATGTGTTTTCAACACTCACAGCTGCAACTTATAATGTAGTTGTTAAGGATGCAAATAATTGTCAAGTAACAACAACAGTTACAATCACAGAACAACCCCTTTTAACCATCACCTCCACACCACAACAAAATGTTTTATGCAATGGAGGCAATACCGGAAGCATCACGATTAACGCAACAGGCGGCACATCCCCACTGCAATACAGCATAAATGGAGGAACAAGTTTTCAAGCAGGGAATGTATTTTCAACACTCACTGCAGCTGCAAATAACATTGTAGTAAAAGATGCAAATAATTGTCAAGTAACATCAACAGTTACAATCACAGAACCAACACTTTTAACCATCATCACCACACCACAACAAAATGTTTTATGCAATGGAGGCAATACGGGAAGCATAACAATTAATGCAACTGGCGGTACTGCTCCACTGCAGTACAGTATAAATGGAGGAACAAGTTTTCAAGCAGGGAATTTGTTTGCAACACTTACTGCAGCTACTTATAACATTGTAGTAAAAGATGCAAATAATTGTCAGGTTACAACAACTGTTACAATTACTGAACCTCTGGTTTTGGCAATTACATCCACACCACAACAAAATGTTTTATGCAATGGAGGCAATACCGGAAGCATAACAATAAATGCAATAGGAGGTACAGCACCATTTCAGTACAGTATAAATGGCGGGACAAATTTTCAAGCAGGCAATGTATTTTCAACACTCACTGCAGCTACTTATAACATTGTAGTAAAAGATGCAAATAATTGTCAAGTAACAACAACAGTTACAATTACAGAACCACCTCTATTAACCATCACCTCCACACCACAACAAAATGTTTTATGCAATGGAGGCAATACCGGAAGCATCACGATTAACGCAACAGGTGGTACTGCTCCACTTCAATATAGCATAAATGGCGGCACAAGTTTTCAAGCAGGAAATGTTTTTGCAGCACTCACTGCCGCAACTTATAATGTGCTTGTGAAGGATGCAAATAATTGTCAAGTAACATTAACAGTTACAATCACAGAACCACCACTTTTAACCATCACCTCCACACCACAACAAAATGTTTTATGCAATGGAGGCAATACGGGAAGCATCACGATTAACGCAACAGGCGGCACTGCTCCACTTCAATACAGTATTAATGGAGGAACAAATTTTCAAGCAGGAAATGTATTTTCAACACTCACTGCAGCTGCATATAACATTGTAGTAAAAGATGCAAATAATTGTCAAGTAATATCAACAGTTACAATCACAGAACCTCCACTTTTATCCATCACCTCGACACCACAACAAAATGTTTTATGCAATGGAGGCAATACTGGAAACATAACTATAAATGCAACAGGTGGCACAGCACCACTGCAATACAGCATAAATGGAGGAACAAGTTTTCAAGCAGGAAATGTTTTTGCAGCACTCACTGCCGCAACTTATAATGTGCTTGTGAAGGATGCAAATAATTGTCAAGTAACAACAACAGTTACAATCGCAGAACCACCCCTTTTAACCATCACCTCCACACCACAACAAAATGTTTTATGCAATGGTGGCAATACCGGAAGCATTACGATTAACGCAACAGGCGGCACATCCCCACTGCAATACAGCATAAATGGAGGAACAAGTTTTCAAGCAGGGAATGTATTTTCAACACTCACTGCAGCTGCATATAACATTGTAGTAAAAGATGCAAATAATTGTCAAGTAACATCAACAGTTACAATCACAGAACCACCACTTTTAACTATCACCTCCTCACCACAACAAAATGTTTTATGCAATGGAGGCAATACCGGAAGCATCACGATTAACGCAACAGGTGGTACTGCTCCACTTCAATATAGTATCAATGGAGGAACAAATTTTCAAGCAGGGAATTTGTTTGCAACACTTACGGCAGCTACTTATAATGTGCTTGTGAAGGATGCAAATAATTGCCAGGTTAGTTCAAGCCTAACTATTACTCAACCATCAGCACTTTCGTTTTCAACTGTTGTACAAAATGCATCTTGTGGACAGAGTAATGGATCTATAACAGTAAATGCAACTGGTGGAACCGGAGCCTTGCAATATAGTAATGACGGGGGATTAACTTTTCAAGCAAGTACACTATTTGGCTCGCTTTCTGCATCAAATTATAGTATTGTAGTGAAGGATGCAAATAATTGCATTTCGAGTACCAATGTTATTGTTGGTAATGCTTCTGCACCAAGTATTACAGCTATCCCGCTTGTGAATGCTACTTGCAATGGAGCCAACAATGGAAGTTTACAAATAACAGCTTCGGGTGGTACCGGTGCTTTGCAATATAGTAGTAATGGAGGTGTAACTTTTACAGCTAGTAATTCATTTACCAATTTAGCGCCCGGATCTTATAATGTTGTGGTGAAAGATGCGAACGGATGTCAAGCACTTGGCACGGCAATCATCACAGAACCATTGGCTGTGAATTTTGCTACCGTAATTTTAGGAAGCACCTGTAGCAATGCAAACGGAATTATCACAATTAATGCGAACGGTGGCACTGGAATTTTGCAATTCAGTAACAATGGTGGCACAAGCTTTCAAGCAAGCAATGTGTTTAATTCACTTGCTGCGACTACTTATGCTGTTGTTGTAAAAGATGCAAATAATTGTCAAGCTAACGGAACAGCAGTTGTGCCGAATGCTCCTTCGCCCACTTTGACATCAACACCCAAAACAAATAGCACATGTAATGGCACCAACGATGGAACAATAACGATAAATGCATTGGGAGGCACAGCGCCTTTGCAATACAGCATTAATGGTGGAGCCACGTATCAAGCCATAAATTTATTTACAGGATTAGCACCGGCACTTTATAACATCACTGTAAAGGATGCAAACAATTGCCAGATAACAACAAGCATCAGCATTACCGAACCTACAGCCATCGCGCTAAGCAGCACCACAACATTAGCTAGTTGTGGAAATGCTGACGGAAGTATAACCATTACAGCAAGCGGAGGCACCGGTGTTTTGCAGTATAGCATTGATGGAGGAGTATCTTTCCAAAGCAGTAATAACTTTTCATTCATCGCAGCAGGTAGCTATAATTTAGTGGTGAAAGATGCAAACAATTGTCAACTTACCGGAACTGCAAATGTAGGAACGGCTTCAGCGCCAAGCATTGCAGCTATCCCGCTTGTGAATTCTACTTGCAATGGAGCCAACAATGGAAGTTTACAAATAACAGCTTCAGGCGGTACAGGAGCTTTACAATATAGTAGTAATGGAGGTGTAACTTTTACGGCTAGTAATTCATTTACCAATTTATCGCCCGGTTCTTATAATTTAGTGGTGAAAGATGCGAACGGATGTCAAACGCTGGGCACGGCAATCATCACAGAACCATTGGCTGTGAATTTTACTACAGTAATTTTAGGTAGCACCTGCAGCAATGCAAACGGAAGTATCACAATTAATGCGAACGGTGGCACAGGAATTTTGCAATTCAGTAACAATGGTGGCACAAGCTTTCAAGCAAGCAATGTGTTTAATTCACTTGCTGCGACTACTTATGCGGTTGTTGTAAAAGATGCAAATAATTGTCAAGCTAACGGAACAGCAGTTGTGTCGAATGCTCCTTCACCCACCTTGACATCAACACCCAAAACAAATAGCACGTGTAATGGCGCCAACAATGGAAGCATTACGATAAATGCATTGGGAGGCACAGCGCCTTTGCAATACAGCATTAATGGTGGAGCCACGTATCAAGCCATAAATTTATTTACAGGATTAGCACCTGCGCTTTATAACATCACCATGAAGGATGCAAACAATTGCCTGGTAACATCAAGCATCAGCATTACCGAACCTACAGCCATCACGCTAAACAGCACCACAACATTAGCGAGTTGTGGAAATGCTGATGGAAGTATAACCATTACAGCAAGCGGAGGCACCGGAATTTTGCAATACAGTATTGATGGAGGAGCATCCTTTCAAAGCAGTAATAATTTTTCATTTATTGCAGCAGGTGCGTACAACTTGGTCGTGAAGGATGCAAACAATTGTCAACTTACGGGAACTACAAATGTGGGAACGGCTGCTGCACCAAGCATTACAACTATACCGGTTGTGAACGCTACTTGCAATGGTGCTAACAATGGAAGTTTACAAATAACAGCTACAGGCGGTACAGGAGCTTTACAATATAGTAGTAATGGAGGTGTAACTTTTACGGCAAGTAATTCATTTACCAATTTATCGCCCGGTTCTTATAATTTAGTGGTGAAAGATGCAAACGGATGTCAAACGCTGGGCACGGCAATCATCACAGAACCACTGGCAGTAAATTTTACCACAGTAATTTTAGGTAGCACCTGCAGCAATTCAAACGGAAGTATCGCAATTAATGCAAGCGGTGGTACAGGAATTTTGCAATTCAGTAACAATGGTGGCACAAGCTTTCAAGCAAGCAATGTGTTTAATTCACTTGCTGCGACTACTTATGCGGTTGTTTTAAAAGATGCAAATAATTGCCAAGCTAACGGAACAGCAGTTGTGCCGAATGCTCCTTCACCCACCATGACATCAACACCTAAAACGAATGGCACATGTAATGGCGCCAATAATGGAAGCATTACGATAAATGCTTTGGGAGGCACAGCGCCTTTGCAATACAGCATTAATGGTGGAGCAACGTTTCAAGCCATAAATTTATTTACAGGATTAGCACCAGCGCTTTATAACATCACCGTGAAGGATGCAAACAATTGCCTGGTAACAACAAGCATCAGCATTACCGAACCTACAGCCATCGCGCTAAGCAGCACCACAACATTAGCGAGTTGTGGAAATGCTGATGGAAGTATAACCATTACAGCAAGCGGAGGCACCGGAATTTTGCAATACAGTATTGATGGAGGAGCATCCTTTCAAAGCAGTAATAATTTTTCATTTATTGCAGCAGGTAGTTATAATTTAGTGGTGAAGGATGCAAACAATTGTCAACTTACCGGCACAGCAAACGTAGGAACGGCCTCTGCGCCAAGCATTACAGCAAGTCTTGCAACAAATGTGAGTTGCAATGGAGCAGGAAATGGAAGTATCAGCATCACTGCTACCGGAGGTACAGGACTTCTACAATACAGTATAACGAATGGAAGTAGTTTTCAAGCGGCCGGTTTATTTAGCAATTTGTTGCCGGCAAATTACAGTGTGTTGGTGAAGGATGCAAGTGGCTGCACAGCTGCTACAACAGTATTAATTACCGAGCCGGCATTGCTTACTTTTTCTGCAAGCACATCCAAGGAAACTTGTGGTAATGCGAATGGGAGTATAAACATTTCAGCTAGTGGAGGAACAGTGCCCTATCAATATAGTAAAGATAACGGCTTAACATTTCAAAGTGGAAATTTATTTAATTCGCTCACATCCGGCAATTACACTATTGTTGTTAAGGATGCTAATAATTGTATATCGAATGCGCTTGTGAATGTTGCAGTTGCAGCCAGTCCAATTATAACATCAATACTTGGGACGGATCCATTATGCAATGGTGGAACCAACGGAACAATTTCAATTGCAGTAAGCGGAAGTGGTTTACCCTTCACTTATAGCATCGACAATGGTTTAACTTTTCAAAGCAGCAATGTTTTTAATTTATTGTCGACAGGAACTTATGCAGTTGTGGTGAGTGATATAAATGGATGCCAAACAAATGGCGCTGTTCAATTAAATCAACCAACAGCATTAACAATGTTGTGCAATGCGAGCAGCACTACTTGTGGAAATTCGGATGGCGGAATAGTAATTAATGCCAGTGGTGGGAGCGGTGCATTACTTTATAGTGTGGATGGAGGACTTACTTTTCAGAGCGGAAACGTTTTTTCAAACCTTGCACAAGGAATTTATTCAGTTGTTGTGGAGGATATTAATTTATGTCAGTTAAGTCAGAATGTGAATGTGCCTAATGCTGCTGCTCCAATTATTTCGCAAGTAACTGCAGTGAATAACACTTGCAATGGTGCGGCTACAGGCAGTATTAATATTGCTGCAAATGGTGGCACAGGAGTTTTGCAATACAGTATCGACGGTGGTTTTACCTTTCAGAGTTCCAATTTATTTTCTTTGCTTTCATCCGGAAATTATGCTGTACAAGTTAAGGATGCAAATGGATGTACAGCCTCAAGTTCTGCTATAATTAGTGAGCCGACCGCAATTGTAGCAGGTGCAACAACAGTTGCGGCAAGTTGCGGAAGTCCGGATGGTAGTGCAACAATTATTGCCAATGGTGGTACAGGTATTTTGCAATACAGCATTAGTTCGGGTTTGACGTATCAAAATTCGGCTGTATTTACAGGCCTTTCGGCTGGAAATTATTCCATTTTAATTCAGGATGCGAACGGATGTATCTTACCATTAGTTGCTTCGGTAAGCAATACAAATTCTCCGACAATTGTAAATGCGGTAGTTCAAAATTCAAGCTGTAATGGAGCTGCAAATGGGAGTATAACTATTGCTGCAAGCGGCGGAACAGGACTTTTGCAATACAGCATCAATAATGGAACAAGCTTTAGCGCAGGAGCAACATTTACCAATTTGAATGTAGGTATTTATAGTATTGTAGTAAGAGATGCAAGCGGTTGTATTGCTACCACCAACGCTACCATTAGTGAGCCTGCTGCGCTTGTTGTAAACAGTTTAAGTGCTCCAAGTTCCTGCGGAAATAGCAATGGGTCAATTACAATTAATGCCGTAGGCGGTACAGGAACATTGCTTTATAGCGTGAACAATGGTGTAAGTTTTCAAGCCGCTAATTTATTTTCGGGATTGCCTGGAAGTAATTATTTAATAGTAGTGAAGGATGTAAATAATTGTACAGCCACAAATGCAGTAAGCATTTTTGATCAAGCAGCACCAACGTTAGTAGCTACTGCAAAAACCGATATTACTTGCAGTGGAGCTAACAATGGAACCATTACCATTACGGCAACAGGTGGAACCGGTGCAATTCAATATAGCATCGATGGCGGCTTAACTTATCAGCTCGCTAATTTGTTTAGCTCCTTAGCTCCAGGCAACTATTCCATAAAAATAAAAGATGCGCTTTCCTGTTTTGCTACGAGTTCGATTGCCATTGTTGAGCCGGTAGCAATTTTTGTTGGAACAACCGCTTATACCGCAAGCTGTGGAGGAGCCAATGGACAAATTACAGTTCTTGCAGGTGGTGGGACCGGCAGTTTGCAATACAGCATTAACAATGGTATCAGCTATCAAGCAGCATCCATTTTTACAAATCAGCCTGCCGGGAATTACCAAATTGTAGTTAAAGATGCAAATAATTGCACCGCATCAAACACAGCAATTGTGCAAAATGCTGCCGGCCCAAGTGCTGTAGCAGCAAGTGTTACAAATGTTTCATGCTTTGGATTGAATAATGGTGCTGCACTCCTTTCGGCTATTGGAGGCACCGGTACTTTACAGTATAGCATAAATAATGGTGTAACGTATCAAGCCGGAAATAATTTTACAAACCTCGCACCGGCGCAGTATACTGTGCTTGTTAAAGATGCAAATGGCTGCATTGCTTCCTCAAATTTTATACTTGCACAGCCGCAGCAACTTTCATTTGCTACCTCAGTAATTCCTGCTACTTGCGGACTAAACAATGCATCACTTACCGTGATAAATGCAAGTGGGGGTAGCGGAAATTATCAATATAGTATTACGAATGGTGCATCATTTCAAGCCGGAAATTTATTTTCAAATTTAGCAGCTACAAATTATACCGTGGTTTTGAAGGATGCAAATAATTGCCAAATAGCTGCTACAGCTGCTATTCTCAACCAGGCAAGTCCAATAATTACAAGTGCACAATCCACTTCACCTACATGCCATGGAGGAAATGATGGTACAATTGCGATTGCTGTTACAGGTGGAACCGGTGCTATTCAATACAGTAACAACAACGGCATTAGTTTCCAAGCCGGAAATCTCTTTTCAAACTTAACTGCGGGTAATTATGCAATCGTTGTGCGCGATGCAAATAATTGTTTAGCAAGTGTCGCACTTTCTATAAGTGATCCACTCGCTCTTAACTTAAATGTTGCTGTTAATTCAGCTTCATGTGGATTAAGTAATGGAATACTAACATTAAATGCAGGCGGTGGCACAGGCCTATTGCAATATAGTATCGATAATGGCTTGACGTTTCAGCTCAGTAATCAATTCAACAATCTTGCTGCAGGTAATTACGATTGCGTGGTGAAAGATGTAAACAATTGTCAGCTAGCGCAAACTGTGACTATTAGTAATTCGCCTCTTTCACCAGTTATTGCAACAGTGAGCACTACTGCTGCTGCATGTAATGGGAGTGCGGATGGAACTGCAACTATCATTGTAAACGCCGGAGTTGCACCTCATTCATACAGCATTAATAATGGAAGCAGCTACCAAATGTCAAATGTATTTTCAAATTTAACTGCCGGGAACTACAGCATAATTGTTAAGGATTTGCTTTGCGCAGATACAAGTACTTTTACAATTTCAGAGCCGTTGAGTATTTCATTTAATGCCCTCAGTAATGCTAGCACTTGTGGCAATATCAACGGAAGTATAAGTATTTTAAATGTGAGTGGTGGAGCCGGTAATTATCGGTATAGTAAGGATGGTGGATTAACTTTTCAGCAAAGTCCAGTGTTTAACAATTTGCAAAGCGGCAACTATGTGTTGGCTGTGAAGGACACGAATAATTGTTTAGCTACACAAAATTTTTTACTGCCTAATTTAAATGGTCCGAGCATTGTATCTATTGCACTTGATAGTTCATTGTGTTATGGCGGCAATAGTGGAAGCATTAGTATTGTGGCATCTGGTGGCAGTGGTACGTTGGGTTACAGTATAAATAATGGAGCAAATTTTCAAAGTTCAGCTGTGTTCACTAATCTTTCATCCGGTATATATTCGGTTATCGTGCGCGATGCAAATGCCTGTCCTGTTGATTCCATTGTTTTTATTGCAGAACCAAGCCCTATTGTATTTACTGTTACAAATGGTTCAACAACCTGCAGTGCAAATAATGGAACGTTGCAAATTAATGCAAGCGGAGGGAGTGGCACATTACAGTACAGCATTAACAATGGATTAACTTATCAATCCACCAACAGTTTTAGCAATCTCGCTTCCGGTAATTATTATGTGGTGGTAAAAGATGCGCATGCTTGCACACATTCTTTTGTTGCACTGTTATCAGCTATTCCTGCACCTTCTATTGCAACTGTTGTTACAAGTAATGTCACCTGCCATGGCAATAATGATGGAAGTGCAAGTGTGAGTGTTAGCAATGGAACGGGTGTGTTAAGTTTTAGTATTGATTCGGGAGCTTCTTTTCAAACTTCAGCTAATTTTAATGCATTGACTGCAGGTAACTATATGGTTATTTTAAAAGATGTGAATGCTTGCGCGGATACTGCTTATTTTGTTATTCAAGAACCGAGCGCTATTCAATTTAACTACCTGCTCACTGCTACTACCTGTGGAAATACGAATGGAGCCATTCAAATTTTAAATGTGAATGGGGGAATGGGCAATTATGCTTATAGTATGGATGGTGGAATTACATTTCAAGCAAATTCATTATTTGCAAATTTATCGCAAGGCAATTATGCGATTGTGGTTAAGGATAGCAGTAATTGTAGTTTCGCGCAAAGTGTTCTTCTGAACAATCAATCTGCTCCCATTTTTGCATCCATCGCGCAAAGCAATAGTACTTGTAACGGATTAAATAATGGAAGCATTATTATTCAAGCCTCTGGTGGTGCTGGAGCAATTGGGTATAGTATCGATAATGGAACTACTTATCAGTCTGGAGGAAGTTTTATCAATTTAGTGCCGGGTACCTATCACCTTAAATTGCGGGATGCGAACGGATGTACTTCCGATTCGATTGTTTTACTTAGCCAACCTACACCACTTGTAATTAACACCACTGTTACGCAAGCAAGTTGTAATCAAAATAATGGAACAGTAGTTATTACCGCGAGTGGTGGAACCGGAAATTATCAATACAGCAATTCAAATGGAACCCTTTTTCAAACAGGAAATACATTTAGTAATTTGACGGCTTCAAATTATACACTGTTGGTGAAAGATGCCAATGCATGTGTGGCTCAAACTACGGTTGCCATTACAAATACGGTTCCACCAAGCATTTCAAGTGTGGTAACACAGGATGAAAAATGTTTCGGGCAATCGATAGGTACCGCTTTTGTTTCTGCACTGCTTGGAACGGGAAGTTTGAACTATTCTATTTCCAATGGAAGTATTATTCAATCCACCAATTCGTTTACAAGCTTAAGCGCAGGATTTTATCAAGTAATAGTTACCGATAGTTTGGCTTGCGCAGATACGGCTTATTTTACCATTCAACAACCTGCTCCACTTTTAGTAACTGTTACCACGCCACAATTAATTTGCATTGGTCAAACTAGTTTGCTTAGCGCGAATGCGAGTGGTGGAACAGCAGGATATACTTTTAATTGGAGTCCGGCCGGACCATTGGTAGCGCCCGATACTACAACTATTTACAGTGTTTTTGTGAGCGATACGAATGGATGTATAAGCGCTACGCAAGTTATCACACAAGCCGTGCGTCCAAAATTATCGCTCAGCAAAAGTGCGGATGTAACAGTTTGTAAAGGCAGCCTTATACATTCCGATGCTTTTGCCGGTGGGGGAGATGGCACTTATACTTATACTTGGAGTCCTTCGCAAGATGTACAAGCAGATACTTCACAATGGGTTTATGTAAGTGTGCACGATGGGTGTAGCACACCTGCAGTGCGCGATTCTATTCGTATTGATGTGTATATACAACCTGCAATTTCTTTTATAGCAAGTGATACAATTGGCTGCGCGCCATTGTGTGTGCAACTTAAAAATACAACTGTTGGAAATATCGCAAGCTGTAGCTGGATTTATGGGGATGGCAGCAGCAGCACTAGTTCTTGCATCGAAAATCATTGTTATAACCAAGCTGGAAATTATGATGTGAGCTTGCAAGTTTCAGATATTTATGGATGTACTTCCTCATACACACATACAAATTTTATTGAAGTTAACGGATTACCGAAAGCCGCATTTCAAGCAGAGCCACACACTGCTTCCATTTTAGAAGCTAATATTAATTTTAAGGACTCCAGTAGTAATGCTGATTATTACCTTTGGGATTTTGGCGATGGAAATACTGCATCCATCCATAATCCATATCACACCTATCAAGATACAGGTTGTTATGATGTGCAATTAATTGTGAATACTCTAAAAGGTTGTAGTGATACTGCTTTGCGCACAATTTGCATCAGCGATGGATTTGTATTGTATATTCCAAATGCATTTTCTCCAGATGGTGATGGCATTAATGATGTGTTTAAACCAAAAGGAGTAGGGGTTTCGACTGAAGATTATTCTTTTATGATTTTTGATCGTTGGGGATTAAAAATATTTGAAACTAATAATTTTGAAGAAGGTTGGAAAGGAACTGTTAGCAGCCTATTTACAACCAGTAATGCTATCATCGATGCTTATGTTTACAAAATTATTTGTAAAGATGTACACCACAACATGCACGACTATACCGGGCAGGTTGTACTTATAAGGTAATTTTTTTTAAACACATAGGCACATAGATATCATAGGTTTCGCATAGATTTTAATCCTAGGTGTCCTTTGTTTTCAAATCTATAGCTGTGTTTAAATCCAACTGTTTTAAAGCCATGAAACTATTTTTCAATGCAATTAAAAATATTGTAATCGGTAATAGGAATACCTGATTCAATGCCCAAATTGCGCGCCATGCTAACCAATTGTCCACGGTGATAGCTGCTATGATTAATTACATGTAGAATATATTCGTATCGCGCTAATTTATTTTTAGCCCAAGGCATGTTTAGATTTAAGTGATGTAACAAATCATCTTCTGAAAAAGATGCAAATCGAAGTTTCATATCGGCAGAATTGTGTTGCAGTTCCAATAAAATTTGTTTTGCTTCTCCCTCTCGCACCGCCCAATTTAGTTTGGAGGTATCTTCGCCACAAATGAAGGCCAACCAAAACGTTTGTGCCCTTAAAATATGCTGCACCGTATAATCCAAGCTCGGATAGCTCGATGGAGTTTTACGACAAAGCAAATCAGTATCTAAGTTACCTAACCAATTTACGATTTCGTTTGTTGCCCATTCATTGTAGGCACTGTAATTTGTTACCAAGCGATGCAGACTCATAAGCTTATTTTTGAAAATCAAATGTAAAAAATGAATTCAATAAACCGATAAAGTATTAGTTTAAGAATTAAAGGTTTTCAACCATACTAGGGCAGTTTCCACCTCATTAAAAATTCGGGTTGGACGCACGGGTTTATTTATTTTCAGATAAAACTTCGCCATCAACTTTAAGCCAAAATTATTGTTTGTTACAAGTGCATCGGCCAATGTTAGTTTGTGCTTTGCAACCAAAGCATTGGCTTCTTTACTGAAGGAATTAAAATCAGAATAAATTGCAAGCAATGGATACTTCTTGCCATTACTCAGTTTTTTGATGCAATTAAGAATGTTCTGCGCATCTTTTACGTCACAGTCAAAGTCATCTTTTATTTGAACCTGAATGATGTTATCGCTACGTAAAAACACAGCATAATTATCAAAGGCTAAAATTTCGGAGATGGATAGTTCGCTATAGAGTGGAAAGGGTTTCGAGGTATTCATATCAGCTGCGAATATATTAAATATTCAAAATGCAAACTGTTTTAAAGAAAATACATGGTCATTAAAATGTAAGGAACTGCTGTAAACGTAAAGCTAAATTTGCATGATTCAGAACAGAGTGTGTGCGATGTCTTTCCTTCATAGGTTCATTCCTGCTTTCTGTAGGACGGCGCATTGAAACGAAAAAATAGAATTATATTCAAGTAAAATTTAAGATATATGAAGTGCTTTTTATTGATTTTGCTTTCAAGCTGGACTATTTGTTTGAAGGCTCAAAACAATGGGAATAGGGTTATGGGTAACATTCAAGAACAAACTGGCGAGGCAATTCCATTTGTTAATGTAATGGTGTTGAAGCAAGCAGATTCGTCTTTAGTAAAGATTGCGATTACTGATACATTAGGGAATTTTGTGCTGGAGGATATTCCCGTTGGAACTTATTTTTTGCAAGCGCTTTATGTGGGATATCAAAAATATTACGGACGAATGTTTGAATTGCAAGCACAAGATTTTGATGCGGGAGCTATTCAATTGCTTAGTGAATCCAAACAATTAAAAGAAATTTCGGTGGTAGCAATTAAGCCTTTTATAGAACATCAGTTTGATAAAACCATTGTGAATGTCGAAAACAGTATTGTAAACGCAGGCTCCACTGCCATGGAAATTTTAAGTCGCGCTCCAGGGGTAATGATTGCTCAAGACGAGAGTATTTTGCTTAAAGGAAAATCGGGAACCTTAATCATGATAGATGGAAAACCAAGCGTACTCGCCGGCGATGCATTGGTAACTTACTTAAGAAGTATTCCTTCCGCAAGCCTGAGTAAAATTGAAATTATTACAAACCCATCAGCAAAATACGATGCTGCAGGAACCGGTGGAATAATAAATATTATTTTAAAAAAGGATAAACGTCAGGGTACTAACGGAACGCTTAGCGGCAGCTATGGACAAGGGATTTATGCTAAGGCATCAGCAGGTTTAAATGTAAATTACCGGAATCGAAATTGGAATTTATTTTTCAGTTATAATTATGCACACCGCAAAGGAATAAATAAAACGCAGCATGTACGCAATTTTAATAAAGGTGTTTATGGGAATGAAGTATATGATCAACGCATTTATGCTACCTTTCCTTCCGATGCACATGTTCCACGTTTCGGTGCCGATTATACTGTGAACACGAAAACAACTGTTGGGTTTCAGCTCAGTGGAATGGGTAACTTTATTAATGGCCAAGCCAACAACACAACTTATGTGAAGGATGGAAACAATGTTGAATTCGGAAGTTTTGCAACGAAAAGCCGAACAGACAACACTTGGTACAATTACAATGCAAACGCTAATCTGCGACATAAGTTAGATTCACTGGGTAGGGAATTTTCGGCGGATGTAGATTACTCGCATTATCAAAATACCAACGATCAAATTTTTACAACCTATCTCTACGATGCGCAAAGTGTACTGCAAAATGAGTCTATCTTAAATGGGGATCAAAGCGGTGTGCTGGATATTTATTCGGTGAAAGCAGACTACGTGCATCCTTTAGCTCAACAAGTAAAATTAGAATTGGGAACAAAAGTAAGTTATGTGACTACCGATAATGAGTTACGTTATTTTAACCGGATTGCTGAAATTGATTATCCCGATAGTGCAAATAGCAATCATTTTATTTATTCCGAAAACATTAATGCTGCTTACCTGAATGCAAATAAGGAATGGGAAAAACTAAATGTTCAAGCCGGTTTGCGGATGGAGCAAACTTTGGCTAAAGGAATTCAGTTGTCGAACGATTCCGTTTTTTCGCGCAACTATTTACAACCCTTTTTTAGCATGGCGACGAATTATACATTCAACGATAAGAATGAAGCCGGTCTTACCATAAGTCGGCGCATACATCGACCGGATTATCAACAGCTCAATCCTATTCGAAGATATGTGGATAAAACCACCTACGGTGCCGGAAATCCATTTTTGTTACCGGCACTTACATATTCAGGTGAGCTTACCTATACCTATCATTCAAGCCTCACTTTTACACTGAATTACAGCCAAACAAAAAATGATATTCAAACTGTTTTTTTGCAAGATGACGCCGATAAAATAACCATCCAAACAGATATGAATATTGAGCGGGGTGAACAATATTTGGGAGCAATAAATTATTCTACACAACTCAATAAATGGTTTCAAACCGCAACCGAAATTGATGTTTGGCAAAGCAAGTACAGTGGTACTTTAACAGGAGTGACCTTGAATCGTGCTCGGCCAACTTTTTATATTAATAGCACAAATACCTTTATTCTACCCAAAGATTTTTCTGTAGAGGTAGGAGGTTTTTATCAGCACCGTTTTATTGGTGGAATACTTGAAATGAAAGGCAGTTGGGAAGCTGACCTTGGGATACAAAAGAAAATACTAAAAAATAAAGGACAACTAAAGTTGAATATCACCGATATTTTTTGGAAGAATAATTCCAGTGGCGAAGTACATTTTGCAAATGTGAATTCTCGCTTCTTAGCAAGGCATGAAACACGAGTAGCAACGCTTTCTTTTTCCTATGGTTTCGGTAAGTCCGGAGCACAAGTAAAGAAAAGAAGCGGTGCAGAAGAGGAAAAGAATCGGGTGAAAGTGGGTTAAACTGATGTTTTGATTAGCAGATTAGCGGATTAGCTGATTAAATGCTGGGTTAATATTGTAACCCAATGTCATCCTGAGCGGAGTCGAAGGATGATTAGCCGATTTGAAGATGGGTTTATAATTAGTGTGAGTAGCAATAAAATATAAATTTCAATATCCCCCGCTGGCGGGGGTAGGGGGTGGTTGGGAACGCTGATTTATTAAAATGATTATGATTTTTTTAAGATTGAAAACTGATTTGTTGATTAGCCGATTAGCTGATATGCCGATTTGCTGATTAAATGCTATGTTAATATTAAAACCCTATGTCATCCTGAGCGGAGTCGAAGGATGATTAGCTGATGAAAATTGATGTGAAAGCTATGTTTTCTATGTGCCTTTGTGTTTCAAAATTCCGCCCAAATTGAACGCTGATTTATTAAGATGATTATGATTTTTTTAAGATTGAAAACTGATTTGTTGATTAGCGGATTAGCGGATTAGTTGATTAGCTGATTAAATGCTGGGTTAATATTGTAACCCAATGTCATCCTGAGCGGAGTCGAAGGATGATTAGCTGATGAAAATTGATGTGAAAGCTATGTTTTCTATGTGCCTATGTGTTAAAAAATTTCCCTTCAATATAGAACGCAGATCAATTAAGATGATTATGATTTTTAAGATAGCACAATAGCTAAATTAATTAACATCAATACCTATGTGAAAGCTATGATCTCTATGTTCCTATGTGTTTAAATCCACACCCCATCAAAACTGCTTAGGCTTCATTTTATTCCCCGCCAACACAGCAATTTCAGAAATTCTTTTTTGACGCGTTTCTTCTTTTTTAGCCATCACCAACCATTGCAACATCGCTTTCCGAATCGATTTGCTTAAACCAGTGAAAAATTCTAAAGCATGTGTTTCTGCTTCGAGTGCGCTTAAGAGGTCGGGCGGCATGCTTAATTCTTCCACACTATCAAGTATTTCCCAAGAACCATTTTGTTTGGCAAGCTCAATACTTGTTAATCCCGCCGGAAACATGTGTCCTGATGCGATAAGTTTTTGTACTTTCTCTTTGTTGATTTTAGACCAAGTGCTCTTAGCTTTCCGTTTACTAAAAAACTGAATGGATCGTTCTTCATCTAAGGTTCGTTTCACGCTGTCAATCCATCCAAAACAAAGGGCTTCCTCCACAGCATCGCTCCAGCTGAGGGTGGGCATTTGTGCCGATTTTTTATAAAAAATTACCCATACTGAATTTTTTTTGGAATGGTATTTTTCCAACCATTTTCGCCAGGCTTTGCGCGACTTGGGATAAAATTTTTCTACTTCGTGAAAAGACATACTTTTATTAAACTATAAAGTTTGTTTCGATGTGATTTTTTTTTAACACATAGGCACATAAGGAACATAGCCTTACCTCTATGTGGCCCTGTGTGATACCTATGATTCTATGTGTTTAAATTTTACTGCTCACAAATTTCCTTTAACTTAGCCAGTGCTTTAGGGTATGTTTCTTCCATATAGTCAACAAATTCCGCTGTAGCATCTAAATCAACGGTAACCAATGTGCTGCCACCCTGCTCCTCAAAGGTGTAATTTTCAAATCCGTTTGCCCATTTTTCAACATCCGGGCCTTCTGTAATTTCTTTGTCTCCTTGCACCAAACCATAATGGCGTAATGAAACAAATTTGTTGGGAATATTTTCCGCTACTTCCGAAATAATGCCGCCCTTTTCACCTTTGGCATCGGTACCAACAAATAGCATTTTACTTCCCTTATTCCAATTTCCTTCAAAGGTAGAAGTAGAATTAAACAATGCCGTCCATTGCTCATAGCTCGATTTATTCGCTAAGCCCAGCATGGTCTTATACACCGTTCCAGCGGGCGAAGCGATACTTACTTTAAATTGTAATTTTTTCATGTGTATAAATTTTTAGGGAAGCTTAAATTAAGAAATGTTTTTTATTTTTTCCAAATCAGCATATCAAATGAACCTGCTTTTTATAAACACATAGGCACATAGATCACATAGCTTTCAGATAGGGTATTGCTAAAATAAAATCAACAAATTAGTGAATCAGCTAATCGGATAATCAGCAAATCAGCGTTCCTAACCACCCCCTACCCCCGCCAGCGGGGGATATAGAAATTTTTATTTTATCATTAGTCAAAGTATTTAAAAATCCATCAGTTAATCAGCTTATCGGCTAATCGGCTAATCAACAAATCAGTTAATCCTTTAAATCATAAGGAATGTAATTCTGCCAGCGCCAGGGCGTGTAAATATCTCCTATCGTAATTTCTAACAGTTCCTTAAAAATACTCTCCGCATTATCGCTATTGCTCATGAGTATAATGCCGGTGCCGGCTTGCGGAAAAATAATGCTGTAATGCTGAAAACCATCTCCATGCCCTTCCTTAAAAGCGCCTATTCCGTAGGGCGATTTCAGTAAGCCCCAGCCAAGTCCATAACTTAATTCGATGCTTTCATTTAGTGTTGAGTCGCGCAGGCGAAGGGGTCCGAATTGAGTCACTGATTTTATTTTTAGTTGAGGGCTAAACATTTCTTTGCTGCTTTTGGCATTGAGCACCGTTTGGTTCAAGACTGCCGTTGTAAAGCGCACATAATCGTCGAATGTTGTTTCTAAGGTACTTGCTGCGCGGGCATCATTGTCCTTATCTTTTTCATACGTTTCGCCTTTGGAAGTATGGCCTAAACAATAATCGTTTTCGAATTGGGCTTGCCAGGTGTAGGAGGAACTGTTCATTTGTAAAGGGGTAAAAATAGTTTCCTGCATCAGTTGCTCCAAGGGTTTGTTTAAGAGATATTCGAGCACTACCTGCAAATACACCATTCCTTCGCCCGAATAACCGTAACGTGAACCGGGAGTAGTTTTAACGCGCAGTTTTTGATCTGCTTCATCCCAGCGCCAATTCGGAAATCCACTGCTGTGATCCAAACACATGCGCGCAGTAATTTTCCGATACGCACTATCGGCTTTCAAATCGGCATAGTTATCGTGCCATTTTTTGCTGGGCGTGTATTCATAAATGGGTTTAGGTAAATAACTTTGCAAAGGTTGGTCTAAATCCAATACCCCTTGTTCTACCAATTTCATTACCATCACCGCAAAAACCGGTTTGCTTAAGGATGCTCCATAAATATTGGTACTTGCCAGCAAGGGCTCTTTTTTAATTGCATTTTTATAGCCAAATGTTTTTTTATAAACCGCTTCGTTGTTATTGAATATAGCTATTGCCAATCCTTGCACCTGCGCTGCCTTCATAAGCAAATTAATTCGTGCATCTAAGTCGCCGGCCGCAACTTCTTTTTTGTTGAGCTGAACTATGTTTTGTCCAAAGCAAACAAAATTCAGTAGCAATAGTATGGCAAAAAGGTTTGTTGTTTTCATGTAAAGTAGGGGAGAGGAATAATTTTATTTTACAATTTGTAAGTCCACTACAAGTATAGGAAATCTCCCTTTAGTAACTGAAGAATGAGGTATTGAAATTAATGTTTAAAAAAGGTAAATTTCAAATTCCGCAAGAACGAAATGTAAAGGGTGAGGATTACATGAAAAAGTTGAGGCCGATTACACTTGATTCACCATCAACTCTTTTTTCCATCGATTAAGAATCAGCACCCAAAGCAAAATGCAAATCCCGAGTATCGTTAATTTTCCGGCCCCGCTTATAGCATTATTAAAAAAATGATTAAACATAAAAATATTCACAATCAAGTGAAAACAAGCGCATGCTAAAATAGAGCTGGTTAATTCCGCCACTTTTCCAATTCCCCAACTTCCTAAAATTAGCGTTCCTAAAAAAAATAAATTATCAATAAGAGTAGTTTCTTTTAAAAATTCCAAGTGCCATGCATACCAAATAAAGCCAATGAGTAAGAATCGGCCCACTGGTTTTAGAAATTTAAATTCTTCTTGTAAATAGCCTCTCCAGCCGTATTCTTCCATGATGCAATACATAAAACTTCCAATGGCGGCAATCAATCCAAATAAATGCGCGTTTATGCTATATTTATTTTGCACACCAATGCCAATTAAAAGTACAGTAGGAATTAGCGCCATCACAAAGCTTTTTATTTTTGAAGTGCCCCAAAAAGAAATGCTCGTTGCTCTTTGTTTGCGCAGCAAAAACAATCCTAGTATTCCGGCCATAAAAATTCCACTTCCTTCCAGCACTCCCTCTGTTATCAAATAACTCCAGCCCGATTGACTTTCTAAAATTTCATTTAAATGAAAAAGGTTAAACCTAAATATATTGGAAATCACCACCGCAATAGCTAAGAAAAGAAATAAGCGGACGAAGCTAATTTTTTGGTCTTGGGTGTTTAGTGTGGCAGTGCTTTCCATTTTATTTATAAAACTTGTTTAACTTGTAAGTACTGCCGCTAGTGCTTTTGCGGTAGTAAAAATGTTATTCGGCAGGCGCATCAAATTTTGTAAGCAAGACGACAAGAAGCAAATAAACAAATTTATTCTCATTAATGACGCGCAGTATTTTGCGGCAGCGGCCAAGCGCGAGCTTCTATTGAAATTGTTTTTTTATTGCCTAACCAGTTAGAAGCAGCCGAATCAGGAATGTCTTAAGAAATTATCAAAAAATGAATACATGCAAATGAGGAAGGCACGCTTTGTAAACGCGGACTACTTGGATATGTCAATCTATTTTAGCTTCCATGTAAAATGCCTCTAACCACTTTTCATTTTGTTGAATGTAATTGGCTGCAACTCTTATTTTGGAAGGAATTTTGGCATTGCCACAGCTGCCTTCCTGCGTGCAGATATAACTCAACAAAACAGAATTTTGCGCTAACAGCGTACAGGTGATTTCACTTAAGACATAACTTTTTATTTCACAGGCACTAACGGTCGCTTTTATTACTTCCGATTTTGTACTCACTTCCTCCGCACTTATCGAAATAAAATCAGTTGTTGTATTTTGTTCAAACCAATCCGCTTGTTTATTCTTCCAGGCTTCCCAACCGGCTTTATCCAACTCTATTATATAGCTCGAAAGGCTGGAGTTTGCCTCCAATTTAACTTGACAATTTCCTGAATAGGGGAGTAGAAATAAAACAGAAAGAAGCATCAAAAAGCACTTAGCATTTTTCATATTAGATTTTTTTTTGGCATTTATTTATACACGAAGTTAAGGATAACAACACTTTCCCAATTTATATATTAAAATACTACCGAGCCAAACAAAGGGATAATGTTTATGCACAGTTTAAAAATAGAATGTTCAATTAATTATAAGGATAAATTCGGAGAAATAATTTATGACATACAGTTTTAATAGCTTGGGCATTCCCAGCGGCAGCTGGTCGGGCTATTCGCTCTAATCTTTTTTTGCTCGGCCCAAAATGCCCGCAAAAAAAGGATTTCCGCTGCTATCCCTAATGCGGCATTTCGTTGGCAAGAAGCAATCTTTTGACATCTAACAATAAGTATCCCCCGCCGGCGGGGGCAGGGGGTGGTAAAGCAAACGCAGTGACTCGCGCATGGATTGCAGTTAATGACGCTATTAATTTATTCGGTGCTATAAGCTTCAAGCCTTAATTCCTGAAAACCCTGCCCCCAAATGCGCTTCCCCAGCTCAATCAATTTTTGCTGATCTTCTACCAGCACTTTTGCAAAAATATTGCAGGCATCCAATCCTTTGCCCTCTCCGTAATATATGCCGAAACAATTGGCCGTCTTGGCTCGCGCAGGTTTCGACGGACCAATCACCACTTCTCCGGGTTCCGTAAAAACAGAGGCATTTTCTTGAGGTACATCGATAGGGGGCACGTCGTCAATCCAAATTTCAGCTCCCGAAACTCGCGCATGCTTGAAAGGGCGGGTAAAAGGCAAGGTTTCTAGAAATGCCTTACAGGTAGCGGGGGCAGCATCGAGGTAAAATTCAAAACGTATGCTTTCGTTTTCTGGGCTGCTAATCTTAAATCCTTGCACGGTTGTATGTATTGGTTAATAGTTGTATTTGCTTGCTTTACCAAAGTTTTTCAGCGCGACACAAAATTTATTTTTTCCAAATGCTTTTCACAAAAGTAGCCTTTGTAAATTCTTCTCCGTTTATGATGCGATTACCCGATATACCGCCCAAATTGCCCTGCATATTGCAGTTGTCATCCAACACTTCAGTACTCTCATCCGCCCCGCAACTGCCGGGTTCAAAGGTATACACCGCCTTGCCCTGAAACAAGTATTCCCGCACTTCCGCATCCTTGCAGGAAGTTTCTTTGTCGAATTTCTTAATTTTTCGCGCTATGCATTTCGGTGTACCGGCAGCAATATCTGCCTTGTTGCAAGCGCTAAAGCAAGAACAAATGAGCAAGAGGGCAATAATTTTTAAGCAGGAAATTTTGCCGGGCATTTGAATGTTTATTTAGGATTAAAAGTTAATCGGGCTTTTATTAAGCTGTTATAAAATTAAGAAATTCTTTTTTTGGTAGGGCGGAGATGAAAGCGATTGTACTTTGGCTGGTGGTAACGAAAATTTGATTGTTGATTGATAATTGAGGTGCTTTAAATATAATATGTGTTTAAATGCCGAGCAAAGCGCTAACTACTATCATCCCCCGAAGTTACACTTCGGGGGTACAGAAGGATTTATTTTATGCTCGTTCAATACAACTGCTTTCAGAAATCGGAATTGTTTTTTTTATGCCTTGCAACTAAGGCGCAGCCGCATCATGAATACAATAAAAAAGCAAACACAAAATGAATAATTAAGGCGCAGCCGCATCATAAATACATTAAAAAACAAACACAAAATGAATAATTAAGGCGCAGCCGAATCATGAATACCTTAAAGTAATAAACAAAAGATGAATAAACGCAAATTTTAAAAGTCATCGTTGAAAACGAGGACTAGTGGGGAAGAGTGATCGAAATTACCAACTAAAACTATAGACAGAGCTCCAAAGATCATCCTGATGATAAGGCCCTAAAGGGCATGCCGAAGTTCCATTGCAATAATTACCAAGTCGAAAGCTAATTTGACTTGCTCCTAAAACCTTATCCGGATTGATTAATATAAAATATAAAGTGCGATTATAAATTGTGCCAGAACCTTGTGAATGGGTATATGGAACTTGAAATCCACTAGAACTGCAATAGTTGAGATTCGGAATATAGAAACTGCTGTTGCCTCCTGTGATAAGCCAATTACTTAAAATGTACTCATTGTTATTAAAAATCAAAAAGGAAGGAATTAGCCCTGTAGCAGTTGAGTAGCTAATTGAAAAGTTACCGTTTGGGTGAATGTCAATAAGGTTCATAGGAGTGCAAGTGATACTATTTATAACAACATCACTAAAGCAATCAACAAGGGTGTCGGTGCAATTATTTATATCTTTTACAACTACACTATAACTGCCTTCGTATTCCATATTATAAATATTGCTTGATGAATATGGCTCATTATAAAACTTGAATTGATAGGGTGGTGCCCCACCAGTTGCTGTGGCTGTAAGAATTTTTCCAGTTCGATTAACAGCAAGATTTAATGTTCCATTACACTGGCTTATTATCACTGCTAGAGAATCCTCACACTCCAACATATCTTTTACTTTTACATAATGCGGCCCCGGCAACAAGTTTAAATAGGTTTTATGCGGATTATAGGGGGAGTTAAATACAAAATTGCCTACTTCTTCAAATGCCCCTCCATCCAAGCTAAATTTAAAAGGAGGTGTTCCGCCAGAAGCCCATACCTCAACACCATTATTACTAACGTTAGTATCAGCTGCTAATTCAAAGCAATTTCCCGTGAATCTTATTACTTGAGAACCTCCTTTATAATTATTAAGATAACCCTCCGTTAGTACTTTTCTAACCACTCCTCTTTCTGGTAAAAAATTCTTTTCACATTTTTCACTTGAATAACCGGAACAATTAAGCATTCCTATATCGTTTCCTATCTTACCATCACAGATTCCGCAATGTCCATAGTTCCAAACAATAATGTCGCCAATAGCCAAATCGGCTAGTTTTCTAGCACCAATATTTACTGCTTTAAGCCCACTGTACTCTATACCGGTAAAAGCATTGTTATAGTTTTGGGCATTTTTTAAATAGCTTGTACCACATTCAAATTGAGAGGTGTCAAAATGCATGTCTGCTTTATCGGCCAATTGAAAAATAAAGCCTGAACAATCAAGACCGTGATATGCTACTTGAGTATTACAAGTTCCAGCTCTAGGTTTTTTTCTTATAAAGTATTGTTTAGAACCAAAGCTATAAGCTACTCCTGTATGATTTGGCAAAGCTTCATTATAAACATGTTGGGATCTGTCTTCGAGGTGATACCCAAATGCGAGCATTCTTGAAATCAACATAGCATTTTTATAATCCAAATCGTTGTTAATACTTGTCTTTCCGCTTGGGTATTGATTTAAAAAGACAGAATCGTGAAGCGTTAAAAAATTACGTACGCTTGAGCCGTCAGAAAAGCGAAGGTCAATGAATTTGGCAATAGTGTCGATGCGCATGGCATCAATGGCCTGTATATCTTCTTCAGTAAGTGCATCAACGCTTACGGTATCATTTATTGAGCTAGATTGCGCTTCAATTTCAAGACTCTTTTTTTACATCCATCGAGTATCAATAGAAGAAAGGATAGTATTATCAGAACAGCCGTGAAACCTATAGCCTTTTTTTTCATTTGCTTTATTTTTGGATTCAATGACTAATGTAGGTCTTTTTATAATACAAGGCTGAAACGCTTCCAGAATATGAGCTTAGGGGTGGTGCATGACATAATATTTTGGCAAATGGCGAATGCGCAAACCGCCGTGACTTTAAAATGTTGGCATAAAAGGGCACTCAATTAGTCAGTAGTCTTGGAACTTTTAACTGAAATACAATAAGGATATCCTTTTTTAAGTAATGCAATGCTCGCCTAAACAAGCTTTAAAATAGAATTTTCTTTATTACGTTATAAGCACAAATTTTAATGCTTTCTTCGAAAACGAGGACTTGTGAGGGGGAGCTTAAATTATTTTTTTAAGATTTCTAAAGCTAGTTGAGCATTAATGTAAAGTTGTGTTTCGTTTGCATATCTGCGACCCTGATTAATATCATTAACTTTTTTCTTAAATGATTTTATGTTGACAAAGCAATTTTCTTTTAATTTTTTAATAGAATTAATGACACTTTCAGTCGAAGGATTAATTTCACTTTTTAGAAATGCATTAAAAATTATTCTTTCTGAATATTCAACTTCGTCAAGTTTTAAAAGCATTGATGATGAAGATGATAAAAGGATTTTTGTTTCTTCGTTTCCGAAAACTAAATAGCCAAACTCATGGGCATTCTCCCCCTTCGGCAAATAACGATCTTCAATAATTAATAAATATCCATTCTCTTTTAGAAGATTCTTTATAGAAGTTAGAATGTTAACCCATTCTTTCGGATTTATTTCATGCAGAACATTACAGAGAACTACACAGTCATAATTATTTATAGGTATTTCATTTAAATTTGAATAAATTACTTTTTTATCTGGAACATTATTTAATATTGCATAGTTTCCTTTATCTGGTTCGAAAGCACTATAAATTACTTTTTTAGAAACCATTTCGTCCTCTTGAATTGTATAACCAATTCTCCCTTTTCCAGCTCCAAAATCAAGTAATTCAATACTTGTCATGTCATTTAAAAAGGTCTTAAAAATTTTATATTGAGGGTCATTAATATTTTTGCCAAAAATTACATCAGGTTCTTTAAAGCACTGCACCATAAAATTACCATATGCCCATTCTGAAATAGATGTAATGAATGAGATTAATTCGTTTAAATGTTCATCAATTCCCATTAAATCGTTAAATGATTTTCCTGGTGTTGTCCTTGATGGTGGTATGATTTCGTCATCTTTTACCATCATAATTTCATCATAGTCTAGATGTGATAATATGTGAATTGAGTGAGTAGCAATCCATAATTGTCCTGTTTTGCCAATAATACTTTTTAACGCATTTATCAAGGTTATTTGAGCTTCTGGATGGAGGTGTTTTTCAGGCTCATCAATAATGATAATACTTTCCCTAATATTAGTTTTAGAATTTATGTCTAAATAAAAAAATAGAATTGCATATGCAAAAAGTGTTTTTTGGCCAGGTGAAAATTGGGTTAGATTGAAGGGTTCATTATTGTAAAATAATGTACTATTAACAGTATTACCTTGCGCATTCTGCTGATATGAAAAATCTTTACCTAAAAATTGCTTTACATAACCTTGAAACTTATCGAACAATTGGAACGATGTCTTGTTTTGAATTTCATCCTTTATTAATTCGGGCTTTTGTCTGTGCTTGATATACAAGTTAAATTCATCAGTTATTATTTCATTTGTTAACCTTGTTAAATAACTTATTGTAGATTGGTTGTTAAACGCTGTAAATTCATTCAACAAAATACTTTGTTGGTTTAGCGGATTGCTTTCTGCTTGTTGTATTAATGATGGATTTGCAACAACACTATCGAAATGGGTATTTTTTAAGATTCTTTCAAAAGTAATTGCATTTCCATTGTTAATATTAGCCTTTATGTTTTTCAAGTCATCATTGTCAACAATTTTTATATAGGCTTGTCCTAATTGTTGTAGTCTTTGAAGAAAACCAGACATATTTTGATTGATAATATGTTTTGTTTGTTGGATTTGAGGTCCATTTAGGTTATTATTTTCTAATGCTTTCTGATATTGTCTTGCAGTTGCAATATTTTGTTCGAACTGGGAAATAATAGTTGTTGGAATATTTATTAAATGGTCATCAAAGTAGTTTTCATAATTTATTTTCTTAATATAGTTCTCAACAAATTTTAAGATTCGTGATTTTCCAGCTCCATTTTTACCAACCAATGCCACAACAGAGCCTAAAGGTTTTTTACAAAGATTAATTTCTTTTAGATTTACGGTTTGGGTTTCCGTTAACGGTATCTTAATTTTTGAAATTCTCATTTTCTAATTGTTCAAGTTATTTGTTTTATAGTTATTATTTTGATTGATTATGAGACTTTCTATATTAAGAATCTACAAATCGCAATGTTCCTTCTAACTTTTTGAAGTAATTCGACTGATTTTAATTTGCGCAATCGCTGCGGTTTTGTTAAAATTAGTTCAAATTGGATAGAAAAATTACATACCGAAATTTACTTTGCAATATTTTTATGTATTAACTAGGAACGGATTCATCAGTAATTTAGCATTTTATACCCCCAAAAAAAATACTACGTAATGTCTCTTATATAACTAGTAAGCGGTAAACTACTCTTTGGGATTCAAAGGTCTGAGTAATTTCACACCGAACTTAGGGGCGATTAAAATTGTCTTATTATTACTTCGGTATAACAACAATATTATTTCCGTCAATAAACATATTTAGTCTTACTTCCCAATGTGAACCAAGGTCCGCTGATATGACTCCCGCAACACTCATTGATGCTCCAGCACCAATAGTCATTGATGCCCCTCCAGGATTGCCAAGTGTAATCCCATTATTGCCTCCACTAATTTGTACATGAATTTGGTCTCCGATTTTCATATTTCTGTTTTTTGGTTTATAAATATTTTCTTATTTCATCAAGTTCAAATGCGTATCCTATACCAACATTTGTATTTCTACTAATTTCAGAACAAAGAATTTCTAATTGAGTTTGAATTATTTTAAAGGTTTGTAATGTGTCTACATTTCCCAGTTGAATTCTGGCATGTTTTGCGGTCTCCTCGAATAATTTAATATTTTGTTTAAAGCTATCATTTAACTCCTCAAACTTTTTGGTAAAGCCTGTCTTTTTTAATGTAATTATCCCAATAACCTTTCCTGATTCTGAATCTAATAATGGACCACCTGAATTTCCATTATTCACACTAGCATCTATTTGCAGATTTTTCACACTTGTTCCAGGAGAGATAAATTTTGACGAAATAAATGCAGAATGAATTGATAGGTTAATTGAAGATAAGGGATACCCAAGAAAAAAGCAATTCTGACCAACGTTAATTGGAAATGTGCTTTCTGCAATTACTAAAGAAGGAATAAAATTATAATCACTATCAACTGCACTTAGAATTGCAAAGTCCCAGCTATTTGGTGGCATAGCATCAAGCAAGAGGTTTTCAAACTCTTTTTTTTCGTAAATTTTAGTAAGTATCGGTGTGATGCAATCCTTGTCAATAAACACTATGCGTGTCTCATCAGATTCAGATGCATTAAATACATGGCTATTAGTTATTATCTTACCATCTATTTTAAAGCCAGTTCCTCCTCCAATAATTTTCCCGTCTTTTAAATGAATTATTTTACAAACAGATTGATAATTAAATTTCCATTGCTCTTTTAAGTTCATGTATTTTGCCTCTAAAATTTGTTTTTGATTTATTATTAGTGAAAATTAAAAGCATTTTAAACTTTTCTGTTGTAAAAAGTCAACAATTTTGTTTGTTATAAGAAGAGTATCAATTTCTCCACCAACTGTAGGGAATTTAGGCTCAAACCTCATTTGGTCGATAGTTGCTCTAATTAAATGTCTTGAAAAATCAACTGCATCTTGTAAACTCATAACTTCAAACGGAGGTAAAAGTTGTTTATTATTCAAAAGTCTATTTACAATGTCAGTGTCTCCACCTCGAACTATTCCATATTGTATTGTCTGCGTGCCTGATACAATGTTATGTCTTGTTGAAGTGTTTGCAAAAACATCAACTCCATAAACGTGTGGTGTATTATTGTCGCTACCTGCAACAATTAGACCTGTTCGTAGTTTAGGATTTAGCTGTCTGAAATAAGTTAATAGTAATGTAACAATGTCAGCAGTTAATTTAGGTGGTTTTTTAGAGTTGATAGCTTCAAATTGTTCTATGTAATGGGCGATTGGTAAATTGTTAATATGCGCATCGCCGAAGGTTGCTACTCCGAATCGATCAAATAATTTAAAGACCTTTTCAGTCGAATCTGAAAGTTTTATGTTTGTTTGGATTGTCATATTTTGTCCAGCTGCTTGGGGATTGGGAACTTGTTGTTGCATCGTACCTGTTGTCCTGCTGTCTCCAGAAATGATAATTCCTGTTGGTACATAAACTCCGATTATTAATGACATATTTATTTCTGTTTAAGTTTGATTAATTTTATTTTAATGCTAGTTTTTATCGACCAATTGGCTATAGCGGGTTTAGTCCCAAAGTTTAGTATTTCAAATTTCGCATATCTCTCAAATATACTTTATCTAATCTAAAACTAGCTGGTAAAATTTATCTTTATTATCGTTTGTTGATAAAATTTTCTTTTGTCATTTTTTCTGTTTCAGTACATCAAATTCCTAGTTTTTTCAAGTGAGCCTTTTTCATTCCCATCTTACTCCCAGCCCATTCCACAGTGCTTTCATCCACTTCATCCGTAAAAGCAAATCCCCCTTTAATAATCCAAGCAAAGCCAAAGGGTAGGAGGGCAGCTACTTCGAGCCAATAGGTGTATTTTGTGGGGAGTGGGAAGCTTGGAGCTTTATTTTCAATGATGGCGCAAATGCCCATTAATACAATGCTTGAAAAAGTGAGCCATCCACAAATTATAAAAATGTTGTTGCGGCGTTTTTTCCAACGGTTTTCCGGTAATTTTAATTCGGCTTTTGTTTTATCAGATTTTGTAAAAACACAAATGCTCATGTACACGAAAATGCAAAGCATAATTGCAGCACTGGCATAATGTACCCCAACTCGTAAATCGGAGTCTACCAAAGCAAACATTCTGCAACTGTCGTTGCTTTTTGAAGAAGTTGGAAAAACAGAAACAATTAAAGCGCAAATCCCTGCAATAAAGGTGAGCACACCATCGTAATTTTTTTTATTGGTCACGTCTTTCTCCTTGTAATTAGGATAAAAGATCAACACCAAACCCAATCCCCAAAAAATCCCCACAAACCAAGAGTTAGCCACCGTAAAATAATAATGGCTAATGGAGTCTTGCAAGCAGGCGCAATCACCCACATAGCGCGCATCCACATACACAATCAAAGGCAACAAAATCCCCAACCAGCCAATAGTTTGGCGGAGGTAGCGGTAGGAGAGGTTGGCGGTTTGGGGCATGGGTAGTTTTTTTTATCGTTAATTGTAAATTAATACGAAATTCAAGTGATTAATTCTAATTATTTAATTATAATAATGTAAATTTCTATTACTTGGGATAACAGGCTAATGCGGTTTTTTTATCAGATTCTGACAAGGTCCAATTCGCCAAATAACCTTTACAATTTTTAGTTAAAAATTGAGGAAAGTCGTAGTGCATTATTGAAAGTGTGTCATATTCACTTGCCCTATTTTCATCAAATGCATATCTCATAAATATATTTGCATCCACTAGCTCCCGATTCCATCCCGCAGTGCATTCATAATATTTATAAACACAAGCAGAATCCCACAAAATTGTCAGGTCAGCTCTTTGATGCTCGTGTATAAAACCCATTGCATGTCCAAATTCGTGTAAAACAAATAAATTGATTAACCAGTAATCAGAATTTTTGGTGACCATTTTGGGATCTAAATTCATTGATGGGTGGTCTTTATCAAATTGTGAGTTTTTTCCAATTTGAGAATTACAACCCATGCTATCATAAAATGAAACTCTTATATCTGCATTTTTATCATCTGTTAAAATAAAGTCGACACCACAACAATTTTCCCAAGCTTGCAGCACTGTCATTATCGTGTCCACAAATTCTCTATCGTCTGTTAGAAAAAAGCAGGTTAATTTTTTTTTATCCCAAACCAAATCTTTAGCAGGAGCCAGTTTAGTGCTCTTCAACTTTGAATGTCCCATTGCATTCATGGGATTGGAATTACAATTGGAGAGCATTCCAATAGCATGAGTTGTTTGGTTGTTTTTTTGGGGGGATTCTTTGCAACTTACAAATGCAATCAAGCATAATAGGAGTGTTGTTATTTTAATAGTTTTCATAACTCGTGCTCATTTTAGTTAGTTGCTTCAGTGGAATAGGGAATGAATTTTCATAAAGTTTTAAATGTTACCAATCGGAGTAATGTTTTGTATTATTTTTCAAGTTATTCTTTTAATTAATAAAAATCGAATGAAATAATTAATATTTGAAACAAACTTATGATATTAAAAAAAGCGCATTTTATTTATTAATTTGGAGGTGATTTAAACCTTTGTAAATTGGAGTTTTAATTCATTTATTTATTTAAATTTATGTTAACTCCAAAATAAACTGTGCTTATTAATTTATAACTTAAGTCTTTATCAAGAACATCTTGGCTTGCAACATTGTCCCCAACTTTTAATTTATCCAATTCCTTTACAAAGGCAGGCACTACTCCACCAGAAATAGTGACCCTATCAGTTATACTGAATCCAAGCCCAATGGGCATTAAAATACTTTTGTTTATTGTCCCAAGTCCAATTTGGAAAACGGGATATACATAATCGTTATGAGCATTAAAGACAAAATTTAAAAAAATAGCAGGAGCAAATCGAAGCTTTTTCTGGCTAGAATTAATAAGTGATGCACCAGTGGAATCTAGATTTAAACTATATTCTGGAAAGGAGAAATTTGTAAAAAAACCACCAGTACTTATATATGGATATGCGGAATTCCATCGTTCAATCATAAAAATATTTTTCTGTTTTGTATCACTAATTTCTTTTCCATCTTTTTCAAGTTTCACAGCTGAAATGGTAATTTCTTTAATTTTCTCAGCTTTATGGTCTATTTGGCTAGTTTGAAGAGTTTTGTAGCCATCAGATGTAAATTGATTATAAAAGCTATTAAGTTTGTCAATATATTCTCCAAGTTTTTTAACGGCTTCGTCATTTAGTTGTTTTCTTCCAGCAATTGTAATACTTATCCATTGCCTTGCTGCAATCGAATATTCTTTGAAATTATCAGTTGGTTTTGCAAGAGTTGTAATGACTTTATCAACTTTTATTATTGGCTTAATTTTTTCAGTAAAGCCATCTGTAATTAATACAAAAAATTCATCTAAGTTGTTTTCTGCATCAGATTTTTGTTTCTCTATTTTTTTCCTGATATCATTCGAGCGATCTAATTGTTTTTTGAAACTCTCCATTGATACTTGTGAGTACATGTCAGTTTGAATTTGATTAATCCAATCACTTAGACTCTTTTTTATTGTGTCTTTGTTTTCAATAAATTCAATTTCATTATATAAATAGTCATCAACAACTTTGATTTTATTCAAACTACTTAATAAATTGTTAACCAATTTTGTTTCCTCATCTGTTGAATTTAGTATTGGGAGTTTATTGAATTCATATAACCATTGTGATAAAATAATAGAAGATGGAATTTTTTTAATTTCCTTTTTATTTTCCTTTGTGCCTTCCTTTGAGCTCGTTATGCTCTCAATAGTTTTAAATTCATATGAGCCGCTGTAATATTCAAATATGGATTTATTTACATTTAAGTCTGTCTGATTTTGAGTTTTAAAAGTTTTATTTAGTCCGTATAGATCTCCTGGGATTTTGTCAATAAAATTATTTATGTCCCTAATTGAGGGATCCTCCATTAATACTTCATCAAATGTAAATTTTACTCGAAGAGGATTGTAGAATTTAACTGTAAGTATGTATTTTCCATTATCTGTGCCTTTGATATTGAACAAATCATAATTTCTTATTTCAAGATGTCTTTGTTTATTACGGTCATCTTTATTATAATAAAATAGTTTATTTGTTTCATCAAATTCTATCGCTAATGCTCGTTGCATTACAATTCCATTTTGCCTGTCAAAAACTGAGAGGTTGTTTGCCTGTCCAAAGGATTCAATTGAGATAATAAGTAAAATTGCGAGAATCTTAATTTTAGTTTTCATACTAATTATTTTTACACCTACTCTTAAGGATTTTCGGCACCTCCTAATTAATAATATCACTCCCCCAACAAAAACTGCACGCCCAAGGTTCCCCAGGTATTTTTATGGAGTTTGCGCTGGTAGGATTTATGGTCCGTTTCGCCGTCGCTGTAGGTGAGGTAATCTTTGTCGTTGTAGTAATGGCTTTTGTTGGGGCTTACTTCATCGCCTATAAAGGATACCCGCCCAAACAATGCTGTGCGGCCTTTCGCGAGCGAGAAGGAAATGCTTCCCAACCAATAAAAATGTTCCACTTCCGATTTGCTTAATACATACACTTCTTTGGTGGTGGGGTCGTCATCTGTCATGGGGCTGATGTACCCAAAGCCTTGCAGCAGCGAGGAGTAATGCATGTAGCGGTACATCAACTTAACATCCAATAAATAGCGTATTCCATTGGCTTTGTTGTAGTCACCGCCTTTGTCTTTTAAGGTTCCGCGTTTCTTAATATAGGTTCCGTTTTGATTTTTGAAAGGTACAGTGGTGTAGCCAAGCCCTAAGGCAGCCGAAGTCATTTCGCAACCGGCACGGCCTTCTACAATCGAATAAAAATTTACAAGTTTACCCCAGTTAAAAGAAGTATGCAGCAAATGCCGAAACACATTGTCGGGCGAAATCAGCGCCATTTCGTGCAGGAAGTCGTATTGTATACCATAGCGTCCATTCGGAGCAATTTGCGATTCCCAGCCATAAGGTACCAGCGAATTGGTAATTAAATCGCGGTGCAACACGCTTTGCACTACATCGGTAGTTTTACCGCCTATTTTTCCAAACTTAGTTTCTTCATGCACGCGTATATCGCCCCGCCTGCGAATAAAATATTTTCCCAAACCAATGTATTGAAACGAAGCATAAGGCCGGTCGAGGCTATCCACACTGGTTAAGGTAGTAAATACACCTCGGTTACGCAGCTGCGGAGTGTAGGCTTCGGCACCGTAGAAAAGACTTTGATAGGTATTAAAATTATTGTCTTCATAAAGTAAGCTCTTTCCTTTTTTTACCCGACGATTGTTCCACACTTCGGTTACCATGTTGATGGCACTGTTGAGTAAATTAAATTTAAGGTAATCGGTAAACAGCTCTATGCGTGCGCCCCCGGTGTAATCGCGATCGGAATTATTTGTGGCAAAAATAAAATCATTGTCATGGTAAATCATTCCACCTTTAATGAGGTGCGGCTTGTAATTATCATTACGGTATTGAAAAAAATTGCGTTCTGTTTTTTGGTGCAGGAGCAGGTTCAGAATAGTAATGTTTTCTCTGAGTTTTTCGATGCAATAGTAATTGGCTTTACCTTGTTCGCCTTTGGAATGCTCGTTTTCCATGTCTTCGAAAGTGCTTTGCACTTTGTCGCAAAATAATTTTAGACTGCTGTAGTGGAGAATGCTTTGAAGATAGTAGCGCAAGCAAACAGGTTCGATTTCGCAGTTAAAAATTTCTGAAACTTTAATTAGTTGTGCTAACGAATCCTCGCGTTGTTTTTTTGCATCGCCATAATTTTCCAATGCTTTTAGTGTGTTGTCGCGCTTAATAGAATCTTTGGTAAATGAGTTGTAAGTATCGATTTTGTGAATGTGCGCATCGAGATTAATAATGCGATAAATCTTATTTGCATTTTGCATGCAGTTAGTTTGACCAAAAGTATTGATGCTTAAAAAGAAGAGAAGGAGTAGAATTATTTTCATCTTAACTTTTTGAAAATTCAACTATGATTTTGATTGTTCCAACGGCTCAAACATAATCCTTGAAATAAAATTTGTCAATCCGCTATTGTACCTAAGTACTTTAACTTAAGTATAATCTCCGATTGCTGCCCTGTAATGCTTAACGATAAAGGGAGTTGGAAGATTTAATTTTATTAAAAGATGCAAAGTGAAAATGCACTTCAGAAGATTTGAAAATGAAAATAGCGCAGAATTGCTCCTGCGCTTTCTAACTTAACTATTCATGAACTCTTTTTAAATTTTATATTCAGGCAACTTATGTTTAGGCAATAGTTTGAGCAGCCATGAGTGCTAATTGTAGCGTGGAATGCGTATTGTACTTACGATGAATGTTACTGATGTGTGTATCAACCGTGCGAATTGAAATGCGCAGGTGATCTGCAATTCGCTTGCGGGGTTGCGCTTTAACAATTAATTGAAGTATTTCTTGTTCTCTAATCGTAAGTAGATTTTCTGTTTTCATAGGTGTGAGTAGATTGGTTTATATAATTTTTGTTGTTTTATTCAAATCCAAGACGCAATTCCTTGTCTTCTAAATCTTCCCACAAAATCACCTTTCCCAACGCTCCTACACCAATGGTGGCATGCTGTCCTTTATAACTAAACTGGGTAAGTGAAAACAGTCCAAAATTTGTTTTACTCACACAGGTATCGCATACTTGTTTAATGTTTTCGTTAATAAAATAAGTGTTCAACAACATTCCCGCACCCATCCAATTGCTCATACTTTGTAAGCTCTTTAACTCATTTGGATTCACATTTTCTTTTTTATACAAAGCTGCTGCAACTGCTTCCCGGTGACTATCAATTCCGGGATTGCTTAGTATAAGCGCAGTTGCCAGCAAGCTTATAAAAAATACATACCTGTTTCTTTTTATCATACCATACTAGACTTGGTGGCCATTGGGGTGTTGCTTAAAAAAAGCAAAAGAAAAACAGTTTGTTACTACATTTTTTAAAAGCGTATAAAAATTATTTAAAATCTTGTTTCAAGTTTTTGGTTTCAAGTTCCAAGTTCCAAGTTCCAAGTTTCAGGTTTCAGGTTTTTGGTTTCAAGTTTTAAGCTAAAAGTTCTCACTCAAAAAATCCCCAAACCCCATTCCTAAATCCCAAACCCTAATTCCCAAATCCCATATCTTTGTACTTTGTACTTTGTACTTTGTACTAACTACTCACTACTCCCTATAACACAAATCCCTTATAATACTCCGCAAAGGCTTTACTAAAATTTTGCAATGCATTTGGCAAAGCCTCATTTTTTGTGCTCAGTCCTTTTGTATCTATAGGTTTATCAGTTTTTTTAGGGCTGCGTTTTTTGTTCGTATTCATTTTTATGTGTTTTTTTGAATTCGACATTTATTCTATTTTTTTTGGGTAGGAATAAAAATATTTTTCAAATGTAGGCAGTCAAATACCGCATTGTCAATCCGTAGAAATACGGAAAATGCTGCTGTGCACCACCGTATTTCTACGGTAGCCGATACCGTAGAAATACGGAAAAATCATTTTATGATATGCTTCAAAAGTGTTGAGAATAAAGAGTTGCGAGAGTTATTCTATTTTTGAAAAAATCCAGAGCACTGAAAAAAAGTAAAAGCAAATTATTTTAGCTATACATTTGAAAGTTGATTAAATACAAACTTATAAACTACTAAAAACTAGAAATTATGGCAGCACCCGCACCAAAGGATCACACAATTACATTAGCTGAAGCAGCAGAAATGACGCAACGTTACCGCGACAATTTTATTAAGGGCGGTTTTTTCTGGAAAGATCAAATATTGACCATGCTTACAGAAGAGTCTATTGGAATGAGGTACTATTATGGTATTGATAAGGATGGGAAGAAAACCATAATTTTAGTTGCGGTGGATGAATTCGGTAATGATATTTGTGATGGTGAAATTATGGATTTTTCAACACCTTGCCCTTCTGCATGCGGAGTTCCCAATCCTTTGAACAATGATTAAGTGGAGATAACAATTAGTTCGGTTTCATTTTTATCTGTTTTAATTCCAATCACCTTTTTGTTGATATGGATAAGAAAGATTAATAGTACCTTCCTATTGTTTGGTTTAATTCTGATTATTAGTTTTTTGGTGGACTTAACTGTGACCATTTTTGTGGCCAATACTTGGAAGTATTCTCTTATTTTGAATATTTATACAATAATTGAAACACTTCTTTTTCTGATTTTGTATTTTAGAATTGAACCTTTCTCTAGTCGAAAATTGGTAATACCCATTTTATTGATTCTTTTAGTGGTATTTGGCTGGATAACCTTTAAATACTCTAGCGGTTTTTATACCTTCAATTCTAAATTTCGTTCCATAGAGTGTCTTATGGTAATCATATTTTCAGGGCTACTCATGATCCATGAAAGTAATTACAGTTTAATTCCACTTTTTAAAAATTCACTATTTTGTCTAAATTCTGTTCTGTTGATTTACTTTTCAATATCTTTATCGATATTTAGCATTGCTGATTTGATATTAATTGATCATCCCACGGAAGTGGCTAAACTGTGGGTAATACCAATGTGGTTAAACATATTTTGTAACCTTTCATTTACTTATTGTTTTTGGTGCAACTCACAAGCGACAAACTGATTTTTTCGATTCTGATTATTTGCGCAAGTTTTTTTGTGCTCATTGTTTTTTTTATGATTGTGATTGTAAATAATTATAAAAAAAATAAAAGTCGCCAAGAGGAAACCTTAAAAGTTATTTATCAAACTCAGGAAAAGGAACGCCACCGTATTGCTCAAGACCTGCACGATAACTTGGGTGCCATGCTTTCAACAATTAAGTATTATGTTACGGCCATGAGCAGCCAAAGCGATACGCAAAAAAGTGAAGCATTAAACAACAGTGCGCTAAGTCATTTGGATAAAGCTTTACTCGACTTGCGTGAAACGGTGCACGACCTTATTCCCAAAAACATTACAGAAAATGGCTGGCTCGGAGAATTAAATGAATTGCTTCAAAATCTAAAAGATAATGGCAGTATTGATACCAACCTGGAGGTAGAAGGTGAGTTGCCCAGATACCCTGCCGAAATTGAATTGAGTATTTTTAGAATTGTACAGGAGCTAATTAATAATTCGTTAAAGCATGCCCAAGCCGATAAGCTCAACTTCTTAATTCATCACCAAACCGGAACACTGAGTATATATTACGATGACGATGGACTCGGGTTTGACATAAAAGAAGCAGTTAAAGGTTACGGATTAAAAAATTTAAACGCCCGAACAACTTTATACGGTGGATTTTTTGATGTAAAAAGTGAAGTGGGCAAAGGTTCTTTTTTTAAAATTATATTTGATGAGAAGTTAATGCTAAAAAGTAAGTAACATTTCTGATTTTCCTACTCAAATCCTATGAGCAATTTGCTGAATGTAATTATAGCCGACGACCACAAATTGTATCGCGATGGTCTTGAACTTGTTTTACAAAGTAATATACTTATTGGAACTGTTAAGCATGCATCAAATGGTATAGAAGTAATGCAATTGCTTGCGGAGGAGCCCTTTCACCTCATTTTTATGGACATTAGCATGCCTCAAATGGATGGCTTGGCAACCACAAAAATGATTGCTAAAAAGTATAAATCCACCAAAGTTATTGTGCTGTCGATGCATCAGGATAAGAAAAATATTTATGACCTGTATGATGCGGGAGCAGCTGCCTACCTGTTAAAAAGTTCGCCGGTGGAGGATATTAATAAAGCCATCGCCGAAGTTAGTCAAGGTAAATCGTATTACGTCCCAGAGGTTTCGGAGCTTATCATAAATCGATTTAAGGAAAAGCAAAAAATTGAGAAGGAAACTGCCGAGCTCACTAAAAGAGAAAAGAATATTTTAAAACTCATCTGTAAACAATACTCCAATCAAGAAATTGCGGATAAACTCTTCATCTCGGCCCGCACCGTGGAATCGTATCGTGAAAACCTTTTGCGAAAAACCAATTCAAGAAATACAGCCGGATTAGTGGTGTTTGCACATAAGAATCAACTTTTTAATTGATTTTTTTAACACATAGGCACATAGATACAAAGATTCACATAGTGTATTTTGTAATCAATTAATCTGAAACCCTAAATCAGCAAAAATCCTAATCATCCTAATAAATCAGCGTTCCAAATGTGATTGTTTTTTTAAACACATAGGAACATAGATACATAGATTCACATATAGTATTTTGTAATCAATGAATCTGTAACCCTAAATCAGCAAAAATCTTAATCATCCTAATAAATCAGCGTTCTATATGTGATTGGATTTTTTTAACACATAGGAACATAGATACATAGATTCACATAGAGTATTTTGTAATCAATGAATCTGTAACCCTAAATCAGCAAAAATCATAATCATCCTAATAAATCAGCGTTCTATTGCCGAAATAATTTTCACACTGAGAAGCATAGGTTCCAAATAGGATACAGCAATCAGCTAATCTGCTAATCAACTAATCAGCTAATCAGCTAATCAGCTAATCAGCTAATCAACAAATCGGCTAATCAACTAAATTAAATTTCATTTTTATTTTAAAGCCTGAATCTTTATTTTAGTCCACATGAAAGACAGCCATCAAAAAGATAAAATTCATTTTCAAGTGGAGCGCATTGCTTTTTTTAGTGATGCCTTAATCGCTATCGCCGTAACCTTATTAATCATCGAAATTAAGGCGCCACACATTGAGCATGGCATTTCATTTAGTGAGCAAGTAGCACAATTAACGCATCTTATACCGGAGTTTATTTCATTCGGAATTAGCTTTGCCATTATTATATCCCAATGGATTAAACACCATGAGTTATTTGGGAATATTATTGGCTACGACACAAAACTAATTCGCATAAATGCGGCATTTCTATTTGCCAATACAATAATTCCATTTTCGACTTCCTATTTTGCGCATAACACTATTTCCGAAATTTCTTTGCCTTATCTGGTGTATGGTTTTACTTTGATATTTCTTACCTTTTGCAATTACCTTTTGTTTCGTCATGCCGTAAACCCTAAGTTTAAACTTTATTCAATTTCCTATTCTTCTGCGCAACGCTTTTGGCTTTCGGCCGATTATTTATTGTTTCCTATTGCCATAATAATTGCACTCCTTTTAGGATACATCAACCTTAAATTGGGTTTAATTATTTATGTGGTAATGATGCAACTTGGTTTTTTTATCAATAGCAAAAAGAGGAAGCTTAACTGCTAATTATCAACTCTACAAGTAAGTTGAACAGGCTTTCTTAACTTAATGTGCTTTCACTTTAAGTATGATTTCAATAAATAATTTGAAGGATAAGGTTGCAATAAAAGGTAAAAGCAATCTACTGCGCAAAATAGCGCTGCTATGACTGTTTGTCTTTTTAAAATCTGGGAATCGTGAATTAAGAATTTGAAGTTGCCAGTTTAACGTCCGTTAACTTTTACATCTACTTCATCCTTGTTTTCAAATTTTGTGAGTCGGTATTTAAAACTAAGTAGGAAATATCTTCCAATGCAGTTAGCGTTTTTTTGTTGCACATAATTCATTTCACTAATACGGCTAATACCTGTGTTTTTATTTAGTAAATCAAATGCTTCCAAACTGATAACGCCGCGTTTTGCCTTTAAAATAAAATACGAAACTTCTGCTTTTAAAATGGGTACCGTTATATTTTGACTTAAGGTTTGAGAATGGTATTGTGTAATATCAGCACTCGCACTTAAATGCAATCGTTCTGTTGCACTATAATTAAGTTCTGTAAAATAATTCAGTGAATAATAATCTGTCCGTTTCGATTCCAAACTGTGGAATGCCTGCGTGTAGGAAAGATTTGTTCCTAGACTAATATCCCATTTTTCTTTTTTGCGATTATCAAGTCGCACATTCAATTCATGCGTAAAAGTTTGGTTATTATTTATGATTTCATTTACATAAGTCATTCCTTTATTCCAGCTTTCCTGCGGATTTATATTTACATTCATTCCGATGGCGCGAAGCGGTGTTGAAAAATCGAAGTTGAAATAAAGTCGGTAATCTTCCGGAACATTACGAAGGCTAAGCACTTGGTTAAAGCTGCTATCCACATTGCGCGACCAATTTATTTTATTCGATGTTATTGTTCCGCCGAGTGCTGCAAATGCTGATGTGAATGAAAATTGGTCAAACACAATCCAATTGACTTGGGCATGATGGACATATTCCGGTTTTAATTTTCTGTTTCCTGAATACCGTTGCGTAGGGTTCACCGTTTCACTCAAAGGCAGCAATTGATTTGCAGTAGGACTGTTCACAAAAGATTCATAAAAGGCCCTTAATCGACGCTCCGGTTTATATTCTTTTTCCCATGCCAATCCGGGCAAAAAATAGAAAAAGGATGCTTGTGTTCTTCCATTATCTGACATTGCCGTTTTTAAAGTGGCGGCTTCCAGTTGTATGGATGCTTTAAATTGTTTCGTGTCGTTGCTTCGCTTAAAGCTTATTCCGGGTCGCATCCAATTGTAGTTGGCGTTAAAATTTGCACTCAACGAATCTATTGCAAGCTCCTTGTCTTGGCTATTTGATTGTTTGCGCATAAGCTGTTCCTGTTTCGCACCAGCTTTTAATTCGGGTACAAAATACCATCGTCGCGGTAATTCACGTGTTGCCGAAAGGGTTCCGGAATAGTTTAGACGGTCTACTGTTTTGTGTTGTTCTTGCGCTTCCTGAAATAAATTTACGTAATTATAATTTTGAAATTGACTTTGCCATTCCTTGCCACTTAAATTGTGTGACCCATTAGCTTCAGCAAGAAGCTTTAACAGAAGCCACTTTGCTTTTCTTTTTTTTAAATAGATAGTAGTTAGTTTTCCAGTTAGGGTATTTACTTTTTCGTAGTTATTTAAAAGTGTGTTACTCGTTATATTTTGCGCTGCATAATTTTGAATTACGCTGGCCGAATTTGTCGAACCTTCGCTTAATCCAATGTTTCCGTTACCTATGAAATTTTGTGTAGAATCAATACTGTTTCTCCATGAAAAATTTAAAGTGTGTCCATTGTTGTTACTGCGCTCCTTTAAGTTTGCAAAATTGGTGAAGGTGGTATCGGGAGTAAAATTATCAGTGCGCGTTTCCTCTACTAATTTTTTGTCGGAACCATTTCCCAAATAGCTTATGTTGAATCGGCGCCCAGTTTTTTTCTCATAGGTATAATTGGCTCCACCGGCACCCGAAGTGATTAGTCCGGTAATAGGCTGACCAAAATTTATCGGAAAACTATTGTCATCTTCAAATGTTACGCGCATCCCCCCATCGCCATTCATCATGTTTCGCATCCCTCCATTAAAATCGATGTAATCGCGAAAGCTAAATCCAAATTGATTGATATCATTCACCATTCCAAGCAGTGCAATTTGACTTTTTTTAGTAAAGCGATACGCTTTTGCTGCGGCTTGATAATGCATCTCACTGCCCGCACCGGCTTTTACATCACCCAACCAAGCACTTTTTTTATCTTCCTTTAAAAGTAGATTTATTGTTTTATTTCTTTCTCCATCTTGAATGCCACTTAATTCGGCTTCCTCCGATTTTTTGTCATATACCTGTACTTTACTAATGGCATCGGCCGGGAGATTTTTTGTAGCTACTTTGGGATCACTGCTAAAAAATTCTTTACCATCTACCAGTACATTTTTTACATCCTCGCCCTGCGCTTTAATATTTCCTGCACGGTCAACTTCCAAGCCCGGAAGTTTTTTAAGTAAATCTTCGGTAGAGGCGTCAGGCTTTGTCTTAAATGAAGCTGCCGAGTATTCAATTGTATCTTGCTTAATTAAAATTGGAATGCGTTCAGCTTCAATTTGCGCAGCTTTGAGCGATACTGTGCTGGCTTTTAATTCCAAAACACCTAACTGCTCGCTTAACCCAGGAATTTCAATTGTTCGATACAAAGTTTGCTTGCCCAAGTAGGCAATTTGTAAAATGTAATTCCCACTCGAAATAGTTCGGATTTCAAAAAAGCCATCGGTATTGCTAATGCCATAAAAGGCAAGTGTGGAATCTGAAGGCTGCAATAAACTTACACTGGCATAAGGCAAGGCTTCCTTGTTTTCGTCAAGTACAGTGCCATGAAGTTTATGTCCTTGCGCAAATAAATTGCAACTGATGAGTAATGAAAACCACAAATACAAAATTTTCATTTTGAGCTATTTTCTGATTTTAATGATTACGTTGCCGTTCCCTCCATTTTCTTCCTCCATCTCTTTTCTTTTCTCTGCTTTAATTTTCTCGAATGCTTCTTTTGTAACTTTTTTTCCATCTTTTGGTTTTTTTAACAACGCATTATCAATTTCCTTGAGTTCAATTTTTGTTGCAACGATGTTAACTTTGCCATTGTCCAAATCAGCTTCCAGAATAATTCCGGGCAAATTGCCATACCCATTGGGGCCGCTCGAAATAGGAAGAGATGGCGTGAACCATACACGCACTGTTTTGCTACTATCTTTTAGGAGCGCTTCCTGACAAGGATAATTTAAAATCATTTTTTGTTCCCCACTCAATTTCCATTGAAGGCTCGATAAATTGCTCTCCACTAAAAATATGCGCGACATAAAATCTCTTTGTTCCGTTTTTAGCTTGTTGATTAAATCGCAAAATACTTTATCATCCGGCTCCTTCATTTTAATCATCACGTGCGCTCCGTCTCCTTCAATAGCTTCTGAATCTTTGTTCGATGGTTTTTGCTTGTTGCCTTGATAGAGGGAAGCACTTGAGTTAAAGAGTAATTCTTTTTGTGAAATGTGTTCCTTAGGGAGCGAATTCACCATATCTTCCTCTGCATTGCCTTCTACATGTAAAACCAATTTTACTTTTTCAGCGTATTCAATTCGGCCTGAAGTTTGTGCTAATGTTGGACTAGCAAGTGAGAAAAGGAAGCAACATAATTGAATTAGCTTTGCTCTGTTTTTTATTCCAATTAATTTTTGTGTGTTCATGTTTTTATTTTTTTTACAAATGTATTTTAGCCGTTGAGCATTAGAAGTTAAGGCAATCGAATTAAGGTTAATTAAGGTTAATCCCTTGTGCTGTAAGGATTATCGTATTATTTTTGTTTTGAAAATTTAAAATGCCAAACTCCAAAAAGTCTTCCACAATTGCTGCGCTCATGTTATTGAGTCAACTTATGCTCACGGCATTCGTCCTCTGGTGGCTCATTGGACAATTCAACGAGGAGAAGAATAAACTTCATAAAGAACTCTTTCAGAAATTTACGGAGTCAAAGCAACAGGTCATGGATTCGGGTTTAGTAAATAGTTTTATTGAACCCTTATTGAAAAATAAAAAGGGATTTAAAATCCACATGGAAACAACTGATTCTACACAAGATTTTAAGGGTGTTGAGGAGGATGAAATCGAAAAGCAATTTAAGTTCTCTCCAACCGATTCAATTGTACTTATTGATAAATCGGGGAACGCCAACGGCGATAAAATGATTAGCATTAACATGCAACGTCGTGATTCAAATCATGAAGTGTTGCTCCATGGAGTGAAACTTTTTATTAAACAAATTACATCCGATTCGGTAAATGAAAGCCGCATGGAATCGAACTATTATTTTAATTCAGATACGGTTTTGTTGAAAAAAGTATTGGCTATGAAGTTAAAAAATTCAGGCTATGAATTTCAGGCGAAATGGCTAAGCCGCAAGCGCGATACACTTCAAACAAATGCTGCTGTTTTTTATTTTGAGAGCCATTTGTTCCCTAAGGAATACGGCGTAGAAGTCAGTCAATTTCAGGTTTATCTAATTCAAAAAATAATACCACAAATATTGTTTTCACTGGTGTTGCTGCTCTTAAGTGCAAGTGCATTTTTTCTTTCCTATCGAAATCTGAAAATGCAATATCGTTTACATCAATTAAAAAATGATTTCATCAGCAATATGTCGCACGAATTAAAAACTCCTGTCTCTACCATTAAGGTGGCACTTGAAGCGCTGCAAACAAAAGGAGTGCAGGATAATCCCGCCAAGGTAAATGAATACCTCAATATGGCTGAACTCGAAACAGAGCGACTTGATTTACTGATTAATAAAGTGCTAAGTACTTCATTGGCAGAGGAGGGTGCTACGATATTTCAAAAAGAAAAAATTAATTTAGTTCAGTCTTGTAAAGAGCTGATTCAGCAACAACAATTGCGATTGGAGCGTGCAAGTGCAGCATTGTATTTTGAAAGCACTACGGATCCGCTTTTTGTTTTAGCCGATAGTTTTCATTTGCAAGGTGTATTGTTAAACCTGTTGGACAATAGTTTGAAATATGCTTTGGATAAGCCGCAAATGAGTCTGATACTTTCTGAAAATGAAAATTTTGTGGTGTTAAAATTAAGTGATAATGGACCCGGAATTCCTGAAGAATTTCACACAAAAGTTTTTGAGAAATTTTTTCGCGTACCTGCCGGTAACCTTCATAATGTAAAAGGCTATGGATTGGGATTGAGTTATGTGGCTTTTGTAGTGAAGCAACACAATGGAAGTATTAAAGTAAAGAACAATATCGAAGGAGGATGTACCTTCTCGATTCAATTCCCTAAGGTTTAGTATGAAATTAAAAATACTTTATGTGGAGGATGAACCCTTTTTGGGGAAGATTGTAAGCGAAAGCCTAGAATCCCGCGACTTTGAAGTGATGCTTGTAACAGATGGTGCAAAGGTGCTTGAGAGCTTTAATCGCTTTGTGCCCGATGTGTGCGTGTTGGATGTGATGCTTCCCAATAGAGATGGATTTGAATTAGGAACCGAAATTCGAAATCGATTTCCTCGATTACCCATCATTTTTCTTACCGCCAAAACACAAACCAACGACCTCTTAAAAGGCTTTGAATCCGGTGGTACCGACTATATTAAAAAACCATTCAGCGTAGACGAATTAGTTGTGCGCATACACAACCAGTTGCAGTTATTGAAAAGTACATGGGAAAATAAAACTGCTATTTTGGAGCTCATTCAGTTAGGTAAGTATAAATTTTATCCAGGAAAGTATGAGTTGCAAATTGGTTCGGAGACAATTAAATTATCACATCGCGAAGCACAAGTATTAAACATGTTTGCACAAAATAGAAACAAAAGCATTGATCGTAAAAACTTGTTGTTGGCTGTTTGGGGAGATGATTCGTTTTTTAATTCACGCACCTTAGACGTGTATATTCGAAAGTTGCGTGATTATTTTTCTCACGATGCAGGCATCGAAATTGTAACCCTTAAGGGGAAGGGCTATCATTTTATTGTTCCTAACTAAGGGAGATAAATTAGTTCGGCAGTGGGGTGCTTTTCAAACTTATTCTTTCACGATGCGAAGTGTTTGCGATATATTTTCGTTGTTAATTCGCACTAAGTAAATGCCCGAAGGTATATCGTTAAGTTCCACCCTTTGTGCAAAAGCACCTTGTACTTTTCCCAACTCTTTTTTTAATACTAAGTTTCCGGATGCTGCATACACTTCCATAAAATAGGAACCGAATTTCTCGGATGTAAAAGACAAAATAAATGCATCCCGAATTGGATTAGGATGAATCGACAATGCACTAATGGTGGAGCGCGAATTTTCAGTAATTCCTATGGCATCAAACCGAGTATACCAAATAGGACTTGTATAAATTTGATCGCCATCAGTTTGTTGTATGCGTGCAAAATAGTAATGTGTGCTGCTATCGTTCACTACATGTGTGTAGTTTAAACTAAGGCTGCCGGCAACAGAAACAAGCAAGGCGGGAGCGATACCACTTCCGGGCATACCCGAAAAAATACTTATATCAGAAACCGATTCCATATCAGGATCCACAACCGAAATAGCAAGGGCAGGATTTCCATATGCAGTTACAATAGATCCCAATGGAAAAGTATTGGCTGTAAAATTAACTTTCGTATTCCAATCGTCGGAGGCGTAATAGCGCATTTGACTGTAAGCATCTAAAATGCTTGCTTGTGTGAGTGAATTTGCAAGCACTACCGTGCGACCTTCTTGCGAACGACCGAAAACACTGTAATGTGTATCGTGATCCATTCCAATTCCCAAATGATATCCTTTCTTTAATGCATCGTAAAAGCGGTTCAGGTAATGCCCTGTTGAAGGATTGCTGTAGGAAATATTGGTACTAAACGCGGGACCACTTCTAAAGGGAGTTCCAATAATTGCTTTATCGTTTACCGGATTATAGCTCCCGCTAAATAAGGCATTAAAGTCGGTAGTAGTTGGATGTGCTAAATAGGCAAATGCTCCGGGATGATTGGCAATTTTAGAAAACAAGCCGGTATAATCACTTTGGGCATTGTACACATCGTAGTTGTTGGGTTCCCATCCAATCAAGGAATCAAATCCATAAATAAGAACATGTCCTCCTGTTGCAATTTCGCCCCATTCCATCCCGTAAAGGCATACAAAGCTTCCATTCACATTAGCTAAATTGGCTTGTTGAATTCCTTTTAAATAATTCGCCCGTTTCATTCCTGCATCGGCATGATTGTGATCTGAAATGCCCAAATAATGCATGTTTAAACTTTGTTTGGCATACTCATAATCCTGATAGGGTGTGGTCATAAAAGAAGTAAGAGAATCTTTATTCCCATCAGAATAAGCCGAATGCGCATGCAAGGTGCCAAAATAAAAATTGTATTGGCAAAAGCTTTTACAAGGAATTACTAGAAGAAATAAAAAGAAAAATAAGTTTTTGAAATGGCCTGTCATGCTTCAAAGGTAAGCAATTAGAAAAGTTAATAAAAAACTATCCACCCTCGGAGGAGTTGGTATAAGGAAGGCAAACAGACCTCAAAAAATTTAGCGAAGTTAAATATGAAAAATATCCCCCGCTGGCGGGGGCAGGGGGTGGTAAATAGCTAAAATCAAAAAACCAAAATCAAAATAAATTAACAACTAGTTATCATATTTCTAATTTTTCCTCAAACTTTCGCTCGCACTAACCATTCGCTCGCATCCTGCGAGCGTTAGCTATTCCCAAGCCTCCGGCTTGAACTATTTTCTAATTTTCTCTCCCCACCGGATACAACAAATACCGCTCATCATAATACTTGCTCTTACTATAAAACCATTCATAAATGGCAGTTTGATTTTTAGCAAAGTTTGCATCTGAACTTTTCTTCGCTTCAAATTCTTTTTTCAGCTCAACGGATTCATCCAACATTTTTTTAATGAGCGGCTCCATAACATAGGCTTCAATATATTCGGTGCGGTGAAAAATGGACATAAAAAATCCCCATCTGAAAAGGGAATTCGGAGCGTTTGGTTCGAGCAGCAAAGCCGCAAGTTCACCCAGCGATTGATCAGTTGAAATGCAAGCGGATCCGGTAGGAAACACTTGATTCCGTTTTTCAATTGTTGTTGTTGCATTCACCAACATACGACCTTCAAAGGGAAGCACTTGTCCATCGGAATTTAAAAACTGCGGATTACTCATGCGGTACATTTCAACTGCAACTTCTTTTGGCGTATTTATTAATTCCATCTTAATGCCATGTAATTTTAAACGTTCAATAACATCAACGCATGCAGCCGGGACCCAATAGCGCTTTGCACAATTAATGCTGTTTACAATTTCAGTACCTTCATAAAAAGCAATTTTTGAATTCACCGCTTTGCCGGTCCATTCTATGTATTCTGCACCGGTAATTTCAGATTTCTTTTTTTGGTAGGAGACACCTTGTAAATTAAAGCTATCCGCGGCGAGGTAGTGAGGTGTTGCATCCGAATTTAGTTTTGCATCAACAGGCAATTGCTGAGGAACTTTCCATTCAACAGGAATTTTATTAATTCGAATTGCCTCATCTAATTTTTTGTTTTCGAGAAGGGTTTGACTATTTTGTGCTAAAACTTTTAAAGTGTTTTCAAGCAAAACGTATGTTCCTAAGACCCTTTGTTTGTAGGGTTTTAAAGAATGATTCTCGACAAGTAATGTGGGTAAATGTCTTAAATCTCCATAATTAGTCGAGAAATTTGGACCATACAAAACATCCACAATTCCACCCGAAAGATCGTTCCATTCCATGCCGTTAATAAATGGTCCGGGTACATGTCCCATTGCCTTTAATCCTGCGTTAACAGCAGGCGTGTAAGTGGACAATACCCAATTGGAGATAGCAGGGGAATATCCTTGTTTTCCGGCACAACCATAGGTAATGTCGTATTGATAATCGGCGCCATCGGTTACGTGAATATCCATATACAACAAAGGATTGTATTCATTTATTACCTGTATTACCGCACGAATTTCTTTGGTGTCGAGTTTAGTATAATCTCGATTTAAATTTAGGTTTTGTGCATTGGTGCGATATCCCATGCTTTCAGGGCCTCTTTGATTGGGGCGATTATATGCTGAGCTTCGCTCGTGTCCATCCACATTTAAAATGGGAATAAATAAAAAATTTACTTTGTCTAAGAGGCTTTGTTTTCCGCCAAATGCAATGTCGCGAAAGAGCATCATCCCTGCATCCTTACCATCAATTTCGCCGGCGTGTATTCCGGCTTGCACGAACAGTAGTGGTTTAGAAGAACTCTTTAAATCAACAGCACTGGTATTTTTATCGGCGGAAGCAATCAGCATAAAAATATCCCTTCCTTCCACACTTTTACCAATCGATTGCATGCTAATCAGTGGAGATGCATCGGCTAGTTTTTTAAACCAAGCCATGGTTTCAGCATAGGAAGGAGTTTTTTTAAAATCGGATTTTTCGCAAGTAGTAATCCAAGGATTTGCAGCGTCGGCAATTAAGGTTTCGCTTTTTCCTTTCCATTCCAATGGAGGTGGGAGTGAGGCAGTGGTAGATAGTTTTAAATGGTAGGAAGTATTAGTTTGTGCAAACACCTTTAGGGCGCTTAAAAGAAATAGAAAAAAAATATTTTTTTTCATGCGAGCAATTAGTTTTGATTTTATTTTGGACTAAATTACAATTCTCTTTAATATAGTGGTCGGACGACTAGTGGTCCGACCACTATATTAAAAATAGCAAGGTTCTCGACAGAGAATGACGTGAAAAAGGGACGATTATTTTGGGATTGAGTACCTATTTTAATTGCATTTTAGTGGTCGGACGACAAGCGGTCCGACCACTATTCTTTCATAAATTTTGCGCTTGAAGTTTGAAATTGATTTTTAAGTTGAAGGGTATACACGCCACGGGCTAAATTTTTCACATCAAAGATTACACTATTGTCCCCTTTTTTCCCATTGAGGATGGGCTTGCTCAAAACTAGCTTAGAGCTAGCGTCAAGAATATTGATTTCAGTACTTGATTCGTTCGATGCGATATAGTTTACTGTTAGCAGCTCTTTAACTGGATTCGGATACAGTGATACAAATTGAAATCCAGCAGGCCCTGAATTTATTTTTTCAAGCCCAATAGGAATGAGGCATTGACCTTCGGTGGCTAAATAAAAAGTATTGGCAAAAATATTCGTGCAAATATCCGTATTTCCGGAAGGCCATTCGATTAATATGGAATCAATATACAAGGCCAGCGGTCCGGTGTTGCCAAATCCAAAATGTGCATTCAGCATGTTCATGCCGTTAAATGTATTCTGCGCCGAAATTTCACGCAGTTGCCAAAAGCCTCTTGCTTTAACACGCACCTTTGCTCCAATGGCTGATTTGTTGGAATTAATTCCAACGAGTTTAATATTTATAAAATCAGTTTGAGTGGTAGAATTTAAATACAATCCTTTATCGCTTGCACCGGAAATAAACAAATCTAAATCACCATCGTTATCATAATCACCTGTTGTAGCGCACCAATGATTTCCATTCGCAAGTCCAAATGGCTCATTAGTAATCTTTGTAAATACTGTGCTTCCTTGACGTATATTGCTTTTATAGAAAGTATTTTTTTGATTTAACTCATTTGTTACAATGCAATCCAAATCGCCGTCGTTATCAAAATCTCCCCAAGTGCTGGCAAGTGAAACACCTATGTCGCCTGCTATTGCACCAACATCAGCAACGCTTAGTTTGGTAAAGGAAGCGCTGTCATTTCTATACATTTCGTTTAAATATCCAACAGTTCCTGTGCCTTGATAATTGGTAAGAAATCCATCCAGGTCACCATCGTTATCAAAGTCAATCCAATTCCAAACTTGTCCGTCATGCACATCAGTACCTAGTGGGCTAGTGTTATTTCTACTGAAATAGCCGGGGTTCCCGGAAGTGAGTTTATTGTCAAAAAGATAGTCTTTTGACAGGCTTCCATTCACTCTTCCTGAACCGATAAATAAATCTACATCTCCATCATTATCGTAATCGCTCCACGTGGGTACTGTGTATGCATCAAGTGTATCGGTTAATGCAGATGTATCTATACGTGCAAAATTTCCATTTCCATTATTCACCAAAAACTTGCATGAATCGCTTATCTGGGCAAACCCAAATGGAGCTGCAATAAATAAATCTACCCAACCGTCGTTATTATAATCGCCAAAAGCAGAGCCCCAGCCTCTGAGCTTAAGCGGATTAGTAAATACACCGCTTGTATTTTCGGCAAATGTTCCATTGCCATTATTTAAAAACAACCTTGTTCCACCTGCATTTCCGCCCGAAAGCAAACAATCAATATCTCCATCATTGTCCACATCGGCCCAGGTATTACCTATTCCGGTACTTAGGCCAATTCCACTACCGGTATTTTTTGTAAAATTTCCATTGCCCACATTTTGGTATAGTCCACCGCGAACTACAAATAAATCAAGTAAGCCATCGGCATTAAAATCTATCCAACTGGCACCGTTGTAAAAACTTTGAGCGGGATCCGAAACAATAGGATTTGTGGCTGAAGTTACCTTCGAAAAAATTTGCGCTGTGGCATTCTTGCGGCAAAACGCGGTGGCGATAATGAAGAGCAGGATCAATTTTGATTTCATAGTATTGTTTTTTTTTACAAAACAATACACTCTTCAGCTGTGCATAGTCATTCCCGATAATGTAAGACTATTTTTCTTGTTTATGTTGCGCTCTGAATTCGCTGGGAGTCATTCCTACAATTCGCAGAAAGGCTGAATTAAAAGTGTTCTTTGTATTATAGCCAACTTCATATGCAATTTCTATTATGGTTAGATGCGCTTTTTCTTTAGCGGATAATAATTTTTTTGCTTCCTGAATGCGGTGTAGATTGATGTATTCGAAAAAGCTCACTTCAAAAGTTTGGTTAATCACTTGCGAAAGCGCATGTTTGGTAATACCAAGTTTGGCGGCAAGGGTCTCTAATTTTAATTCACTTTCGACATACAGTTTTTCAGTTTTCATTAAGTGTTCTAAGGCACTTGCCAGCTCTTCAACTAATTGTTCGGTTAACCCGGAATTTTTGTATTTGATTGAATTTTTTTCAATTTCTATCGATTGGGAAGGTGAAGGATTGCGCCTAACTGCAGATGTGGAATACTCATAAAGGATAGGGCTAGCTTTTAAGGTAGCTGGCTTAATTTCCTTGACGCTTGATTGGTATTGAAAATAAATGTTTTTTAATTGGATGGCTTCGGGGATACGCTTACCTTCAAAAATTGCGTTTCGGGCAAATGCAAAATAAATAAGTGCTACAATGCTGGCGCACATTCCCAACGATACAAAGTAATCGGTAGTTAAATTAAACCAAGGTAACCTTACAAGAATGTAATAGGCTAAATAGCAAGCAATATAAAAGCCAAATAAGCTGAGTATAATAAACATCCATTTTTTAAGGTAGGCAACTCTTTTTTCGGACCTTATTTTTAGCACTAGGTAGATGCAATAGCAGGCCATGTGAACAAAAATAAAATAGGATACATAGAGTAAGTCCAATACAAAAAAGGGTATGTTTTTACTGTGATATAGCTTGGCATCAGCTGAACTGAAGTAGTAAGGCAACATTAAAATAAAAACAAGTATTGCGGGTAAAAAATGCAAGACATAAACAAAGGCTTTTTTCGGTTCAAAAAAAGCAAAGTCAATATACATAAGCAATAAAGGGCCAAAACTTAAAAGTAATGGCAAACTGATGTTACACAAATAGGGATGAACAAGATATAAGCCCGTCCAAAAGAAAACATACTCCAAAATTATTAAAGATTGCGCCAGCAAAAAGAGTGAGAGGATTAAATTGGGAATGTTCTTATTTTTTATGGCCAAAAATGAAAAGAGCAAAGCATGCACAATTCCAATAAAAGAAAAGCCATAAAACAACAGGATGGGTAAACTCATAGTAAGGGTTTTGACGACAAATTAATCAATTTTGAGTTTCTTAAAGGTAATTGCTTATAAAGTGTGACCTTTTTTTATTTAGGTAAGGGGGTTATTTTTTGGATTGAATGCTTGATTTCATTAGCAATAGAAAGATTTAATTACAATAACGCACAAGTCCGAAGTCAAGTGCAAAAGGGGCGCTGAGTTGTGTATAAAAAAAAGGCACGGATGATTCCGTGCCTTTGTCATTTCGAAATGAAATAGAAAAGCTTATTCCAACTAATTCAGTTTAACGCCCTTTAAATCAAAATCAATATCGGCAACCATACCAAGCCCTTTCTTGAAATAAATACGGCTAACTACACCACCGGTTTGTCCGATTTTTTCGATATACAATACATCATCCCATGTGCATAGATTGGGAGGTGATAAAGTCCAGTTGGTTGAATTAACAATCCGATGTGGGATTAAACCCGTTAATGATGGGTCAGGTCCAATATCCGCACCTGCAATTGTGTTACCCGGAACAAGCAGCATATCACCACTGGCTGTGTTTTGGTAAACATCACCATTGGCGGCAACTCTCAATTTTAGGGTTGAGCTACCGGAAATCTGTTGCCGAGTAATAATGTAATAAGTAAATCCGCCCGTCGTTTGGGTAGAGGTTACTTCCCAAGTTAATAGAGTTCCGTGAAAATCGTACAACCATTTGTTGCCCATTGCAAGCGGGAAGTAACTATTCACTCCGGGTTTACCACTACACAAATAGGGTGAGGCATCTTGAATAACCTTTATAGTAAACATGGTACCAGCGCTGTTAAAGGCAATAGCTTCAGCAGTTCGTCCTGCTCCCAGGTTTTCTTTATATGTAATCGTTATTTCGGTTTGTCCAGAACCGGACATTTGCGAAATAGAACACCAGGAAGACCCTGTATTTTGAAACGCTGACCAATCACCTACAAGGTTCAGTGTAGCCACATAGGTGCCGGCGGTACTAGGAACTACAACGCTGGTAGGATTCCAGCCTTCTGTCATTGTTATTTCTTCTTCTGTGGCATCATCTTTTTTCTTACAACTGTTGAGCACGATACCCGTGAACAACATAGTAACTATAAATAGTAGACTTATTTTTTTCATGATTTTAAATGTCCTACTCGTTTGGCTTTTCGGTATCGCCCTCCTTTTTACTATTGGTAGTGAGAATCCACTTTTATATCGATTCAAATATATTTAAATAAATTCAAAATAGCCACTATGATATTCTCAAACAAATTGATAGCAATAATTCATCAAGACATATGGTTAATTTTAGAATTATTTATAATGAATTAGAGAAGTTTGATAATCAAATTAGTAATTATCAATTTACAATGAAATCATGAAGAGAAGGAGAAGCACTAGTGCAATTTACTGGGAGATTAATGAGTGATATTATAACAGATGAAGGTATTTTTTCTCACATAAATTAGCTTCTAATCATCCTTGGAAGATTCTGTTTCTCTCGCAAGTCTGTGACTTGTGCGTTTAAATAGTTCTTTTTCCAACGATTATATTATTCTATTCAAGAAGCTCAATATCAATATATCCCTTACCTACCGTATAATTGTTTGCGCAGATTTGCGCGAGAAGGAGAAGAGAACAAAAGTGCAATTGGAGGATAAGCAAACGAAATAGAAGACTGATAAGTTTTGAACCTAACCCAATAGAAAACAAAAAAGCCCCCAGAGGAGGCTTTAACTTTCGTAGCGGAGACGGGAGTTGAACCCGTGACCTCAGGGTTATGAAGCTAGAGGAATGCGGTTTCTAATGGTTTCTACTGGTTTCTAAAACAGTTAACTGTCTGAAAAACAATGATAAGACTTTTTTTAGACTTTTTTAGAAAAGTAGATAAACCGCAAAATGTTTAAGCTATGTTTAACCCCCCTAGAGCAATTTTTTCACATCGTGAAATGAACTAAAAAATTTGCAACCTAAGGTGCCGAATACGAAGCTATCTATTTTTTGTTTAATTCTTATTCAGTTAGAAAAAATTAAAGCAAAGCATTGAAGATGGTGCAATTCGTAATCTTGTTTTGAAAACAACAGATTCAATTCCGAAGCGGGGATGATATCCCTCCGCAAATAATTATGAAGAAGAAAATATTTCCCAATGAAATACTTTAGACAGCTCCATATGCAATTAAATGTCCAACCCTAGTTTCAACACTATTTCAAGATTTATTTTTAGGGTTAAATCATTATAGAGCCTGTTAGGTGGAACTAATAAATTCTTTTAAACTTTGGTTGTCACCTGAGTTATTGGCTGGAATATTTCAGTGTTAAAAGGGGCAAGTTGTTTTTTTTGATGGGAGTTTTAATTCTTGCTTGCATATTTTGATTTGATACCTTTGAAGAACAGAGTTTTGTGAGTGAATATTTCTGAAATGGGTCGACACAAAGCCAACAAAAATGAAGGAAGACACCATCTCAAGATTTAATGAAGTAGAAAATTTAAAATAAAGTTTATGATAGAGGAAATTTTATCAAACGTAATTTATTCGTGTTTAACTCCTCAAATCTAAATGCCCAAATATTTAATTGGGCAAAAGCACTATTAACGCCAACCCCTGAATCATGTTACGAAATTGAGTCAGATGCGTATGGCAACACTTATTCAACAGGTTCTTTTAGAGGAACTACAGATTTCGATCCTGGTCCGGGAGTTTATAATCTTACATCGATAGGTACTGATATGTTTATTTTAAAATTAGACCCTGCCGGAAATTTTGTATGGGCAAAGAGCATTGGAGGTAATTTGACTGGGACTAATGCAGCAGGAAGAGGAATTACACTGGATGCATTCAACAATGTGTATATTTTCGGATATGCTACTTACAACTCAGTTGTAGATTATGATCCGGGACCTGGAGTATATACATTAACCGATGGAACTATGCCTTTAATAAATTGGATACCGCAGGAAATTTTATTTGGGCCAGGTATATTTCTGACTCATACAATGGCGCTTGCGGTAGTATAACTGTAGACAATTCGGGCAATATCTACACTGTCGGATCTTTTAAAGGTGTTGATTTTAATCCCGACCCACTGCTTGTTTACAATTTAACTGTTCCAGGAAGCGGATCAAACGGGTATATTAGTAAACTCGATTCAGCCGGTAATTTTATATGGGCCAAGCAATTGGTTTCACCAACTCCATCTGCACTTTCAGGATGCTTAGATATTAAATTAGACGTAGCCCAAAATCCGCTGATATGTGGTTCATTTAATGATAGCACCGATTTTGATCCAGGCTTGGGAGTAACCAAAATAGGTTCAGTAGGTACAGGAGGACATGTGGATGCCTATATTTTGAAATTAAATTCAAGCGGTAGCTTTTTATGGGTCAGAACTATTGGTGGAAACTTAAATGATTATGCAGAATCATTGTCTTGTGATGCACAGGATAATATTTACATTTCCGGTAGATTCAACAACCAAGTTGATTTTGACCCGGGACCCGCTATTTTTAATCTAACACCCGCTGGTAGTGCCAGCAATGCTTTTATTTTGAAATTGGATAATAACGGCATTTTCAAATGGGCCAAAAATGTTGAAGGGAATAATAATTTAGATGGTTATAGTATTGCACTAGATGCCTCAGCAAATATCTTTGTTTGTGGCCTTTTGCAGGGGAGTGCTGATTTTGATCCGGGTCCCGCAGTTTTTAATTTAACTACTGCTGGAAATGATGACGCATTTGTTCTTAAACTAGATTCTTTGGGTAATTTTCTCGGTGCTAAAAGAATAGGTGGTACAGGCACAGAAAAGTGTTACAGTATTACAGTTGATGCTGGAGGGAATTGTTACACAGCAGGAAGTTATGAAGTTACTGCTAATTTTGATTCTCCGGCCTCTTCCCTATTAACATCAGCTGGATATTCTGATATCTTTATCGCAAAATATGGAGTATTCGGTATAGGTATATCCGAAAACATTTCTGGTTTGAATGCAACATTATATCCCAATCCAACAAAAGGTGCATTTGAGATTAATTTGGGGCAACACTATTCATTCCTAGAAATAATAATTCACGATATGCTAGGAAAGGAAATCAGCAGGACAAAATATATTGATGCATCTCGTCTAAAAGCGATTATTCCTGGAGAATCTTGGAATGTATTTTGTGAAAATTATTTGCCCTGAATCGAGCAATACACTAAAAATAATCAAAGAGTAATTTTTTCATGATTTGAATATTAAAAACCAATAGAAGATGATATTCTCCTCAAGAAGCTATCACATTAATTTCTAATCCATGCTAAAAAAAATTATTCTTTTCATTCTTTTAATTTGGTTAGGATTTATTAGCAATACTGCAAAGGCACAATCACTGCAGTGGGCTTATAACCTAAATGCTTACGTAAATTGCATAGAAATAGATGAAAATGGCAATGTACTTATTGCCGGAAATTTTGAAGGCACCGTTGATTTTAACCTATCTCCTTCAGGCGTTACCAATCTTACATCATCGGGTAAATTAGATGCTTTTTTTGCAAAATATACTCCTACTGGCAATTTAATTTATGCTCGGAAATTTGGTTCACGTTTAACAGAAGAAATTACTGATGCAAAAATTGATAATTCAGGAAATATTTTCTTTACAGGAACATTTAGTGATACTGTGGATTTTGATCCTGGTGTGGGTATATTTCAAATGATTAGTGCGCCTACCGTTACCCAAGGTTCATATAGTTATACAGATATTTTTATCACTAAATTCTCAAGCAATGGAAGCTTTTTATGGGCTAAAAAAATTGGAAACGCATTTGATGATAAAATTTTTTCATGTGCGCTGGATAGCAACAACAATATCTATTCTGTTGGCTATACCGGTGGAATTGTAGATTTTGATCCGGGGCCTGGTATTTATTCTTTCAATACATTAAAAACACAACAAGCATATATTTTAAAACTGGATTCGAACGGAAATTTCGTTTGGGTGAAACAATTGCCTTCAAGTTTACATAGTTATGCACGAGCAATTTCAATAAGCCCTGATAATATGCTCAATGTTACAGGAACTTTCAGTGACACAACAGTATTTGACTCATCCACCCTAATTTCCTATGCAACCGGTATTTACGATATTTTTGTGTGTAAGATTAATTCTAATGGTGCTTTTCGCTGGCTGAAACAAATTGGATCAACAAATCCAAAAAATTTACGCAGATTGACTACTGATCAATATGGAACTATCGCAATGGCTGGATTTTTAACCGGAACCTGCGACTTTGACCCCGGACCGGGAATAGCTAACTTAATTGCGCAATCATATGACGGCCTTATTTGCAAATTTGATTCCAGTGGAAATTATATATCTGCAAATCTAATTGGAAGTAATTCTACCGGAAGTCTTTTTACCGAGAATTGCTATGATATCAGTTATGACTCTAATAGTAACCTATACGTGACAGGTAATTTCATGGGTACAGCTGATTTTGATTTTGGGCCTGTTAATTATATGATGTCTGCTGATACATCCAATTTAGGCGATTCCTATATTTCAAAATATGATTCAAGTGGGGAATTTTATGTGGGCATTCAAACTTAGTAGTAATGCCAGAGATTTTGGCAATAGAATAAAAGCTGACAACAACGGAAATTTATACACCACTGGTAGTTATGCAGGCATTTTAGATTTTAATCCAGATCCAAATCAATCTTTAACTTTGAGTATTCCTTTATATACAAATTATTATTTTGCAAAATATGGTTCAGCTCCACTTTCAATTCCTGTAAGGTTATCCCAAAATGAGTTAAGTGCCTATCCCAATCCTACAAGCGGAGAAATTAATATCGATTTAGGAGATGCAGTTTCAGCTGCAGAGATTAGAATTTTTACGCTGACCGGTCAAGAAGTTAACAAATTAAAATTTGTTAATACTTCCAAATTGAGAGCACAATTAGAGGGACCAAATGGAATATACATTCTTAAAATCATTTCTGATAATTATAATTCTGTCATAAAATTAGTGAAGCAATAGTAAGATGGTTATTCCCAATTTAAATATGAGCTACAAAAAACATTCATTCCGTTTTTTATTTCATTGCTTTCTTTTTTTACACTCATCCTTAGTCAAACTGCGCGCGCACAGTATTGTGTTTTTAGCTTAGGGGGAGGATATTGCTTTACAAATGATATACTTAGTGGCGTTGAAATTGCGGGAACCACCTTAGTTAATTATAATAATGGTTGCACGCTAACTACCGGTTCAGATTCATATAGCAATTTTCCTGCAAGCGGAACAACTACTGCTACAGTTACATGGGGCCAAACATATACTTTAAAAGTTGTTAGTACATCTAATAGCATTATTTCATTTTGGATTGATTACAATCATAATTATGTTTTTGACGCATCTGAATGGAAACAAATAGCAAATGGCTGTGCACCAGGATTAGTTTTAACAGTAAATTTTACCGTACCATATGGAATTTATATTGGCAAAACTAAAATGAGAATTAGAAGTAGGGCTTATGGAAATCCTAATAATTCTAGTTCTGCATGTACTCATTTTGCGACTGGTGAAACGGAAGACTATACGTTAACTATTACAGGACCTCTATGCACCTCACCTCCCAATGCTGGTCAAGTTCTACCAACATTAAGTGCTCTTTGTCAAGGTACCGTCGATACATTCAAACTAAAATCAAACGATCATGGGTATGGACTAACTTATCAATGGCAAGTTTCACCGGCTTCACTGAATTGGAGTAACATTGCAGGTGCAGTCGATACGGTTTTAGTTCAAACAGTTCTTGCTGCAAGTTATTACCGGTGTATTGTAACCTGCAGCGGTGTGTCGGATACAACAGCACCCGTTTTTGTATGGGTAAAACCCAATAATCTTTGTTATTGTTTATCTAATGCAACATCATCAATTCGCACTGACATTGGATATGTCCGCTTTTCTAATTTGCAGAATGGAACAGACACATCTAAATACAATAATCCTACGGCTAATAAAACGTATAGTGATTATACTTATCTGCCACCTGCAGATGTTATGGTTTCAGCTTCTTATACAATGCGCGTAAATCAAATTAGTGGTTCTAGTAATTATAGTGTTAGCGATATTTACGCGTATATAGATTTCAACCACGATACTGTTTATAATACAACCACTGAGCGATTTCACATAGGGTCTACATTTGCGCCTGGGGGTGAAACAGTTAGTGGATTTATTACGATTCCTGCAACAGCACTTACTGGGATTACCGGTATGAGAATTATTTTAAAAGAGGGAGGTCCATCTCCTCAAAATCCTTGTGGCACTTATAATAATGGTGAAACGGAGGATTATCTTATAAATATACAAGGACCCTCACCCTGTATCTCACCACCAATAGGGGGAATAACAAATGCTACCGAAAGTTATGCATGCGCTGGAAGTGTTGTTAGTTTCTATTTACAAGGTAATTCAATAGGAATCGGACAAACTTTTCAGTGGCAATTTTCAAGCGATGGTATCAATTGGATAAGCAAACCGGGAGCAACCCTCGCGAGCTATTCTGATTCCATTTTCAGTTCGATGTACTATAGATGCCTTTTAATTTGCAATTCCGATTCTGCATACTCATCATCCAAGCATATTGCATTGAATCCCATTACACAGTGTAATTATTGCAATTCCACTGCGCAGTTTAATACTGATTCGGATATAGGTTATTTTTCGTTAGGTTCTCTTATAAATGGTACTGACACCACAGCAAGGAATAACCCAACGTCCACCAAAATGTACAGTGATTTTACTACTTTGCCCGCTCCTAATTTACCCAGAAACTCCTCTCACATTATAGACCTGATTCAAATTAACAAAACCTCTTTCTTTATTGCCTGCTATGCTAAGGTGTATATCGATTACAACCAAGACGGCTTCTTTAATAATTCGGATGAAATGATTGACATTGGGCAAACAAACTCCGGCCCGGGTGGTAATCGCCTTACTAAGGCAATAACAATACCTGCCACAGCCTTGTTGGGTAACACACGAATGAGAATTGTTTTACGTCAATATGGATCAATTAGCCCATCACCTTGTGGAACATACAACTATGGAGAAACGGAAGATTACACAGTAAATATTGTCCCAAATATACCTCCCTGCACTTCCCCAACCGGAGGATCAATCCTTGCAAGTGATTCTATTGTTTGCCCAGGGACACTTGTGTTTTTCACTCTTCAAGGAAATTCAACAGGCAGCGGACAAATTTACCAATGGCAAAGCTCTTCAAATAACATTAATTGGGCGTCTATTTTGGGTGCTAATTCAGAAAGTTATTCCGACACAATTAATGTGGGAGCTTATTACAGGTGCAGTATTTTATGCAATGGACAACTTACTTACTCCACTGTTCAGTCCATCTCAATGGATACAATTAATCCATGCTATTGTCAATCAAATGCAAACTACGTTTTGTACAATGATATTGGGTATGTAAGTATTTCCACACTTCAAAATGGAACGGATACAAGTACCTTTAATAATTCAACCGCAAACAATTCATATACTGACTTTACCAACCTACCTGCAACGAACCTCATTCAAGGTCAAAACTACACAATCCGCATAATTCAAATCAATAACAGTATTACACTTTTTCAGAGTTATGCACAACACTTTATATTGATTTTAATGAAGATGGTAATTTTAATTCATTTGATGAGAACTTTCCAATTGGATTAACCACAATAGCTAACCAAGGAAAACTTTTTTCAAATATTTTTATACCCTACACCTCAGCGCTTGGTCCCAAACGGATGCGGATTAAATTGACCGGTTCAGGTTCTGCTTTGCAAAGCCCTTGTGGTAGTTACTTCTTCGGCGAGACCGAAGATTACACCGTTAACATTGTAAGCGGCAATCCTTGTGTTGACCACCAACTGGGGGTTTGACTTGGCATTGGATTCAACTTTGTGTTCGGGTGCGCTTACTTCACTTTATTTGCGGGCGGGAAATTCGGTTTGGGTTTGGACAAAGCTATCAGTGGGAAAATTCAACTAATAATACAACTTGGTCGATTATTCAGGGTGCAAACTACCCGTATTATAATGTTAATTTCTCTGGTCCGATGTATTATCGATGTCAGGTAAGTTGCAACGCTCAAACGGTTAGTTCTACAAGTGTTAAAATATTGGCTACAGATACTGCTTTGTGCTATTGCAGTGCTAATTTAGGTGGCGCATTATGCGGATCAAGTTGGTCACGGAGCAATCTTACAAACGTAACAATTTCAGGTACTTCCTTAAACAATAGCAACCCAATATGTGCGGTTACAAATGGCAGTTCGATAAATGCTTTTCCGCCTTATGGGAATAGCACAGCTACACTTCTTACCGGAAACACTTATTCTTTAAGTGTAACAACTTCTTACAATAATTCTTTAGCAGTATGGATTGATTATAATCAAAATGGAATATTTGAATCTTCCGAGTGGAAACAAATTACAAATTCTTCAACTGCAAGTGTTCCTAGTTCTACTAATTTAACCATTCCTCAAGGAATACCGACAGGAAAAACCGGTATGCGCATCAGATCGATAGAAAATATTTCAGGTACATTAACAGCAAATTCAGCTTGTATTAATTATATAACCGGCGAAACTGAAGATTATATCATTACCATTGATTTGGGTAATTCAATTCGTAAAACTCCAGATGTAGCGGTCATAAATATCTCACCTAATCCAGCAAGTGAGGAATTAAAAATTTCTTCAACAACTATCCTAACTGGCAAATCACATTTAGAAATAACAAATGCTAGCGGACAACTAATTTATATGGAAGAATTAGTAAACTTTACTACGAAGGCGATAGATATTAGCCAATTTCCAAAAGGAATTTATTTTTTAAAATTGACCTCAACTGCATCATTAATTATTAAGAAAGTGATTTTAGAATAAAGGTTTATGATTTTGGATTTTTATTTAATATAAGTGTAACTGAACTTTTTGTTATTGAGAAAAGCAGTATCTGTTAAGGTTTTCAGAAAAGCAATAATAGCCTTTTGT